>RQZE01000015.1 GCA_003858585.1 Erysipelotrichaceae bacterium OH741_COT-311
AAGTTAAGCATTTCTGCGGCGATTATAGCTATCCCTTGCGATAGTGAAACTAGCACGTTGCCAAGTTTTCTTTAAAGATATCTTTTGATATCTTTTTTTATGTTAAAATAGATATATGAAAAATAAAAAATTAGAACAAATCTTATTTACATCGTTTATCTTGTTCACTACTTCTTTGATTTATAGCTTATACTTTTTAGGTTATAGAGATACAAAAGAACCTGTTACTTTATTAGTTGGGTTAAGTGATATTCAGGAAGTGAAGATTTTAGAATACGAATTTGTAAATAAAGAAGTTGTAGTACCTTATGGTGAAATTGAAGAAGTATTACTTGATGACTTGCAAAGTGAAAATGGCATTCCTTGGCTTATTTCTAAAGTAAGTGATGGAGCACTCGGAAGTGAAAAAGAAGTCTATCGTGAAGTTTACTTACATGATCAATTATTGGGAAATACCTTAATTCCCTACAGCAATGAAATTACAGAACCAACACCTACAGTTTATAGTTATGGTTCTGATTTAGTTGAAGGAGCCTACTTTTACTCACGTAAAATTACTACTTATGGGGTTGATTGTGATGGATGTCATGTCAATGAACATGGACAAGGAGGAACAAGCAGTGGCATTATGTTGTCGCTTGATAGTGTACGTCAATCCGATGGTACATGGAAGCCGGGTATTACCTATGATGGTTACTATTTAGTCGCAACCGATCGTGCGTTGCCATTTTGTACAGTTTTAAAGTTTACCAATCCGAGAATAGAGGGCTCCGGTTTAAGTAGTGGAGAAGAGTTCTATGCCTTAGTTGTTGATCGTGGTGGTGCCATCGATGATAGCGATATTGATTTTTTTGTAGGAAGTGAAGTTAATCCACTTGCAAGAAATTATAAGCGTAAAGGAGTTAAAATTGAAATCGTACAATTTGGACGACGTATAAAGAATAGCTTAGGACAAAGGATGTGTAAAGTTGATTAGGATTAAAGAATTTATAGTAGTCGAAGGGAAAAACGATACACTTAATCTTAAGCGTTATTTTAACTGTGATACCATTGAAACACATGGAACTTGTTTAAGCACATTTACCATCAATTACATAAAAAAAGCGGTTTTAACTCGTGGTGTAATTATATTAACCGATCCGGATGGACCGGGTGAAAAAATCAGAAGCATCATCCAACAGCGTGTACAAGGATGTAAACATGCTTTTTTAAAGCCGGAACAATGTCGTAGTGAGGAAAAAGTAGGTGTTGAAAGTGCTGGTTTTGAAGCTTTACAAGAGGCCTTAAGCCATATCGCAACTTCTAGCTATGAAGAACCATCGATTAGTCTTGAAGAATACAATAGTCTTCACCTTGATCAACAAGTATTACGCAATCGTATCAGTATGCATTTTCATCTTGGACATTGTAATAATAAGACGTTATTTAAACGTTTAAATATGTTTCAAATTAGCAAAAAAGACATTGAAAGGTTTTTACAACATGACAAAAGCGATAGCGACCATCTCGAAAACAAATGAAATTTTAAAACAATTTAGCTTATACGCTAAAAAGAACTATGGGCAAAACTTCATCATTGATCCTTCGATTGTAGAAAAAATAGCCAATAATGCCTCTTTTACTCAAGAAGATGCGGTGATTGAAATTGGTCCCGGTATTGGAGCATTGACAGAACAGTTAGCCAAACGTGCAAAAGCGGTCTATGCCTTTGAAATTGATGAACGTTTATTGGAAGTTTTAACATATTCCTTAAAGGACTATGCAAATGTAACCATCATTCATCAGGATTTTTTATTGTTAGACTTAAAATCATTTGTCGATAGTCTGAAACAAAATTATCGCAATATAGTCGTATGTGCCAATTTACCTTACTATATTACAACACCCATTCTGTTTAAAATCTTTGAATCCAAGTGTAATATTCCGTTTATTACCGTTATGATGCAAAAAGAAGTGGCAGATCGTTTTACTGCAAGTGTCAACAGTGAAAGTTATAATGCTTTAAGTGTCATGGTTCAATATCTTTATGATGTAAAGGTGGTTATGAAGATTCCTCGTACTATCTTTAACCCAAAACCAAATGTTGATAGTACTGTGATTCAATTTATTGCCAAGGAAATACAACATCCGGTTAAGGATCAACAAAGATTCTTTGATTTTATTAAAGCCTGTTTTAAACAACGTCGTAAAACATTGTATAATAACTTAAGAGCGTATTTGCAAGGGGATGTTGAAGCCTATTTAACAAGTTGCAATTTGGATGTCAAAATACGTGGACAACAATTAACCTTACAACAGTTTATCGAATTATACGAGGTAATTTATGAAGGATAGAGCATATGCAAAAGTTAACTTGGTCTTAGAAGTTGTAAATCGATTAGAAAATGGATATCATGAATTAAATATGATTATGGCTCCATTGAATTTCTATGATGTGGTTGATATTGAATTTGCATCCGTCACAACCATTGAAAGCAATGCGGTTTACTTGCCGGTTGATCAAAGAAATACAGTGATTAAAGCCATTGAATTACTTAGAGCGAAATATCAGTTTCAGCAACAATTTAAAATCAAAATCACTAAACATATACCAACGCAGGCAGGACTTGCGGGAGGGTCCAGTGATGCGGCAAGTACCATACGTATTTTAAATAAGCTTTTAAGATTGAATATGAGCTTACAAGATATGTTGGATATTGGTAAGCAAGTGGGTGCCGATGTTCCATTTTGTATCTTAAATCAACCTGCAGTGGTAAGGGGCATTGGAGAAGTTCTTCAACCCTTTGAACTGGAGTGTGATTTCTGGTTAGTCTTAGTGAAACCACGTAAAGGCGTATCAACGAAATTAGCGTTTGAAGCATTAGAGGGAAAAGATATGGTTGGTGGTCATGTCGATGAAATGAAAAAAGCTTTACAAAGTGATGATTATCCCAGTGTGATTGCTAATCTATTTAATACTTTAGAAAAGCCTTCCATTGCGATGGTACCGGAGATTGCGGATATTAAAGACAAACTGTTAGCTATGGGTTTTGAGGGTGCTTTGATGTCTGGATCCGGGTCAACCGTATTTGGGATTACAAGACAGGAAGCACTTGCCAATCAAGCTAGTGCTACGTTGAAGCAGTATGATTATTTTACACGTAAGGTTCAACTTTTAAAGAAATAAACAAGGATAAACAGAACTACGAACATGGAGTTCTGCTTTTTTTTATGGTATGATAATTTTTGTTATTTACGGGGAGGATATATGGGAAAATTACTATTACCAAAAGGGTATCAATCGCAATTGGATATTTTAGAAACACAAAAAGCAATTAAACTTACAAAAGATGTTTTTGAAAAAGAATTATCACAAGCTTTAAATTTAATACGTGTTTCAGCACCTTTATATGTTGAAAAAAGCAGTGGATTGAATGATGGATTAAATGGTGTAGAGCGACCGGTGTCTTTTGATTTTAAGCACATGGATTGTGTAGTAGAAGTAGTTCAATCTTTGGCAAAATGGAAGCGTAATGCTTTAAAAAAATATAATTTAAGTAAGGGTATGGGATTATATACCGATATGAATGCGATTCGTCGTGATGAAGAAATGGATAACTTACATTCAACGTATGTTGATCAGTGGGATTTTGAATTGGTGATTGGACAAGAAGATCGTCATTTAGAGTATTTAAAAGGGGTTGTTTGTGGGATTGTGTCTTCCTTAATAAAAACACAAAAACAACTTCAACAGCACTATCCATTTTTAATGCCTATTATTCATGAAGAGGTGTATTTCATTACCAGTGAAGAGTTATTGCATCGTTATCCTCATTTGAATAGTAAGCAGCGAGAAGATGCGATTTGTAAGGAACACAAAACAGTCTTTGTCATGCAGATTGGGGATTTGTTAAGTAATGGAGATAAACATGATGGACGTGCTTTTGATTATGATGATTGGTCATTAAATGGTGATTTATTGGTGTGGTATCCTTTGTTAGAACGAAGCATTGAGCTTAGCAGTATGGGAATTCGTGTTGATCAAGCAACGCTTAAGCAACAACAAGTCAAGGCAAAGGTTATGGATGAAGATTTAAAACAATATCATCATGATGTCTTACATAATCGCTTACCACTTACTATGGGTGGAGGAATTGGGCAATCACGTATTTGTATGGTATTGCTGAATAAAGCTCATGTTGGGGAAGTTCATGCTTCTATTTGGCCGGTGTCAATGGTTGAAATGTGCTTAAATCATAATATCTTTCTATTATAGGTGCTTAGCACCTTTTTAATTGTGCTAAAAATGTAGTAAAATAAAAAGGTATTAAGTGGAGGTTTTATGGAGAATCAATTACCCCAAAAATTAATTACATTAAGAAAACATTATAACTTTTCACAGGCTTACGTTGCCAATATGATACAAGTTTCTCCTATTGAGTACATGGGGTTTGAAAATGGTCGTTTAATGTGTAATTTAAAACAACTTAAATTATTATGTCAGTTATATGAAATAAGTCTTGATGAATTGATGCGAAATGATCAAGATGTAACGTTAAAGACGTTGTCGATGCAGCATCAAGAAGGCAAGAAACATATTAAAAAAGGATATATATTAATAGGCTTACTTTTGGGTTTATGTTTAGGTGTTATCTATACCTCATTTTTTATGCATAAACCAAAGAAAAAAGTGTTAGTGCCGATGGAAACAAAGGTCGATGTATTGTCAGCGTCCAATCGTTTTATTGCTTATATTGATCAAAAGGGTATGGTGTTTGGTCAAGGTGATAACAATAAAGGTCAACTGGATTTTACAAGTGGTGATATGAAGGCTCGTAAAGTGGTTACGGGTGTTAATTATAGCGTTGTCTTATATGAAGATGGTCAAGTTAAGGCATTTGGTTTTAGTGAAGATTATGCCAAGGAGTTGGATGATTGGAAGGATGTTGTAGATATTGCTTCGGGGGATGGTCATATCGTGGGCTTAAAGCAGGATGGAACTCTTTATTGTGTTGGAGATCGTGGTGGTAAGCAGTGTAAGGTGGATGAATGGAAAGACATTACCTTTATCAGTGCCTCACGTAATTCAACGGTGGCTATGAATCGTCAAGGACAAGTGTTTTATGCCGGAGAAAGTAAGTTTGAAAAAGCCACTACAGCGTTAAAGGATATTAAACAAATTGCCATAGGTGAAAATATGGTAGCAGTTATTAAGAGTGATTTAACTGTTGAGTGTCTATCACAGTTTAATGGATGTAATAGTCAAGAGTGGAAAGATATTGTAGATATTGCCATTGGGGATGGTTTTGTTGTGGCATTAAATAAACATGGAAGTGTGTTTATCAGCATTGCCAATGTGGAAATTGAAAAACAAGTACAGGCTTGGAGTCAAATTAAGGCCATTGATGCCGGAAAAGATTATATTATTGCCTATGATGGGATTCATTTATATGGAGCCGGTAATAATACCTATAATCAATTTATTGCAGGTGATCAAGGAAATAAAACCAAGTTGGCTTCGCCGGAGAATTTGGTTGTTAAGGAGAGTAGTTCACAGGTCTTCTTTACTTGGGATAATGTGAAGAATGCATCGCATTATGAGTTCAGTATTAACTTAGAAGGTGGCTATAACGCTCGAGTTGACCAATCGCAGTTGGCGATTGATGCTGCAAAGTTTAAAGATGGTCAAACTTATAAGATTGTATTAAGTGCTTTACCAAGTGATCAACAATTTTATCATTCGGATGAAGTGATTTTCAATTATACTTACTTTGCTAAAGAGGAAACTTTACCAACAACGACAACATCGGAAGATCCGGTAGTGATTGTAGTTCCTATTAAGTACACCATTGCCCCTTTAATTGGTAAAAACAAAGAGAAGTTTGAAACCTATTTGACTGCCTTAGGTGTAGTAAATATTACAGGAAGTGAAAGTGAAGAGCTTTGTCAAGATCAAGAAGTCAAGATTGTAAGTGTCACCGGTATTCATGAAGGGATGGAAGTCAGTGAAGAACAATTAAAGAATTTAGTTGTAGAGTATACGTATTGTAAGATAGTCAATACGGAAGAAAGTGGTAGTGAGCGATGAATAAGCATTGGTATTATCGAAATAAAAGTGAAAAGGTCGGTCCGTTGAGTGAAGAGGAGTTTGTTAGTTGTATTCAAAATCAAATCATTCAAGAAGAGGATGAAATATGGACAAAGGGTATGAAGCATTGGTTGGCATTAAAGGATAGTATTTATAATTTTTATTTCATGAAGTTTGATACGTTAACCATGGAAGATATAGAGGAAAAAGATGATGAAATTATATAACAGTAAAACATTAAAAGTAGAAGAGTTTGTACCAATTCGTAAGAATCATGTCGATATGTATGTGTGTGGGCCAACAGTGTACAATGATATTCATATTGGTAATGCTCGACCAATTGTGGTTTTTGATACCTTAAAGCGTGTCTTTTTAGCAAGTGGATACACCGTAAAATACGTTTCAAATTATACGGATGTAGATGATAAAATTATTCACAAAGCGATGCAACAAGGGGTAAGTGAGGCAGTTATTACTCAGCGTTATATTGAGGCGTATAATCAAGTAAGAAAGGCATTGAATACGCAAGAGTTAGAGGCCGCACCAATGGTAACCGATACGATGGATGAAATCATTGATTTTATTGATCAATTGGTAATGAATGGCTATGCATATTGTGTAGATGGCGATGTGTATTTCCGTATTAATAGTATAGATACCTATGGAGAAATTTCACATCAAAACATTGAAGATTTAAAAGTTGGAGCTCGTATTGAAGAAAATACGAAAAAGGAAAATCCTCTTGATTTTTCTCTTTGGAAAAAGACGGATATGGGTATTAAGTGGCAAAGTAAGTGGGGTTTAGGAAGACCCGGATGGCATAGTGAGTGCGTTGTCATGATTTGTAATGAGTTTAAAAAGTCGCTCATTGATATTCATGGTGGTGGTATGGACTTACGTTTTCCACATCATGAAAATGAAACGGCACAGGCTCGTGCATTGTATAAAAGCGGATTAGCGAATTATTGGTTGCATAATGCGATGATCAATTTAGATGGTGAAAAGATGAGTAAGTCATTAGGTAATACGGTGGCAGCTAAGGATGTGTTAGAACAACTTGGTAGCAATGCGACACGTTGGTTATTGCTTTCGACGCATTATCGCAGTGAAGCAAATTTTTCTGATTTGACCATTGAAACAGCGGTAAAAGAATTGGAAAAGGTGATGAATCCTTTAAAACAGGCATATATTAAGTTAGAGTTAGCTTCTTATGGATTAGAAGATGAGTATGATCAAACAAGTTTTCATGCTTTTTTAGCTTATATGCAAGATGATTTAAATACGCCAAATGCGATGGCAGAAATTTTTGAGACGGTGAAAAAATTAAATCAATGTATGCGTGTAAAAGACATTGATTTAAAACAAATAAATCTTCTTGTATGCTCCTTAGAAAAGATGTTGGATGTTTTAGGTATTAAGGTTACACGTATGGTATTAACTCCTGCACAACGTGAAATGTTTGAACGTTGGAATGAAGCCAAAGCGAAAAAAGACTTTGCATTAGCGGATCAATATCGACAAACATTGATGCAAGAAGGATTGTTGTAATGCAGGTTAAAGAATTATCAGGAAGTGCACTTGCTTATCTTGGAGATGCGGTATGGTCGCTTTGGGTTCGAGAACATCTTCTTTTGAAAGGCTATCAAAGGGCAGATGATTTGGCAAAGAAGGCAGTGGCTTATAATAGTGCCAAAGGACAAGCTAAAATTGTACATGCTTTGATGGAACAAGCTTTTTTGGGTGAAGAAGAACTTGATATATATAAGCGTGGACGTAATCATAAAAGTAAGTCGATTGCGAAAAATGCGGATGTGATTACGTATCGCACGTCAACGGGTTTTGAGGCATTAATTGGTTATTGGTATCTAGCAAAGAATCAAACACGTATTCAACAGGTTATGGAGATTGCTAAGGAGGTGGTTGGACAATGATTATTTATGGAAGAAAACCGGTGTTTGCAGCACTTGAACAAGGGCGCATTAAACAGTTGTATCTTGTAAAGGGTAGCTCTTTTAGCATTGCCCAAAATGTAGCGATACAGTATGTCAGTAAAGATAAATTAGATGAAATGGCTAACCATGGCAATCATCAAGGCATTGTAGCAGTAGTAAAAGACTATCAAACACATCCACTACAAGAACTTACAAGCGGAAAGCATGGCTTGATTGTGATGTTGGATGGGTTAGAAGATCCACATAATTTAGGGGCTATTTTAAGAACAGGAGATTGCATTGGAATTGATGGAATTATCTATAAGAAACATCATGCGGTTTCTTTAAATGCGACAGTGGCAAAAGTTTCCACAGGGGCAATTGAAACCGTTATGGTGTGTGAAGTAACCAACCTTACACAAACCTTAAAGGAACTTAAAAAACAAGGATATTGGATTGTGGGAACCGATGTGGAAAAAGCCAGTGATTATCGTAGTTATGCCTATGATACCAAATTAGTGTTAGTGATTGGATCAGAGGGTAAGGGCATCTCTCGTTTGGTGAAACAAGAGTGTGATTATCTTGTAAAACTACCGATGGTAGGGACGATTCAGTCTTTAAATGCCAGTGTAGCGGCTGGAATCTTGCTTTATCATATCTATGACAAGCGTCATCCGTTTATCGGAAAAAAATAGACAAAAACAAAACAAAACAGAAAAAAACTCCCTAGTGTCTTTCGGTAAGATAAAGAAGGGGGTTTTCTTTATGGAATATTTAAGTAATGAAGAAATCAAAGCGTTGTTGGTATTAGCACGCAAACAGGATGAACAAGCCGTCAATAAGATTATAAAAAATTATAATCGTTGTTTATGGAAGATCATACATAGTTGTTGTAGTAAGTTGTATGTGCGTAGTTGTGATTATGATGATTTGTATCAAGAAGGGGTATTGGGTATTTTGGCTGCCATTGAGCATTACAAAGACAATGAGGATACTACATTTACAACGTATGTATATTTAATCTGTACAAGACGTATTCATAAGCTAGTGAGTAGTAATTATAAGCTTTATACGACGGAACGACAGCTATCTTCCTTAAAGGTGGAAGATGAGAGTCGTATCTATAATGTAGCAAGTGATGATGTAAGTGTTAGTGAGCAAATGCATCAGCGCTTAAAGATGGATATTTTAAAGAAGGTTATGTTAACGTTAGATGATAAGGAGAAGCAAATCATTTATTTATATTTAAGAGAAAAGACGTATAAGGAAATTGCAGAACGTATGATGTTAAATGTAAAACAGGTAGATTATCAAATACGTAAGTGTAAATTAAAGTTGTTAGATGCGATTAAGGCATTACCGCTTAATGAAGTAGAGGGTGTGTTTGAACAGTTGTGAAATATAAAAGAATTAACGTATTTTACGTTAATTCTTTTATGTTTATTTTATTAAGTTTTTGTAGATGTCGATTAACTCTGTTTTTTGTTCATCGTTTACTTCTTCTTGTGTGTTGATGTTGAAACTTGGTACTAGGGCAAGATGTCCGCCTGTAATGGTTCCGTTTTTAACCCCTAAAACAAGTGGTACATATAAATCACCATCTTTTAAGAATGGTTTTGTTTTTTCAACGAAGGCTGTATATTCTTCATCGGTAATTGGTTGTGAAACATCTACGTAATAGAATGTTCCTTCTTCACTGCCTGCAAGTTCGTTGTAAACTGGCATCGCTTTTTGACACCACGGGCATCCTGCATAACCTAAAAATACCCAGTAAGTATCTTGATCTGTACCAAGTTTTTCTGTTAATGCAACAAGTGATAAAGGTTTTACATTTGATTGGGTTTTTACAAGGTCATAGCTTGCTAAATCGACATATTCCATTATTTCTACGGGAGTAGTTGTTTCGGTTGTCTCCATGTTTGTTGTTTCCGGTAGCGTTGTTGTTTCCACTTGTGTGGGTTGTGTTTCTTCTTTAACCGGTTTGCTTGAACATCCTGTTACAACAAGTGCCAATGTAAGTGCTAATAATAATTTTTTCATGTTCTTACTTCCTTTACTTATCGTATAGATTTTATCATAAAGAAATCGATTTAAAAATACAACTTTGATGATTTATTATAACGATATTGCGTACCAAATAGAGGATACAAGCGATTGATAACCTATTCTGCATTTTTGGTTCAAACGTAATTTTTATTATATCATTTAAAAAAATATTTATAAGGCTTTTAAAAAAAATAAATTTACGTTAAAATAAAATCAAAGAGAAAAACAATGATTAAAAAGTGTTGCCAACCATTTCTTTAGCTTTGGTATTGATTGTATCTGGTGCAATGCTTCTTATTTCAAGGAATGTTAGTGGTGGAAGATGCATGAAGACAGTAATCACAACATACATAAATTCTAATTATACAGGTTATGTAAAGACCTATATTCAATGTACAAAATGGTGAATGAAATGAAAATAAAGGATTTAATAGCATTTGTAGTTTTTATCATTATTACACTAGTTCTTTCCAATATACATTATAAGTTAATTCCATTGGCATTGGTTGGATTTATGAGTTATCTTGAACTAAAGGATTGGAAAAAAACAAAAAAATATCTGCTTTGGTTTATAATTATAAGTAATGTTATTTTTATAATCATCATATTTCTAAATTATTTTTTCTGGTAATCAAATTATCTCATCCATAAAGTTAAAGTGTCACTTAGTGACATTTTATTTTTCTCAAAAAACGTCAAAAATAAAACACAAAAAACGATAAGAAAAAACGAACTCCTTTGTGCAATACCATTTCGATAAAAGATTGTCTATAACTTAAAGATTTGTTATTTTCTTTTTCTTGTTATTTCGCGTTATAATAAAAATAGAAATAATCTTACCGTAATATACGATTTCCTAGTAATCAAACTTACAACTAAGTTTACATAAGATATAGGAGGTGACGTATGAACTTAGAACAATTAAAACAAATGGAATCAAACAAAGGCTTTATTGCAGCATTGGATCAATCAGGTGGTTCTACTCCTAAGGCGTTAAAGGCGTATGGAGTGGATGCTTCGGCGTATCAAAGCGAAGAAGAAATGTTTGATTTAATCCACCAAATGCGTACACGTATGCTTACATCAAAGGCGATGAGTAGTGAAAAGGTGATTGGGGTTATTTTATTTGAACAAACCATGAAACGTAAGGTGGAAGGTCTTTTTACTGCAACCTATTGTTGGCAAAAGAAGGGCATTGTTCCATTTTTAAAAGTTGATAAGGGACTTGCGGATGAAAAGAATGGTTGTAAATGCATGAAGGAATTTGACGGATTAGATGCATTATTAAAAGAAGCGGTTGACTATGAAATCTTTGGTACAAAGATGCGTAGTGTAATTTATGAAGCAAATCCGGAAGGAATTAAAGAAGTTGTAGAACAACAATTCGCATGGGCAAAGAAAATTGCAGGTTATGGTTTGGTGCCAATCATTGAGCCGGAAGTAGATATTCATTGTCCGGATAAAATGAAGGCGGAAGATCTCTTAAAGATGGAGTTAGTTAAACAGTTAAATACTATTCACTTTAAGGTAATGTTAAAACTAACGCTTCCAACAAAAACCAACCTCTATGAAGATGTAAGTAAACATCCAAATGTAGTACGTATTGTAGCGTTAAGTGGTGGCTATAGTCTTGAGTTAGCCACTGATTTACTTGCGAAAAATAAACATGTAGTGGCTTCTTTCTCTCGAGCTTTGGCTCAAAATTTAAATGTAAATCAAAGTCAAGAAGAATTTGAAGAAGCGTTAGGCAATGCGATTGCGATGATTTATGATGCTTCTGTTCATAAAAGACCTTAGGGTCTTTTTTATAGGAAACACATGGAATCATAGGCTAGTAATTGACTATCGGTACTATGTGTGTTAAAGTTTAGTGTGCAAGAAAGGTTGTTTTAATTATGGCGAAAGATAATCGTGTGATTTTAACTTGTACCGTTTGTTTATCTCGTAATTATTCAACTTTGAGAAATAAACAGACGCATACACAGCGTTTAGAACTAAAGAAGTTCTGTAAAAAATGTGGACAACATACGATCCACAAAGAAACAAAATAGGAGGATATTATGTTAAAGTGGTTTAGCATTAGCGGTATTATGAAAGAAATCGGAAGAATTCGTTGGCCGAAGATGAGTGAGCTTTCATTAAATTCATTGGAAGTGATTATCTTTACAGCGTTTTTTGGACTATTCTTCGTAGCGTGTGAATTTATCATTACGCATTTACTAAAAGTAACAGGAATTGGTGGCTAAGATGAGTGAAAGTAAAAGAGAGTGGTATGTAGTAAATACCTATGCAGGGCATGAGAATAAGGTAAAAGATAACTTATTACGTCGTGTTGAAACAATGGGTATTTCCGATTACTTATTTCGTATAGTAGTTGCCGAAGAAGCTGAGATTGAATTTAAAAACGGAAAACCGATTGAAAAGATGCGTAATTTATTTCCGGGGTATTTATTCGTAGAAATGATTATGACGGATGATGCATGGTATGTTGTGCGTAATACGCCTGGGGTTACCGGGTTTATCGGATCAAGTGGTGGTGGTGCGAAACCATTCCCGGTTGCGCAAGAAGAAATTGATTCTATCTTAAGACGTATCGGTCAAGGGGAACGTAAGGTAAATGTTGACTTTACGATTGGTGATTCTGTAAAGATTTTATCTGGTCCTTTTGCCGGTATGGAAGGTACTGTGGATGCGATGAATGATCAAAGTCAAATCGCAACGGTATTAACGATTTTGTTTGGTCGTGAAACTCCGACCGACATTGGATATAACGATTTAGAAAAAGTATTATAAGCATTGAAAACGTAGGGCGTCTACGTTTTTTTATATAGAAAAACAACGCCATAGTGGCGTGGGTAAAGATGAGCTTAAGCGATGAACAAAAAAGTCCTTCTTATGCTAAACTTTGAATAAGCCAGCCAGCTTACAAAGAAAAG
>RQZE01000016.1 GCA_003858585.1 Erysipelotrichaceae bacterium OH741_COT-311
AAAAATAGTATTGACTTGGAGTAGAAACTTTGATATTATAAACAGGCACTAAACGAGGTGCACTTGATCTTTGAAAACTAAATAAGTACAAATTAAAACACAACGTCAAGCAAAAAAACGGAATAAAGTTATCGCAAGAGATAACAAAAGATAAAAGAGCAAATCAAACGGAGAGTTTGATCCTGGCTCAGGATGAACGCTGGCGGCGTGCCTAATACATGCAAGTTGAACGGACTTGGAGGGTGCTTGCACCTAACAAGTTAGTAGCGAACGGGTGAGTAATACATAAGCAACCTACCTATTAGACTGGGATAACTATGGGAAACGATAGCTAATACCGGATAGGTAACTTGAAGGCATCTTTAAGTTATTAAAGGTTAGAGACACTAATAGATGGGCTTATGGCGTATTAGTTAGTTGGTGAGGTAACGGCTCACCAAGACGATGATACGTAGCCGGCCTGAGAGGGTGAACGGCCACATTGGGACTGAGACACGGCCCAGACTCCTACGGGAGGCAGCAGTAGGGAATTTTCGGCAATGGGCGCAAGCCTGACCGAGCAACGCCGCGTGAGTGAAGAAGGCCTTCGGGTTGTAAAGCTCTGTTATAAATTAAGAATGGCTATAAGGGACTTATAGAGATGACTGATTTACCAGAAAGCCACGGCTAACTACGTGCCAGCAGCCGCGGTAATACGTAGGTGGCAAGCGTTATCCGGAATTATTGGGCGTAAAGGGTGCGCAGGCGGTTTGTTAAGTTTAAGGTGAAAGCGTGGGGCTCAACCCCATACAGCCTTAGAAACTGGCAGACTAGAGTACAGAAGAGGGTAGTGGAATTTCATGTGTAGCGGTAAAATGCGTAGATATATGAAGGAACACCAGTGGCGAAGGCGGCTACCTGGTCTGTAACTGACGCTCATGCACGAAAGCGTGGGGAGCAAATAGGATTAGATACCCTAGTAGTCCACGCCGTAAACGATGAATACTAAGTGTTGGGGAAACTCAGTGCTGCAGTTAACGCAATAAGTATTCCGCCTGGGGAGTATGCACGCAAGTGTGAAACTCAAAGGAATTGACGGGGGCCCGCACAAGCGGTGGAGTATGTGGTTTAATTCGACGCAACGCGAAGAACCTTACCAGGTCTTGACATCCCTTGCAAGTCTATAGAGATATAGAGGAGGATATCAAGGTGACAGGTGGTGCATGGTTGTCGTCAGCTCGTGTCGTGAGATGTTGGGTTAAGTCCCGCAACGAGCGCAACCCTTGTTTCTAGTTACCATCATTGAGTTGGGGACTCTAGAAAGACTGCCGGTGATAAACCGGAGGAAGGTGGGGATGACGTCAAATCATCATGCCCCTTATGACCTGGGCTACACACGTACTACAATGGCGCATACAACAAGAGGCAAAAGTGCAAACTGGAGCGAATCTTAAAAAGTGCGTCTCAGTTCGGATTGAAGTCTGCAACTCGACTTCATGAAGTTGGAATCGCTAGTAATCGCGGATCAGCATGCCGCGGTGAATACGTTCTCGGGCCTTGTACACACCGCCCGTCAAACCATGAGAGTTGGTAATACCCGAAGCCGGTGGGCTAACCGCAAGGAGGCAGCCGTCGAAGGTAGGACTGATGATTGGGGTTAAGTCGTAACAAGGTATCCCTACGGGAACGTGGGGATGGATCACCTCCTTTCTAAGGAGAAAGAAAAGAGAAGACGAAGTGAAGAGTACTTATTTAGTTTTGAAAGATTGAGAAATCTTTCAAGATTGATCTTTGAAAACCGAATAACAGATAGAAAAAGACAGAAAGGTCTTTTTGAAAGTTGTAAAACTAAGTATTTCAAAAGAAAGAATTAGTAAACAGAAGAAAAAACAGTTTAAAAAAAAGAAGAACCACTTAAAACTCGTGTTAAGTGGAAGAAAGTGATTAAATAACAAAGGGCGTACGGTGGATGCCTTGGCATATAGAGCAGAAGAAGGACGCAGCTAACGGCGAAACGCCTCGGGGAGATGTAAGCGATCAGAGATCCGGGGATATCCGAATGGGGGAACCCAGCATTGGTAATGCGATGCTACACACATCTGAATACATAGGATGTGGTGAGATAACGCAGGGAATTGAAACATCTTAGTACCTGCAGGAGAAGAAAATAAATAATGATTCCCTAAGTAGTGGCGAGCGAAAGGGGAAGAGCCCAAACCATCTTAGTGATGGGGTAGTAGGACCACGATGTGGTATTTAAAGAGATAATCGAATGATATTGAAAGATCAACCGAAGAGGGTGCAAGTCCTGTAGATGAAATCTTGATAGAACCTAGTGGAATCCTGAGTACGGCGAGGCACGTGGAACCTTGTCGGAAACAGCCGGGACCATCCGGTAAGGCTAAATACTCCTATATGACCGATAGTGAACCAGTACCGTGAGGGAAAGGTGAAAAGAACCGCGGAAGCGGAGTGAAATAGAACCTGAAACCGTATGCTTACAAGAAGTCAGAGCCCGTTAAAGGGTGATGGCGTGCCTTTTGTAGAATGAACCGGCGAGTTACCATTGCGTGCGAGGTTAAGTAGAACATACGGAGCCGAAGCGAAAGCGAGTCTTAATAGGGCGAAAGTACGTATTGGTAGACCCGAAGCCGTAGTGATCTAGCCATGACCAAGTTGAAGTTTGGGTGAAACCAAATGGAGGACTGAACCGACCCCCGTTGAAAAGTTGGCGGATGAGTTGTGGCTAGCGGAGAAATTCCAATCGAACACGGCGATAGCTGGTTCTCCCCGAAATAGCTTTAGGGCTAGCGTCGAGGTAAAGTAATGTGGAGGTAGAGCACTGAATTCATGATGGCGTCATCCCGATGTACTGAATGAAATCAAACTCCGAATGCCATAATTATATACTCGGCAGTCAGACTGTGGGTGATAAGGTCCATGGTCAAAAGGGAAACAGCCCAGATCATCAGTTAAGGTCCCAAAATTTATGCTAAGTGGAAAAGGATGTGGGGATGCACAGACAACTAGGAGGTTGGCTTAGAAGCAGCCACCCTTAAAAGAGTGCGTAACAGCTCACTAGTCGAGTGACCCTGCGCCGAAAATTTACCGGGGCTAAGCATAATACCGAAACTATGGCAATGTAGAAATACATTGGGTAGGGGAGCGTTCTATACCGCGTTGAAGCTATACCGTAAGGAGTGGTGGAGCGTATAGAAGTGAGAATGCCGGTGTGAGTAGCGAGATGTAGGTGAGAATCCTACACACCGATAGACCAAGGTTTCCAGGGGAAGGTTCGTCCGCCCTGGGTAAGTCGGGACCTAAGATGAGGCCGAAAGGCGTAGTCGATGGACAACTGGTTGATATTCCAGTACCCGCATAATAACTGATGGAGTGACAGATGTGGTTAGCTTAATCTAATGATTGGATTTTAGACCAAGCGAAGTAGTAGTCATGTAGGCAAATCCGCATGATAATACGAAGGCGTGATGGGGAGTGAACAAGCGATTAAGTAGCGAAGTAAGTGATACCAAATCTCAAGAAAAGCTTCTAGGGATAATTATTATGTGGCCCGTACCAAAACCGACACAGGTGGTCAAGGCGAGAAGCCTAAGGTGAGCGAGAGAACTGTTGCCAAGGAACTCGGCAAAATTGTCCCGTACGTTCGCAAGAAGGGACGCTCGAAAGAGCCGCAGTGAAGAGGCCCAAGCAACTGTTTAACTAAAACACAGCTCTCTGCAAAGTCGCAAGACGAAGTATAGGGGGTGACGCCTGCCCGGTGCTGGAAGGTTAAGAGGATGAGTTAATCGCAAGATGAAGCTTTGAATTGAAGCCCCAGTGAACGGCGGCCGTAACTATAACGGTCCTAAGGTAGCGAAATTCCTTGTCAGGTAAGTTCTGACCCGCACGAAAGGCGTAATGATTTGGGCGCTGTCTCGGCAGCAGACTCGGTGAAATCTTAGTACCTGTGAAGATGCAGGTTACCCGCAACTAGACGGAAAGACCCCATGGAGCTTTACTGTAGCTTGATATTGAGTTTTGATTAACTATGTACAGGATAGGTGGGAGACTTGGAGATGTGTACGCCAGTATACAAGGAGTCGCCGTTGGGATACCACTCTTAGTTAATTGAAATTCTAACTTATACCAATGATCTTGGTAAAGGACAGTGTCAGGTGGGCAGTTTGACTGGGGCGGTCGCCTCCTAAAGAGTAACGGAGGCGCCCAAAGGTACCCTCAGATTGGTTGGAAATCAATCGTTGAGTGCAAATGCAGAAGGGTGCTTGACTGCAAGACTTACAAGTCGAGCAGGGACGAAAGTCGGGATTAGTGATCCGGCGGTGCAGTATGGAATGGCCGTCGCTTAACGGATAAAAGCTACCCTGGGGATAACAGGCTGATCTCGCCCAAGAGTTCACATCGACGGCGAGGTTTGGCACCTCGATGTCGGCTCATCGCATCCTGGAGCTGAATTCGGTTCCAAGGGTTGGGCTGTCCGCCCATTAAAGCGGTACGCGAGCTGGGTTCAGAACGTCGTGAGACAGTTCGGTCCCTATCTGTTGTGGGCGTAGGAAATTTGAAAAGCGCTGTCCTTAGTACGAGAGGACCGGGATGGACGCACCTATGGTGTACCAGTTGTCACGCCAGTGGCATAGCTGGGTAGCTAAGTGCGGATTGGATAAACGCTGAAGGCATCTAAGCGTGAAACCAACTTTAAGATGAGATTTCCCATTCACTAGATGAAGTAAGATCCCTTGAAGACTACGAGGTTGATAGGTCAGAGATGGAAGCGTAGCGATACGTGGAGTTGACTGATACTAATAGATCGAGGTTTTAATCACATGAGTTAAAAACGTCTGTAACACAACAAGAAGAAAAGACAATGTCTAAACTGTTATTTGGTTTTGAAAGATTAATCATCTTTCGATTTGGTGACGATGGCGAAATGGTCACACCTGTTCCCATCCCGAACACAGAAGTTAAGCATTTCTGCGGCGATTATAGCTATCCCTTGCGATAGTGAAACTAGCACGTTGCCAAGTTTTCTTTAAAGATATCTTTTGATATCTTTTTT
>RQZE01000017.1 GCA_003858585.1 Erysipelotrichaceae bacterium OH741_COT-311
CCAAAAACAGGGGATTCAACAAATACAACGTTATATGTTGTCTTTGCCTTAGCTGCATCTGCAGGTTTGGTTTATGTATTTATTAAAAGAAAGAAGAAATAGTAAAAAGAAAATGACTGGATTTAATAAAAACCAGTCATTTTTTATTATAAATAGCGAAATATAGAATAAAACAACGTATTTGCTGATTAAAATGGGGATATATGTTAGAATGAAATTGTATATAATATATAAACTAATATCAGATTTCAATGTTTATATAAAAGATAAATATTAAAATTATAAAAATAATTATAGAAAAGAGGTATAAAATGCTCAAGTTCAAAAAAATTCTTTTAATTGCTCTATTTTTGATTGCATCTATCGCATATAGAACTCTTAATTTTGCAGAAACTGAGAGTACAGATGTCAATGTGGAATCAGAAATTTCTACTACAGCAGAAACAGAATCTAAAGAAGAGCTATCGACAACGATAGAAACAAATGTCTCTAAAGAAGAAGCAACAGAAACACTAATAGAAAGTAGTAAATTCGATTCGGAAGATGTTAATACAGAGGTAGCCGAAACGGAAAATATTGAAAAAGAAAATGCGACTGAGATAGACAAAAATGAAGACGAAACACTCAGTGAAATTAAAGATGAAGTAGATGTAAATGCAGGAACAATTATAGAAGAAGACTTAGATGAAGGAATTATGCCTGCAAATATTAATCCGTTATCAAAACAATTTTCTTTTTCTACAAATTTAAATCAATTCATTGAAAATGTTGAAGTGGAAGGACTGCTACAAGATGGCGAAGGAAATTACGTTGTTGTTCCATATACGGAATATGCAATTGATGTAGCGTTTAAAGAAACAGAGACAATGCAATTTGATATGGATGATACAGATAAGGAGTTTGTGTATACATTACCAAGTGGATTGGAGGGGATTAACTCTCAACAAACCAACTTTACAATTAATATCATAGATCAAAATGGACCTGCAAGTATATCAGGAAATCATTTTATATTAGAAAATGGAAAAATAAAAGTTCATTTTAATATCAACGATCCAAATTACAGTCGTTTAAAATTATTGCCAAATGTGGCGTTTGTGTTAAGCATTAAAGCAAAATTTGATGGTACAACAACTCAAATTGATCTGGGTAATAATGTTGTGATTAAATTAAAATATGAAAATAATGCGAGTTTAGAAATAAAGAAGACCGGTGCACAACGTAATTCTTCTAAAATTGTTGATTATACATTAACAATCAAATCGAATGGCATTAATGAAAATGTTAAAATTGAAGATTTTATTTCAGGGACAGCTTTGACTTTAAATAAGAATTTATATATTGAATCGAGTATAAAAGGAGAACTACATCCATCTATTGTTTATAATGAAACATCTGGTGAAAACAAAGGTTTTTCAACTGTAATTGATCGTATGATAAACGGTGAAGTAGTTACTATTAAATATACATCAACTATTGATTTCAATAAAATTACGGATATCGGTACTGTAAACCAAACATCAAATAGAGCAACGGCTGAAAGTAATCAAACTCCTTTGGTTGAAGCAAATCATCATTTGTTTAAAAGTATTTCTTATAAAGGGGTAACTAAAAAAGCTGCTACACCGGTAACAGATCCAAATAACCCAAATTTGCATAAGCTAAGTTGGGAAATCAATGTGAATGAAGAAAAAATATTTGATATGAGTAATCGTGTAATTGTAGATGAAATTCACTCAACAAGCGTAAATGTTATGCATATTGTTGGTACTGGTATCAAAATGGAAGTTACAAAACCGGATGGATCGATTGAAATTAGAAATTTAACATGGAGTGACTTAACTGTTACTCGTGATGGTTCAGGTCGTATTACTGCTTGGAAATATAATGTTCCATCAACGGATGGGATATCTACATATAAAATTACCGTAGATACAGAGGTAGATAGTTCAAATGTTTTTGCTCGTTTGGTTGTTTTAAACAAAGCAAAAATTGAAGGTGTTAAAGATATTACAGCTTCTCAAGTATTTGGACTTGTTGTTGGAGAAAACTCATTAACAGCTAAAAAAGAGGCGGTGAGTGTAAATAGTCAAGAAATTGAATGGAAGATAACGGTTGATGTAGCAAGCAGAGGGTATCCATCTTTCTATATTGTTGATGATGTGACACGTATTCTGTATAAAGGGGTGACATATAAAGATGAATTTATTCCATCAACATTAGTGGTAGAAGGATTATATCCGGAAGAAACCTATAAATTAAATGAAAATTTTTCTGGAGATAGTAATACATTCTCTTTGGTGTTTTATCAAAATCAAGAAAAAACGATTGAAGGATTAAAACCTAGTACAAATAATAAGAAGCGTTCTATCGTAATTACCTATAAATCAAAAGTTAATCAGGATATTTTGGCAATTGCTCATGCTAATGGGTATTCGGATTATACTGCAGAGCATCGTAATAATATTTCAGCACGTGTAACGGCAGGAGATTATGTAGGTGCTGTTGCTAAAGCATATCCTAAAATTCAATCAATAGAAAAGAAATATCTATCTATGGCACAAGACAATATTAATGGAATTCATTATCCAGTCTTTAATTATTCTATTGTAATTTCTAATGTTTCAGGGGATCCGGAAACGATAATGGATAAATTTGATATAAATTATTTAAAATACTACGATGCAAATGGGATAGTAATCAAAGGAGGATTAACAGCGGAAGAACAAACTGTTGTAGGAGGAAATGCAACAGTGGAAGCGACGGCAGAAGGGATCAAGATTAACATCAAT
>RQZE01000018.1 GCA_003858585.1 Erysipelotrichaceae bacterium OH741_COT-311
TAGTAATCAAAGGAGGATTAACAGCGGAAGAACAAACTGTTGTAGGAGGAAATGCAACAGTGGAAGCGACGGCAGAAGGGATCAAGATTAACATCAATGATTTTCCAAAGAATGCAGGGAAATTATATCCATTTTATAAGATAGAATATTCATTAATAGTCAAAGATGAAGCTGCGTTAAACGCACTAAATGCCATAGCGATTAATGAGCCGGAAGGACATGTGCTTACAAACACAGCATCATGGAATGGATTACAAAGTGAATCTGTAGATGCAAAATATACACATTATCCATATGTAGATAAGAAGCTGGAATTAAATCCAAGTTCAGCAAATGATTATATTGCAGAGTTTTCAATAGTGGTAAACAAATATGCAACAGACTTAATGCCAAATTCCAATGTATTAAGTATCACGGATACGTTATCAGATAATTTACGTTTTATACCGGAATCCGTGGTATATGATCCGGCAGTAAATGCAACATACAATTATGAAAACAATGTCCTAACCTTTAATGATTTACCAGACAATCAAAAAATAACAATCAAATACAAAGCAAAAGTATTAGGGAAAGGGATAGTGAAGTTTACAAATACGGCAAAGTTTTCGAATTTTGAATCAAAGATTGTAAACAATGTCAATATAACGTATACGGGAACAGGAACAGGAAGCAATCCAAGCATTACCTTATACAAAGTAGATGATATTGATAATACAAAACCAATTCAAGGAGCTGTATTCCAGTTATTCTATGTCAATGATGTAGGGGTAGATGTAGCAGTAAAAGATAAAAATGATAGAAATGTGACATTTACAACAGGAGCAGATGGAAAGGTATTAATAGTCGGAGACAGTGTAAATCTTGGATGGGCACTATGGAGTGATGGAAGAACATATAAATTAAAAGAAATAGCAAGACCAAGTTGGTATTTAGAAAAAGGTGAATATGTAACTTTTAAATTTAAAGATATACCATTAACACCGGAAGAGTACTCTGTGGTAGGTGAAACGTTACTGGTAAAAAACAGTCGAGTAAAGACAACGGTAACAGCAACCAAGACATGGGTGAATGGACCGATTGGGGATCACGGGCAGGTTTCAATGGAATTAACAAGAAGCAGCGTGACAGTACCAAAAGAAGTCGTCAATGTAGCACCGGACATTACAGGTACAGGTCCATATACATACACATGGAATAACTTACCGAAAACCGATACACAAGGAAATGATTATATTTATGAAGTGGAAGAACAAGGAGTCGTAAATGGTATCTATACGGCTGCAAGTGGAAATAGCTATACAGTAACACAAGTAGGTAATAACATTACAAATACGTATCAAGCTGCAATGACAAGCTTTACAGCAACAAAGGTATGGGAAAATGGACCAACAAATCGACCAACGATTATGTTACAGTTGAAGCAAAATGGAGCTCCTTTTGGACAACCGGTAGCCTTAGCAAGTGGAACAACAAGTCATACATGGACCAACTTACCAAAGAGTGATCAACAAGGAGTAGATTATGTTTATAGTGTTGATGAGGTAACAGTACCGACAAACTATGTAAAAGAAGTGATAAATAATACAACAATTAAAAACAGTTATGTAGCACCAAAAACTGAGGTAACGGCAACAAAAGTATGGGTGAATGGACCGGCAACGGATCACGTTGTGGATGCGATAGAAATAGAGTTGTATCGCAATATTGCAGGACAACCAGAACAGTTGGTAAATGTAGCACCGGTACCTTTTGGAACAGGACCATTTACGTATACATGGAATTATCTTGAAAAAACAGATATACAAGGAAATGAATACATCTATACGGTAAAAGAGAAAGGTGTAGTCAATCATGAGGTTGTGGTTAATGGAAATACATATGTTGTAAGTCAAGTAGGAAATACGATTACCAATACATATCGAAGTGAAGAGATCAGTTTTACTGGAACAAAAGTATGGGAACAAGGACCGACAGTAAGACCAAATATACAATTACAATTGAAGCAAAATGGAGTGAGTTACTTAGCGCCGGTGACCTTAGCAAATGGAACAACAAGTCATACATGGACAAACTTACCGAAGAGTGATAATCAAGGTGTAGATTATGTATATAGTATTGATGAAGTAGTGGTACCGGCAAATTATCGAAAGACAATTATAGACGAACAAACGATAAAAAATACATATCATCCGGTTGTAGTACCACCAAGTGGAGGAACAGATGAAGAGATAGAGGAAGTTGTCGTACATTCACAAAAATGGAAGGTACCAAAAACAGGGGATTCAACAAATACAACGTTATATGTTGTCTTTGCCTTAGCTGCATCTGCAGGTTTGGTTTATGTATTTATTAAAAGAAAGAAGAA
>RQZE01000019.1 GCA_003858585.1 Erysipelotrichaceae bacterium OH741_COT-311
TTTTTCATTTTCGGGCTTAGCCCTACTATCACTGGCTGCACACACGTGTGCTTTTATCGCCTGCCAGCTTGCATATCCTTTACTTGCTACCCTTTAAAAGGGTCTCTTGGATCAAACAGTGCCAGTTGATCTGCTTCTTTGTCTGCTCTCAGTTGATTCTCTATATACTCTTTAATTGCTTTTGTGTTCTTTCCTACTGTATCTACATAGTATCCTTTACACCAAAATTCTCTGTTCCGATACGCAAACTTCATATTCCCATATTTTTGAAATATTTGTAAACTACTTTTCCCTTTCAAATATCCCATGAATCCACTCACACTTATTTTCGGTGGTATTGCCACTAGCATATGTACATGGTCTGGACAGATTTCTCCTTCTATTATTTCTACTCCTTTCCATTTACATAATGTTCTCAGTATTTCTCTTATACCTTCTCTTTTTCCTTCATAAAATACTTTTCTTCTGTACTTCGGTGCAAATACTATATGATACTTACAATTCCATCTAGTATGTGCTAAACTTTGTGTAACATTATCTTGTTCATTCATTTTAATGTTAGTCTCCTTCTTTCTTTTCTTTGTAAGCTGGCTGGCTTATTCAAAGTTTAGCATAAGAAGGACTTTTTTGTTCATCGCTTAAGCTCATCTTTACCCACGCCACTATGGCGT
>RQZE01000020.1 GCA_003858585.1 Erysipelotrichaceae bacterium OH741_COT-311
ACGATTGAAGATTTAACAAGTAACTATGAGGTATCCATCAGTCCGTTAATCATAGCGCAAATTTATGTAGCAGGACTTGGGATTGTATTGATTTCGATTTTAATTCCATCGTTAATGATTATGAGATTTAATCCAAAGAGAATCTTAATGAGTGCACAGTAGGAGGAAGTATGACAGCGATATTAAAACTAGAGAATATCAATTATGGATATATTGATGGAGGCTTCAAACGAAACATTTTAAAGGATTTATCGTATGAATTTGAAAAGGGTAAATTTTATACTATATTAGGTCCTTCCGGAAGTGGGAAGACAACGTTATTATCGATTATATCGGGCTTAGATAAGCAAGAAAGCGGAAAGATTTATTATCAAGGAGAAGACTTGGATAAGATTGGTTTAAATCAGTATCGACGCAATAAGATAGCGATTGTATTCCAACAATATAACTTGATTGGTTATTTAACAGGAGTTGAAAATGTAGAGATAGCATTAACGGAAACGGATAACAAGATGCCAAAGAATAAGAGAGAAGTATCTTATGCCTTATTGGAGAAGTTTGGGATTGTAAAGAGTAAAGCAGACCGTTTGATTTCAAAGTTATCCGGTGGAGAACAACAACGTGTGGCGATTGCAAGAGCGATAGC
>RQZE01000003.1 GCA_003858585.1 Erysipelotrichaceae bacterium OH741_COT-311
AAGCTGGCAGGCGATAAAAGCACACGTGTGTGCAGCCAGTGATAGTAGGGCTAAGCCCGAAAATGAAAAACCACCCGCTAGGCGGGTGGATATTTATTTTGCCATCTTCAATACTTCATAGATTTCTTCATAACTCAATGGATAAACACTACCAACGGTATGTTTATACGCTAGTTTTGCAATCTTACTAATGTTTGTAATATCTACTTCCTTAAGAGTGGTAATGGCACCAATTTCTTTAAAATAAGCTTGCAGTTTATCACAACCCATCATAGCAAGGTCATAATCATTGAAAGAAGTATCGTTTAGTTCAAATATATGTACCATGAGTTGCTTTATTCGTTTGGTATTCTTTTTGGCGTGTAACTTTAAAAAGTTAGGCATTACAATCGATAAACCAACACCATGGGCAATATCATGAATAGCACTAATCGCATGTTCAATGTCATGTCCTCCCCAGTCGTTCTTTGTTCCCCATGATAAAGAATGATTTAACGCTATTGTAGAAGCTAACATTAGGACACTACGAGCTTCATAATTTTTAGGGTTTTTTAATACTTTATGACTATACTGCATAACCGTTTTAATAATTCCTTCAATCCTAACATCATTTAATGGGTTATGTTCTTGATTGATGTATTGTTCGATTAAATGACTAATCGTATCGACAATACCGTTAATGGTTTGCCCTTTTGAAACACTGTAGGTATAACAAGGGTCTAGGATAGAAAATTGAGGATAGACCAAAGAACTTCCCCAAGCCAGTTTTTCTTGTGTTTTTTCATTGGTAATCACACTACCACAATTCATTTCACTACCCGTAGCACTTAACGTTAGTACCGTTCCAAATGGTAATGCATTACTAGGCTCTACTTTTTTCGTTACAATATCCCATGGGTTTCCATCGTAATAAACTCCAGCACTAATCAGTTTTACACAATCAATGACACTACCACCACCAACAGCTAAGATAAAATCAATATCATTTTCTTTGATTATTTGAATTGCTTCTTTTGCACTTTGAACTCTTGGATTAGGTTGAATACCGGCATATTCCATCACTTCTTTGCCTTTTAATTGTTTCATGACATCATCATAAACACCATTTTGTTTAATGCTTCCACCACCATATACAAGTAAAATACGTTTGTAAGGTTGTACTAAGTTTTTTAATTGCTTAATCTGTTGTTTGCCAAAAATTAACTTTGTTGGATTTTGTTGTATAAAATTTGCAATCATAACATTCCTTCTTTCTTATTAAAATTATATAATGAATATGGTGATTTGATAATGAAAACAAATGTAATGCGTATTTTAGATTCACAAAAAATATCGTATGATATCTTAGAATATGACTGGGAAAGTGATGATTTAAGTAATCATAAACAGCTTGTAGAAGGTGCTATTTTTAAGACACTAGTCATACAAGGAGCAAGTAAACAGTATTATGTATTTTGCATTCCTATTTTAAAAGAATTGGATTTAAAGAAAGCAGCAAAGATTGTTAATGAAAAAAATATTGCATTGATCAAAGTACAAGATTTATTAAACGTTACTGGCTATATCCGTGGTGGATGTAGTCCTATTGGTATGAAGAAAGTATTTCCGGTTTATTTGGATGAATCTGCACTAAATTATGATAAGATAGGAGTTAGTGCAGGCAAAAGAGGATTACAAGTCATTGTAGATCCTAATGCCTTGGCAAAGGTTACACAAGCTATCTTTGCACATCTAACAAAGGAGTCTTTATGATACATCAGTTAAATCCTAAAATATATCATAACGAATTTAAAATGCTAGAACCAAGACCAAATGATTACGCATTGTGCTTTTTGGGTAGAAATGTCCTTGTAGATGGTAATGATAACTTATTTCGAATAAAAGATAGTAAAGGCAATGCACAATTTTTGTTTGAAATTGATGAAGAACGTTTCTTTTTAGTAGATGAAATTGTTGTTGAATACATTGAGAAAGATATTACGTACTTTCGATATTATCAACCACAACACTTAGCTTTTGCAGTTCTTACAGGTAGTAGTTTATATGAATTTTATCGTAATAACACATATTGTGGTCGATGTGGGATGCCAATGCAAAACCATGAAAAAGAACGTAGTAAGTTCTGCATGTGTGGACATATTGTCTATCCTAAAATTGCCCCAGCTGTTATTGTAGGTATCTTGGATGAGCAACATCGCTTGCTATGTACAAAGTATCGCATACCAAGAAGTAAGTATCATAATTATTCTCTTGTAGCCGGTTATAATGAAATAGGAGAAACATTAGAAGATACCGTGCGTCGAGAAGTTTATGAGGAAGTTGGTTTGAGGGTGAAAGATATTCAGTATTTTGATTGTCAGCCTTGGCCAATTACAAGCTCTTTAGTGATTGGTTTTTTCTGTAAAGTGGATGGTAGTACAACCATTAGACTTGATCAAAATGAATTGTGTGAAGCAACTTGGTTTACACAAGAAGATTTATTTCCTTCTCAAGATGAAACTACATTGACACATTTTATGATTGATTATTTTCGACAAGGTAAAATATAAGTTGATGTTTATTGCATTTTAAAGGAAAATACCTTATAATAGGATAGCGTTAGGAAGGAGTTATATATGCTAGATATTTTATTAATGGTTGTCTCTGCAATATTAATACTTCTTTCTCTATTACAAAGTGGTAAGTCAGATGGAATTAGTGGTGCTTTTACTGGTAGTGGTGGATTAAACTTATTTCAAAGTGTAAAAGAGAGAGGTTCAGAAAAGTTTATTTCTAATTTAACAATGGTTGTAGGTATTACATTCTTTGTATTAGTAATAATTATTCGTGTACTAGGTTAATATAAGGGCAATGGCCCTTTTATTTTTGGTGATATTATGGAAAAAGAACAAATATTAAAAGTTATTAAAGAAAATAAAAAAGAAGCTTATGATATTAAAGATTTAGCGTTGCTTTTAAATATGACAACGACAAGTGAATTTGTAAAGTTAAATAAACTTTTAAATCAATTGGTAGACGAATGTCTTATTTTTCAGACTGCGAAAAATAAGTTTGTGCCTGCTGAAACAGTAAAAATCGCAAAGGGTATCATTCGTATCAACGCAAGAGGGGTAGGGTATGTAGATCTTAGTGAGGATGAATCGATTGTCTTTGATCCAAAGGATTTACATGGTGCCATGCATCTGGATGAAGTTTCTTATCGCTATGATGATAGCCATCATGGAAAAGTAGTTAAGATTATTCATCGTAATTATAAATATGTTATAGGGACATTTTCAGCGAATCGTAAAGGTACACTTTTTTTCGATGCGGATGATAGAAAGATTCTTTCAAGATTTAAGATTTTGAATCAAAAGAAGTATCATTTAGTGGATGGATTGAAGGCTCAAGTAGAAATTGTAAGTTATGGGGATATGATACAGGCAAATATTGTATCGATTATAGGTCATAAAAATGATCCGGGTGTGGATATTAAAAGTATCTTGATGAGTTTTGATGTGGACTATGAATTTTCACAAGAGGTTTTACAGGAAGCCAATGCGATTAATCAAGTTGTGTCAGAACAAGAATATCAAGGACGAAGAGATTTAAGAGATATTTATACATGTACCATTGATGGTGATGATGCGAAAGATTTTGATGATGCCATTAGTATTAGTAAAAGTGAATCCGGTTATAATCTAAAGGTTAGTATTGCGGATGTTTCACATTATGTGAAAGAACATAGTCTCATGGATAAGGAAGCGTTTAAAAGAGGAAATAGTACGTATGTATTAGATCGTGTGGTTCCAATGCTTCCGCATGTGTTAAGTAATGGTATCTGTTCCTTAAATCCAAATGTAGATCGCTTAGCGATTACCTGTGATATGGATCTTGATGAACAGGGAAATGTTACAAATTATCAATTATATCCATCGGTTATTAATTCCAATCATCGCATGACTTATCATCAAGTAAACCAGTTGTTAGATGGAATAGAAATTCAAGAGTATGAAGATAGTAAACATCATTTTATCTTAATGCAGGAATTAGCTTCTATTATTCAAAGGGTTCGTAAAAATGAAGGTGCGATTGACTTTGATAAGCAAGAAGCTGAGATTGTTCTGGATAATAAAGGAAAAGTCCTTGATGTCCATTTACGTATACGCAAGGGTGCGGAGCGTATGATTGAAAGTTTTATGATTTTAGCCAATGAAACGGTTGCGACACATTTACGTTGGTTAGAATATCCATGTCTATATCGTGTGCATGAACTTCCAAAGGAAGCTAAATTACGTCAATTTGTAAGTTTTGTTAATATTTTAGGATATAAATTTAAAGGACATATTACAAATATTGATTCGGTCAGTTTACAACAATGTTTAGAGTTTTTTAAAGAAAAAGAAGAGTATCCGGTTGTTTCAACGTTAATGTTGCGCTCTATGACAAAGGCTCGTTATGATGCTTTACCTTTAGGGCATTATGGACTAGGTTTAGAAAACTATTGTCACTTTACTTCACCAATACGTCGTTATGCCGATTTAATTGTACATCGTAGTTTAAGAAAGTATTGTTTTACGCAAGATTTTCATGATTTAGAAGCATTTCGTTTAAAGATGGAAGAGTATGGTCAACAAACAAGTAGTTGTGAGCGTAAAAGTGCAGATGCCGAATTTGCTGTGGTGGATTTAAAGAAATGTGAGTATATGAAACAACATTTAGGACAAGTCTTTAAAGGGGTTATCAGTTCGATTACTAAATTTGGTATGTATGTAGAACTTCCAAATACCATTGAGGGTCTTGTTCATGTAAAGGATTTAAATGATGATCACTATAGTTATGTAGAGTCTTCCTTGATGCTTATTGGTCAAAGAACCAATAAAACTTATAAATTAGGTCAGCAAGTCATGGTAAAATGTGTAAGTGCAAACTTGGAAACTAGAACCATTGATTTTGTATTAGTAGAAAAACGTAGAGGTAATAAATGAAAGAAAAAGTAATTGCCTTAAATCGTAAGGCTAGTCATGATTATTTTTTAGAAGATCGTTATGAAGCAGGTCTTGTTTTGGTGGGTACAGAAATAAAATCTGTGCGTTTGGGTAAGGTTCAATTTAAGGATAGTTATATTTCTTTTGTAAACAATGAAGCGTTTATTAAGGAAATGCATATTGCACAGTATGATTATGGTAATCAATTTAACCATGATGAAACAAGAATACGTAAGTTATTACTAAATAAAAGTGAATTGCGTAAACTGCAAAACAAAGTGAAATTAAAAGGTTATACGATTGTCCCAACGAAACTCTATCTTAAAAATGGTCGAGCGAAGATGGAGATTGCTTTGGCAAAAGGGAAAGCGTTATATGATAAACGTGAAGTTAGTAAGCAAAGAGATATTCAAAGACAATTGAATCGTGTTATGAAAAATCACTTTTAAGAGTGATTTTTTAAATTGTGAATTATTATGGTTTTCATAACAAATAGAAGTGCGTTATAATTAGAATGACAATTTGTATTTTTTATATAAATAAGGAGGATAGATTTATGAAAAAGCTAAAGCTTACAAAAATCTTACTTACAATACTTTCAATGTTGTTGATGATTCCATATCAACTTACTTATGCAAACAATGAATTGGAGGCTGTTGAAGTCATAACTTCAAAGGTTGTAAGTGATGATTTACTAGAAGCAACGATACATGTGGAAATCCGTCATGATGATACGGTTACCATACAATCAATTGAAAAGCCAAATGCAGAAGTAGAGGCTTACAATCAACAAGAAGTAACCTATCTTGTTAACGAAAATGGGGCATATACATTTAAGGTTCATTATGTAAAAAATGATGCGTTAGATGTGATATTAACAAAAGAAGTTACGGTTGAAGTAAATGAAATTGAAGATATATCGTTTACAAATATGTTTCCGGCTAATGTTGAAAATGGTAAAGGGATTCAAGTGAGTTTTAAAACACCAAAGGTAACGGAAGAGTTTGCCAATAATAACTTTGTAAATGCGATTGTTATTGATGGGGCAAATTTAGTACAAGATACTGCTGAAGATTTAACATTAGAAGTGAGCATTCCTGCATTATTATTTAAATATCCACAAAGTAATTTGGATTCACAACATTTTATTGATCATTTTGCAGTTGTTACAGGAAATGTTGGGAAAGTGTTAGAAACAGTTGAAGATCTTGCTACAAACACAACTACCATTCGTGTGAAATTAAACCGTGTAACTAGAACAACAAGAATTGAAATGCCATTTAATTTTAGTTTTACTGATCGTATTACACCACTTGATTTGCGCCTTGCACCATCTGTTAAAGTGGTAAATGCAGATAATGCAGTGTTATCAAATGCAACGGATGTTGAATATCAAGTGAAGTATGAAGAACGTACAGCGATTAAAAAGATATATGGTTCGAAAGAAAATGGTGCTTTAGTACCGGCAGGGACTGCCTTGGCAGGAAATCCTAATTATGTAGATCCAGATAATGCAGAATATGTCATGTTTACTTATGATTATGAATATGGTAAAGGTGCTCAGCCTCCTGCTCGTTTAGATGAAAAGGTAGTGATTACCGATCGTTTACCGGAGTATGTAAACCATGAAGGACAAACAGTGAAGGCTCACTTTAACCCTGCATTAAATCCCGGATGGACAAAGAAGCCAGATGGTAGTGTAGAATATACAGTGAATTTAGATAAATCATTGTATGTTGGAGATATACGAAAAATTGATATTCGTGAACAAATCAGTCAAGTTACATTATTCTTATCATTTCCTGGTGCTCCAGTGAAGGAAGGTGGAGCTCTTAAAAACTATGTTAACAATGTAAGTATGAGTGTTACAGGGATTAATGGGGCAACAGAAACACCAAAAGTGTTAACAGATGATATTACGTTTAACTTAGAAGCAAAGCCAAATGGTGGAAAAGGAATGTTTTCAAAGTATAATATCTTTGATCGTATTCCATATGATCCCTATAGTTTATATGCAGAAGTATTACGTTTCGGTATGCATGCTACGAATAACTTAACTTCTGATTTAACAGATTTCAAAATAGTAGAAGATGCGACAAAATTTGATTCACGTTTATATTTTTCAAAAGTAGTGAATGTCAAAGAAGGTGAACGTGATGTTTCAAATGAGTATCAAGTAAAAGCTTATAGAACAGATGGTACTTTTACAATCTTTGAAATTGGTAGTGAGTTAAATGGTGCAACGCAAGCCAAAATTAATGATTATGCAAATCAAGTAAACAATGGTAGCTTGGTGATTGCTGATGTGCCAAATGATGCTGTAGTAGAGTATGTTAAGTTTGAAATTGGACGTAAAGACAATGCGCCATTAAAATCAGGGGCTACAGTGATACAAACAGAAGTAGAAATGCGCTTTAAAAATCCATTTCATGTTCAAGGAACTTTAAATTCAAGAGATATTCGTAATGAAGCAAGCTTAGTTGGAAACTATAAAGATGTTTCGAATACAGTAAAATCAATAAAAGTAGATTCTTATGCTGCAAAATTGTTTATACCAGTAGATGAAAAAGTAGTATTAATAAAATCTACAAATCAAGGAAATGCAACTAAAATTAATGATACAATTAATATCTTTAATATCTCGTTAGATTTGAGAGACTTAAGTAAGAACCGATTGATTAAAGATGGTACATTTATTGATTTATTACCGGCAGGGTTATCTACGATTGGTACAACATATGTAATGCCACTGAATAATAGTAATCCTTATTTTAAAGGATATGAAATTATTAAAGATTATAAAGGTACAGGAAGAGATGCCATTAAGATTAATCTAAATACATTTAGAATGAAAGATCTTAAAACAACAAACGGAAGGACACCTTATGCGTTAGATTTTGCGATTCGAAACATTAAAATCAATGATAAGATCATTCCAACTTCAGCAGAAACACCCACAAACAACAATGATAACCATGTGTATTTCTTTGAAGGAAATGGACAAAGTTTCCCGGATAGCATTGGTTCACAACAAAAAGTAGTTGATACATTGGACATCAATGATAATGGTAAAACAGATGATTTTATTTTAGAAGCGACTTCAAAAGTTGTGGCACAAGTTCCAAGTCTAGTACGTAGTAATAAGTATATTCGTTCTATAGAAGGGTCAACAATCAATGATTCGGTGGATGAAACTCGTCCTTGGACAGATCGTATTATGACAAATTATGATAGTGGAGTAAGTGGTGGACGCTTCCAATATAAATTAGAAGTGAAAAATTATACAGCAACTCCAACAGAAGGCATAGTGCTTTATGATGTTATTCCAAATGTAAATGATAAGAAGAGTGATGGTACTCCTAGAAATAGTGCGTTTAGAAATCGTTTAGTTGCACCATTAAGAATTGAAATAGATGGTATTGATGTATCAGCAGATTATGATATTTTCTATACAATAGATGCACCGGCTTATGATGCAACAACAGGTGTTCCAACTTCAAATTGGCAATTGGCAGTCGCTAATTATGAAGATGTTAAAGCGATAAAAGTTGTATTAAAACCGGGTAAATCATTGCCAGCCTTTAAGATTTTAAATGTCATTATGGATATGAAGGCACCTAAGTATGAAAATACCTCTTTAGCAAATACAGAAGCAATTGGTAGTTTTCAAGTTATCTATGATGGCTCTGTAGCTTATGCGGAAGCAGACATGGTTTACAATGCGCTTCCGGACATTAGAAATATAACTGTAAAAAAAGAGTGGATTAACGCTACTGCACAAAAGATTATAGTGGATTTGTTACAAAATAATGTTGTAATCGCTACAAAAGAATTATTAGAAACAGAAACAACATTAGTCTTTGAACATTTACCGATTAATGATCCAACAGGTATTCCATTTGCCTATCGTGTTGTTGAAAGATCTCTTCCTGGGTTTAAAACAACGTATGAAGGGGATATTGAAACAGGTATTGTTATCAAAAATGAAAAGGCAAAACCTGTAAATCCTAATGTACATCCAAATCCTCCGATAGCTACACCAAAGAAACAAGTAAGGATTAAGATACCAAAAACACAAGATAACAGTGTACCATATTTTTATGGTATGATGGCAATGCTTTCAATGGTAGTATTGCTTGTAATGAAAAAAACATTAAAAAATCATAAATAAAAAATCCCTTTTTTAAGGGATTTTTTAGAACCTAAATAGAACCTAAATAGAACCTAAATAGAACCTAAATAGAACCTAAAATGGTTCGAGCATTAAAAAAGCCTTTACATAAAGGCTTAATAAGTATCTTGGTGGAGATGAGGGGTATCGAACCCCTGTCCAAGAATAGTCCCACACTTAGACGTCTACAGTTTAGCTTTTCGTTAAGTAAGACAATAGAATGGTCAAAAGCCAACCGCTATTGAATTTGTCTATGATATTTTCGTGTCACTAACTAGACAATTAGTTTTCCTTATCCTATATAAATGTACACCTTACCTTTTGTATAGGCACAATCGGTTTGGGGGCTGCAAGCCTCTATTGGCTAATTAAGCAGCGAAACTTAATCTGTTTCCAGTTATTTTTATTTGGTTTTAGGTGACCAACCACTGCAATCTAAGTCAAACATAAACCTGTCGAATCCAAGACATCCCCAGGGGGTAAATAATATCGTTATTTACTTAAATTGTCAACTTATTTTTCTACAACAAATCCTACCGCATGATTCAATTTTAAATTGAAATCTTTTAATTTGGAATCAATTTCACTAAAGTCTTTAATTGGAATGTAGTCAATATTCTTCCAACTCAATGTTTCGTTAAAGCTCACTAGAAAATCATCTATCGCAACTTCTAAGTTTGATTCCGGTACAATGACTGTTGTAAATGAAGATTCATCTAAATGATTCCACGCACTTAAGAAATCTTTTGAAGTATCCAGTTTATCCTTATATAAGAACAATAGATATTCACTACCATCACGACCATCATAGAAGAATGTATGTCCCATTTGAAGTGTTCCATCTAGGTTTTTATATACAAGTACAATTCTTTGAAAATTTTCTAAGTTGTTGTTAAAACGAATTACATTTGTCATAATATTCCCTCTTTTCCTCATTATTATATAACAATCAAGCAAGAAATTAATATTAAATTATAAATTTAGTGTAAAATGTATATAGGTGATAAAATGAATAGAATTTTATTAGTGGAAGATGATCCGCTTATTAGTACAAAATTAACAGAATTTTTAGAGAATGAGCACTTTCTTATAACGCAAGCTAGGAATAAAAAAGAAGCCTTAGATAAGGTGTTTAAAGATGAATATGACCTAGTTCTATTAGATATATCTTTGCCAGATGGTAGTGGTTATGATATTTGTAAAGAAATCAAAAGTAAAATGAATGTACCAATTATCTTTGTTACAGCTTCTAATGATGAACCAAGTGTAATACTGGGCTTAGATATTGGTGCAGATGATTATATTGCAAAACCATATCGACCAAAAGAGTTGTTATCACGTATTCGTTCGGTGTTAAGACGTACCGGAAAGACTTCTTCAATTTTTGAGTTGCATGGTATTAAAGTAGATACAATTAAGGGCTTGGTGACAAGAGATGGGAAGGAAATCTTTTTAAGTAGTTTAGAGTATCGAATTTTATTAGTGTTCTTATCTAATCGTGGAATTGTACTTTCACGTGCAAAGCTTGTAGAAGAAATTTGGGATATTGCAGGTGATTACTTAAGTGATAATACCCTTACTGTGTATATCAAGCGATTACGTCAAAAGATTGAAGAGGATATTGATGATCCGAAAATTATTAAAACCGTTCGAGGTATAGGGTATATTTCAGAATAATATGAAGTATTTACGTGATGCCAATATTCAAAAACAAATCTATGTAAGTGTCGCTGTGTTGGCTCTTTTTATAGCGCTTGCTTATGTGTTAAAGCCAAGTGTAATGCCTTGGGTTTTTCTTGTTGGATGTAGTTTTATAGTGCTTCATACTGTATTTCAAATTCAGAGAATGAAAGAGGTTGAAGTGATTAATGATGCGATTCGTTTTGTTTTACATGGTGAAAAAGAGTTAAAGCTTATAGAGTATCGTGAAGGACAACTGTCTATTTTAAAGAATGAACTTAGTAAGTTAGTATCAATGTTAAATAATCAAAATACATTATTACAAAAGGATAAAGAGTTATTAACGGATAGTATTGCTGATATTTCACATCAATTAAAGACACCATTAACGTCTATGAATTTAATCTTACCATTTTTAAGAAAGAAGGATTTGTCTTATCAAAAGCGTTTAGAGCTCGTACAGGATTTAAAACGTTTATTAACACGTTTAGACTGGTTGATTTCAGCTTTATTAAAGATGAGTAAGATTGATGCTCAAACAGCTCGTTTTCAAGAAAAAGAAGTACGTGTTTCCGATTTAATAGAAGATTCTTGTGAAATGATATCTATTCCTATGGAGTTGAAAAATCAAAATTTAGTTATCCATCAACAAGGGGATGAAGTATTTATCGGAGATTACAATTGGACAAAAGAAGCAATCAGCAATATCTTAAAGAATTGTATGGAGCATACTCCTAATGATGGAACGATTACCATTTTAGTGAGCCAAAATCCGATTTATACAGAGATTATTATTAAAGATAATGGTCCAGGTATCCATGAAAAAGATATTCATAATATCTTTAAGCGTTTTTATAAAGGTGAAAATTCTAATGAGCAATCAGTTGGAATTGGTTTAGCTTTGGCTCGTATGATTATAGTTCAACAAAATGGAACGATTAAAGTGGAAAATAATCCGGATGCAGGTTGCCGTTTTATTATTCGTTTTTATGCAATGGTGGTGTAGTTATATGGATATGATTAAGGTTGAACATTTAAATAAATTCTATGGTACAAGTGATAACATCATTAAAGCCTTGGATGATGTTTCTCTTACAATTGCTAAGGGACAATTTGTAGCGATTGTAGGACCAAGCGGTAGTGGAAAATCATCGTTGTTGCATATTATTGGTGGAGTCGACCAGGCAACAAGCGGGAAAGTGTTTATTAATGAATTGGATATTACAAAACTAAATAGCGAAGAATTGGCGATTTTAAGACGTCGAGACTTAGGGATTATCTATCAGTTTTTTAATTTGATTCCGGTTTTGACAGTAGAAGAAAACATTCAATTACCAACACTGCTTGATCATCAAAAGATAGATGAAACTTATTTTGAAGAATTGATTTCTTTAATTGGATTAAAACCACGTTTAAAAAGTCTACCTTATCAATTAAGTGGTGGACAACAGCAACGTGTAGCAATTGCTCGGGCATTGATGAATAAGCCTAATATTTTACTTTGTGATGAGCCAACCGGAAATTTGGATTCAGCCAATAGTGTGGAAATTATCCAATATTTGAAAAAAACCAATGTCTTGTATCAACAAACCATTGTTTTAGTTACCCATGATGAAGACATTGCATTAATGGCAGATCGTATCATTCATTTAAAAGATGGTAAAATCGTTAAAGATGAGGTATTACGTAGATGAGTATCTTAAAACGATTTACAATCGGTAGTATTAAAAAAAATTATCCTCTAGCATTTATTTGCATTTCAGGAATTATACTTTCAACGATTTTAGTTAGTACAATTGTCATTTTGGTATCAACCCTAAGACAATATAGCATGCAGTATACCTATGATGTTCATGGTAAATACGATGCGATTATTTATAATACAAATCTGCAACAAGTGGATTTAGATGCAAGTAGTCGTATTGTAAAGGTTAATAATTTTGGTTATGCCTCTTATAAGCAAGAAGAATTGATGTATATTAATGTCATCGGAGTTAAAAATGATTATTATGATATGGCATCCATTGATTTAGTCAAGGGTCGTTTGCCGGAAAATGACCAAGAGTTGCTATTGCCAATGAATTTAATTACAAATAGTAATGAGTTTCATTTGTATTCAACGGTGGAATTAAATTTAGGCTATCGTGCGATCAGTAATCAATTGCTTACACCTTTAAATGATGTTTTTGAACATGAATATTTAATCGATGAACAAAAACGTACTTTTAAGATTGTAGGTTTTTATAAAAGTAGTGATTTTGATCAAGGTAGTGTACATACAGCTATTACAAGTTCTTATGATTATGAAAACAGTGGCTATTTATTAGTAGCTTTTGATAAGAATATCAATGTGGAACGATATCTTCATAAACAATATCCGTTGCATCATTTTTATATTAATCAACCTTTACAGAATATGAAAAATTTAGTGATTAATGATCGTGATGTGCAAATTGTATTGATTTTAATTGTGATTTCGTTGTTTGTTGTATTGATTGCTTCCAGTGCCTTAATTTATAACATTGTAGCAATTAGTTATTCTTATCGTTTTCGTCAATATGGTATTTTAAAAAGTATTGGAACGACCTCAAAACAGTTACTAGAATCTATTTTTATTGAAATGACGTTATATTCTATGATTGGTATAGCGATTGGTTTAATTTTAGGTATCTTTATTACCAGAGAAATGTTGTATCTTACAACTAATTTATTTAAATCAATTTTACATGGATATTTTTTAGTTTCAGGAAAACTAAAAATCTTTGTTAGTGTTAAAAGTATCATATTTATTGTTGTAGTAATGTTGATTGTAATTGTTATTTCGAGTTACATTCCATATCTTAAATTAAAGCGAAGTAAGCCTATGGATTTAATACGTAATCAAAAACCAATTAAAATTGGTCATCTAAAAGATCAAGGCTTTCTATCAGAACACTTAGGTATTGAATATGTATTGGCGAAACGCAATCGTAAAATAGATACGCATAAGTATCAAATTGCAGCGATTTCTTTAATTATATCTATTGTGTTATTTATCACTTCTACAAGTTTAATCTCACATATTCAAAAAGTAAATACACGTCTTAGTGAGTATTATACTTATGATTTATTATTTATGTCGGATAATCAAAATCTAGAGGATTTAAATAAGATTTATCAGCAGTTTATCTTGATCGAGGACATTGAAGAGGCAAGTTATATTACCTTTAGCTTTGATAAGGCTACTGTTTTAACCGAAGCGAATAAGGAGATTTATGTCTATATTGCATATGTTGATGATATTACGTATCAAAAAAGTATTGTTGCCAATGGTATTAAAAAAGGAGATGGTGAACTTTATTATGACTTAGCTGAAAGTTATGATGCAAGTAGTAAAAAGTATATGCGTATGAATATGTTGAAAGAGCGAAGTGTAATGTGGATTTCCAATCGTCAAGAAACACTGCATTTGAATTATCGTCTTGAAAAGCCTCCGCTTGGTATTGATAAATTTGTTGCCGATGTGGTCATTATACGTCCGTATTCAAGCTACGTTAAACATAAAAATACGGAAGATATTATGCAGTTTTTCTTCCGTAGCAGTAATCATAATTATGTATATCATCGTATGCAGGATATTGCACTAGATTTAGAAATGAACGATGTGATTATTTTAGATTATGGTGAAAACTTAGATGGAGAGCATGCTCGTTTAAATATCATGCGTGTTTTTAGTTTTGTTTTTGTCTTCATTTTTAGTTTGTTGGCAATGGTCAGTATTTTTGCAACGGTTCGAACAAATATTTTACAACGTAAACGACAGATTGCGATGTTGAATTCGATTGGAATTAGTCGTTTTAGTTTACATCGTATGTTGGTCTATGAATCCATTGGGTTAGTTTTTTATGCTTTTATCATAGGTTTAGTAATTTCAGTTGCATTATCTTATGGTATCTATAAGTATGTTTATCCATTTGGTGTATTGCCATTTCGTATTTCATTAAGTAGCATTATCCTTAGTTTTATTGTATCGCTATTCATTGTTGTTATTACGATTTATTATTCTTTACGAGAGATGGATAAAGTAAATATTATTGAAATCATTAAACATGACCTAATGTAAAAAAATAAACCCTAACGGGTTTATTTTAATTTCCAAATATCTTGGTTGTAATCATTGATGGTACGATCACTTGAGAAGAATCCAGCCTTAGCAGTATTCACTAATGACATACGTTTCCATTTTTCAGTGTTTTCATATTCATCAAAGACATGTTCTTTTGTTTCGATGTAGTTTTTTACATCTAACAGTGTCATAAACCAATCTTTATTGATTAATTCATTATGTAAAGCTTGTAGGTGTTCTTTGCTTCCAAGTTGAAGTAACTCATCACTTACAATGAAATCTACTAATTTTTTAATCAATTCATCTTGTTGATAAAGAGTTTTTGAGCTGTAGTCATGATGGTTGTAGTGATCAATGACTTGTTGACTACTTTCTCCAAAGGTATAGATATTGTCATTTCCAACTAATTGAGCAATTTCAACATTAGCACCATCCATAGTTCCAAGTGTGATTGCTCCATTTAACATGAATTTCATATTTCCTGTTCCTGAAGCTTCTTTTGAAGCTAAAGAAATTTGTTCTGAAATATCACATGCCGGAATTAGTTGTTCAGCATAAGTTACATTGTAGTTTTCAACCATTACGACTTTTAGGTACTTACTTACTACAGGATCGTTATTGATTAATTTTGATAATGTAATAATTAAGTGAATAATGTCTTTTGCAATGTAGTAAGCCGGAGCAGCTTTTCCTCCAAATAAAATGGTAATTGGACGTTTTGGTAAGTTACCATTTTTAATTTCTAAGTACTTATAAATGATATATAAAGCATTCATTTGTTGACGCTTATATTCATGAATACGTTTAATTTGAATGCAGAAGATACTGTTTGGATCCAGTTCAATATTTTCATGTTTTTGAATATAGCTTGCTAATTTACGTTTATTGTTTTGTTTGATGTCATATAAGTGATCTAGAACTTCTTGATTATCATAATATGCAAGTAGTTTTTCCAGTTCGTTGGCATCTTTTTTCCATCCTTCTCCAATTAAAGAAGTAATGTAATTTGCAAGCTCAGGGTTACAGTGCATTAACCATCTTCTAAATGTAATACCATTTGTCTTGTTGTTGAATTTATCCGGATAAATATCATAGAACGGCTTTAATTCAGAATTTTTTAGGATATCTGTATGTAATGCAGCAACTCCGTTAATAGAATATCCATAGTGCATATCAATACGAGCCATGTGTACACGATCTTGTTCATCAATGATTTGTACATCAGGATTTGAAAAGATATAAGCGACTAAGCTATCTAATGCTTCAATGATTGGCATTAAATGTGGAACTACTTTTTGTAAGTAACTACGTGGCCATTTTTCTAAGGCTTCTGATAGAATCGTATGATTTGTATAGCATGTTGTATTTGATACAATGTCAATAGCTTCCTTCATACGAATTCCTTCTTGCATTAATAAACGTATCAATTCAGGAATGACTAAAGAAGGGTGTGTATCATTAATTTGTACTACAACATGTTTATGTAAATCACGTAAGTTATGTCCTTTTTCTTTTTCTTCTTTGATGATTAATTGTGCAGCACTTGATACCATAAAATATTGTTGATAAATACGTAGTAAGTGGCCTGCTTCATCACTATCATCTGGATATAAGAATAACGTTAAGTTTTTTTCAAAGTTTTCTTTATCAAAAGAGATTGATTGATCATGAACTAATGTTTCATCTACATTCGCTAAATCAAATAAATGTAATTTATTTACTCCATTGTCATAACCAATAACATCAATGTCATACATATTCGCTGTTACAACTTTATCTGCAAGTTGTACTTGGAAACTAACATCTGTTTTGTTTAACCATGACTTTGGTGTCATCCATTCATTTTTTATTTCATGTTGTAAACCTTGTTTAAATTGTTGTTTAAATAATCCGAAGTGGTAGTTAAGTCCAACACCATCACCATTTAAGCCAAGGGTTGCAATAGAATCAATAAAGCAACTTGCAAGACGTCCAAGTCCACCATTTCCCAAACTTGGTTCTTGTTCCAACTCTTCAATTTCAGTAATATTTTTGTTGTTGGATTGTAATACTGTTTTTAGTTCATCATAAATTCCTAAGTTAATTAAATTGTTTGATAACAACTTACCAATTAGAAATTCTGCTGAGATGTAGTAAAGTTTGCGATTACCTTCAATAGGTTTTTTATTGAGCGTATATTCTTTCACTAAATTTAATGTAGCATCATAAAGCTCTTGATTACTAGCTTCGCTAATAGGCTTGTTTAAATGCTTTAATAAGTTTGTTTCTAAGTTCATAAACCACACTCCTAGGATAATAGATTACCACAGGAAAACGTTTTCCGCAAGTATTGGACATTTGTGCTATAGTATAGTAATAGTAAGTAAGGAAGTAGATATGAAAAAATTAACTGTTGTAATAATCGTAATGGTAATTTTTGTGACCAGTATGATTTTAAAGAAGCCTAAGAAACAGTATGGAGTGGCATTTCATCCAACCATACCTATCATTGATTTTATAGAAATGTATAAACCAAGCGAACTGTTTGAAAAAAGTTCAAGCATTAATCAGGATTTTTATGGTGTAATACGTATTGAAGGTGTTATTGAAGAGGCAGTAGTGTTAAGTAAAGATAATGAAGAATACTTACATATAGATATTCATGGTCATTCGGATATCATGGGAACGGTCTTTATGGATTATCGAGTTGAGTACGGAGATCAAAATGTTATTTTATATGGACATACCTATCCAGGTAAAAAAGATATGGTCTTTTCGAATCTAAATGATTATAAAGACTATGCTTTTTATCAAATGCATCCAACCTTTACTTTTGAAACAAAACAGGGGATTGATACGTATGATATTTTCAGTGTCTATGTATGGGATCCTAGTGTCTATCCATATTTCTTTGATGTCTCATTTCATTCAGAGATATTTAAGGAACATATAGAGCATATGAAAAAAAGCTCAATGTATCCCATTGAACTTGAAGTAAATGAAGAAAGTCAATTACTAACTCTTGTTACATGTAATAGTGACAATATCGATCAAAGAGTTATTTTAGTTGGAGTTAAAAGATAACATCTTCATACTTGACAGAAGCAATTTCATAAGGAAGAATTACTTTTCTACCGCTGTATCCATTCATTAGACGTTTTATTTCCATGATGGCTGTTTTAGAAATGGCATAGAAGTCTTGTTTACAAGTTAATATGTTTTTTCCAACATAGCCTAATAGAGTAATGCCATCAAACCCGCAACAGCGACGGAAGATATTCATAGAGATTAAGGCATTTAATGCTCCAATTGCCATTAAGTCACTAGCACAAACAACGGTATCTGCATTTGTTGCTTTGCGCATTGTGATTTCGTAGGCTTTTTTTTCTGAGAAGTCAGCATACTCAATATCTAGCTGAAAGCCATATTCTTGACTTAAACGTTGTATGCCAAGCAAACGTTCATCGGTCACATATCCATTGCGTTTACCGGCAAGGTATAACACATTATGACAATATTCTTTTTCAATCACTGCTTTTGCAACGTCATATTGTCCATCTTCGTGGTTAATGCTTACACTTGAAGTATTTTCATTGACAATTGGGGCATCTACGGTAACCACTTTAAAAAGATTGCGATTAATAATTTCATGAATGATTTTATCTTCTTTATTTAATCCGTAAACAACAATGCCACTAATCCCTTGAGATATAAAGTAATGAATGATTTCATCAATACCTAAATTACGTATTGAATCATTAAATATAGTTGTTACATTCAAACCGATTTCAGCGGAAGCAATAAAAGCACCTTGTAAATATTGCATATTAATTTCATCAATCGCTTGTCGTTTATCGTTGATATAAATATATAAAGCAACTTTATCATAAGTCTTACTTGATAAGGCACTTGCCATGGTGTTAGGTATGTAATTTAATTCTTTTACCGCCTTTAAAACACGATCTTTCGTTTCCTTTGAAACACTTGCATAATTTTTTAAAACCTTAGAAACAGTCGAATTAGCGACTTTTGCTTTTTTAGCTACATCATTTATTGTTACAACCATAGTGTTATCTCCATTGTTACTATTATAACATTTTATAGATTGAATTTATGTATAATGTGCGTTATATTCTTATGGAGGTGTTTTTATGAATAAGTGGTGGAAATATGCTGTAGGGTATCAAATATATCCGCGCAGTTTTAAAGATAGTAATCAAGATGGTATTGGAGATTTAAGGGGTATTATTGAAAAAATACCTTATTTATATGATTTAGGAGTTACCTTAATTTGGATTTGTCCGTTTTATCGTTCACCTATGGATGATAATGGATATGATGTCAGTGATTATAGAGATGTAGATCCAAGTTTTGGTACGTTAGAAGATTTTAAAGAATTAATAAAAATAGCTCATAGATATCAAATTAAAGTTATTTTAGACTTGGTGCTAAATCATACATCAGATGAACATCAATGGTTTCAAAAGGCAATTTCAAGTAAAGATCATCCATATCAAAAGTATTATATTTTTAAAGAGGGTAAGATGATTGATGGAAAGAAATGTCCGCCGAATAACTGGAAAGGTTTTTTTAGTGAAAGTGCTTGGAGTTATGTCGAATCTATTGATAAGTATTATTTAAGAATCTTTTCAAAGAAGATGCCGGATTTGAATTGGAGTCATCCGGAATTAAGACAAGAGCTTTATCAAGTGGCACGTTTTTGGTTGGATTTAGGTTGTGATGGATTTCGCTTAGATGCCATTGCACACTTAGCAAAAGATTTAAGTTTTAAAGATTCTACCATTAACATTGATCATAATGGTTTAGCATTTGATCCTTCTAAATTTTCAAATCGTCCTGAAATCTTTGAGTACTTAAAAGAATTCAAAGAAGAAGTTTTGGATCATTATGATTGTATGACAGTTGGTGAAGTTGGGGGAGGAGCTAATGTCTTAGAGGGTTTAAAGTATGCAAATTATCAAAATGGATACTTAAATATGGTTTTTAATTTTGATACTTGTTGGAGTAACGGAGCCTATGGTTCTATTGATAAAAAAGATGATGAAATTGTTACGGATGTTGTTAACTTAAAAGAAAACTTTAAACGTTGGTATGATGGATTACATAAAAAAGCGTGGTTACCAATTTATTGGTTAAATCATGATCATCCTCGTGTCTTATCACAATACGGAAATGTAAACTATCGCTATCCATCAGGATCGATGTTAGGACTTATTTTATTATTCCTGTATGGAACTCCGTTTATTTATCAAGGGGAAGAAATTGGTATGAGTAATGTGGATTATACAAGACTTAGTCAATTTAAAGATGTTGGAGCTCAAAATTATTTTCAAGAACATAAAGAGTTTTATGAGGAAGAAACGATTCTACACACATTACGAAGAACAAGTCGTTGCAACGCTCGTAGTCCAATGCAATGGGATGCCAGTGCGTATGCAGGATTTAGTGAAGTAAGAAGTGAAATGGATGTAAATGGGAATTACAAAGAAGTAAATGTACAGCGTCAACAACATGAAAAAGATTCCGTGCTTGCTAGTTATAAACAGTTGATTAAATTAAGAAAACAATACAGTAAGGATGTTGTAGATGGTAGTTTAACATTTATTGATTTAAAAGATCCAAATACCTTTAGCTTCTTAAAGAATAATCGTTTATTAATCATTACGAATTTTAAAGAGGAAGCAATAAAGTTTACCTATCCTTTAAATGAGTGGCAAATATTGTTTAATAATTATAAAGAGGTAGAGTATCAAGATGGTATCTTTACGTTGAAACCATATCAAGCATTATTGATTGAGCTTTTAAAAGAAAACAATTCATAAATAAGGCACACATTGTGTGCTTTTTCATTTTAAAAATATTTTTGTAAGCGTTATATTTTTTCTTTACAAAAAATGATTTTCGTTGTATCATAGAAGACAGGAAAGGAAAACGTTTTCTGTAAGCGATTATAATACAGAGAACTGGAAAGAAATTATTATGAAGAAATTATTAGCTGTTCTTCTTGCATCTATGATGATGTTAACTGCTTGTACTAAGAAAAATGATTCTAAGCCGGCAGATGATATGGGTCAAGATGCAAATACAAAAGTTACATTAAAAGTTTGGGCTTCTCAAGATGACCAAGAGATGACTCAAAAAATGGTTGATGCATTTATCGAAGCTCATCCTGAAAAGCAATGGGATATCACTTTAGCAGTAGTTGGTGAACCTGATGCAAAAACAAAATATCTAGAAGATCCTGCGGTTGCAGCTGACGTGTTTGCATTTGCAAATGACCAATTAAATGATTTAGTAAGTGCCGGAGCACTTTATAAAGTAACAAGAAATGCTGATGATATAAAAGCTCGTAACTCAGCTGGTTCAGTTGGAGCTGCTAGCAAAGATGATCAATTATATGCATATCCTATGACTGCAGATAATGGTTATTTCATGTTCTATGACAAATCAGTGTTTACGGAAGAAGATGTATTATCATTAGATGTTATGCTTGAAAAAGCTGCTGCATCAAATAAAAAAGTATTAATGGATTTATCAAATGGTTGGTACATTGCATCATTCTTCTTAGGAAATGGTGGTAAATTATCAATTAGTCCTGAAAACACACAAGCTTGTGATTTCAACAATGAAAAAGGTGTTCAAGCTGGGGAAGCAATTAAAAACTTTGCAGCTCATAGTGCATTTACAACTGGTGATGACTCAGTATTAGTAGCTGGTTTTGAAAATGGTGAAATCGCTGCTGCAGTAACTGGTACTTGGAATGCTGAAAAGATTCAAACTGCATTAAAAGATAATTATGCTGCTACAAAACTTCCTTCATACACTACAACAGATGGTTTAGTTCAATTATCTTCATTTGCTGGATACAAACAACTTGGTATTAACTCTCAAACTAAGTTCCCGGTAGAAGCAATGGATTTAGCTGATTGGTTAACAAACGAACAAAATCAAGTGTTACGTTTTGAAACAAAAGGGTATGGACCAAGTAACTTAAATGCTTCTCAATCTGACGCGGTTCAAGCTAACGTTGCATTAGCTGCATTAGCATTACAATCTCAATTTGCAGTATCTCAAAATGATGTGTTAGGATCATATTGGGGGCCAGCTGAAGCATTCGGTGCTGCAATGGAAGCAAAAGACTACAGCAAGACAGTACAAGAATTATTAGATGAAATGGTTGCTCAAATTACAGCAGCGAAATAATTGAAATAATTAATTATGCAAACTGATAGGGGCAAAGAATTACTTTGTCCCTATTTCTGAATATTAAGGAGAACATATATGAAATTACAAAGTTTCTTCAAAAAATTATCAGATGCAGTAAGCGGTTTCTTTGCTGCATGTGCTAATTATTTTGTTCATTTTAAAAAGGGAGACATCATAACTAAAATTTCATACTTCATTATGGGTTTTGGCTGTTTTTGCCGTAAACAAGTAGTAAAGGGTTTGGCATATCTTGCAATCCAACTTGGATATATCTATTTCATGATTACAAGTGGTGTGTACTATATTTCAATGCTTTCTACCTTAGGTACTATGCAGCAAGGTGAAGTTTGGGATGAGGCTTTACAAATCTATCGTATCCAAACGGGACATAATTCAATGTTATTGTTATTGTTTGGGGTATTTTCCATCTTCTTAACAATTTTATTTATCGCTTTTTATTTTATGAGTGTATCTCGTGCTTATAAAAATCAATTGTTAATGGAGCAAGGGAAACATATTAATTCATTTAAGGATGATGTTCGTGATTTATTAGATAGTAAATATCACATTACTGTATTATCAATTCCTGTTATTTTAACAGTGGCATTTACAATTTTGCCATTAATTTTCATGATTTTAATGGCATTTACAAACTTTGATCAAACGCATCAACCTCCAGGTAATTTATTTACATGGATTGGGACTAGTAACTTCTCAAAAATTTTATATCAAAATCCAAGATGGAGTTCGACGTTCTTTAAATTGTTGTTCTGGACAATTATATGGGCATTCTTTGCGACATTCTTAAACTATATTTTAGGAATTATGTTAGCGATCATGATTAATAAGAAAGGGATTCGTATTAAGTCATTCTGGCGTACAATTTTTGTAACAACGATTGCGATTCCTCAGTTTGTTTCATTACTATTAATGTCTCGTATGTTATTGGATAATGGGGCTTTAAATAATCTATTATTAAATTTAGGTATTATTAAAGAAGCCATTCCATTTTTAACAAATCCTAATGTTGCCAAAGTTACAGTTATCATCGTTAACTTATGGGTAGGTATTCCTTATACTATGTTGATTACAAGTGGTATTTTAATGAATATTCCGGAAGATTTATATGAAGCAAGTCGCATTGATGGGGCAACACCGGTAAAACAATTCTTTGCGATTACCTTACCTTACATGTTACATGTAACAACACCGTATTTAATTACACAATTTGTTGGTAATATTAATAACTTTAACGTTATCTTCTTATTAACAGGTGGTGGACCACAATCATTAAACTTATATCAAGCAGGGGAAACAGATCTATTGGTTACATGGTTATATAAGCTTACAACACAAGAGCAAAACTATGCTTTAGCTAGTACGATTGGTATTGTAATCTTTATGTTACTATCATCTATTTCATTAATTACTTACAATATGACAAGTGCAGTAAAAGAGGAGGATACATTCTCATGATAAAAAGTATGAAAGCAAAGCGTACGATTGGTAATGCGTTTATTTATGTAATTTTAACGTTATTAAGCATCGTTTGGGTATTTCCGGTTGCTTGGTTAGTAATGCAATCATTCCGTAAGGAAGGAAGTGCGTTTACACCTTATTTTATTCCAAAGCAATGGACATTTGATAACTACATTAATTTACTTACAGATACATCGAAATTTAATTTCCCGCGTTGGTTTGGGAATACGTTAGTTGTAGCGATTGCCTCTTGTATCTTAACGACTGTTTTAGTATTATTAACAGCTTATGCATTCTCTCGTCTAAGATTTAAAATGCGTCGTCCAATGATGAATGTAATCTTGATTCTTGGTATGTTTCCGGGTTTCATGTCAATGATTGCGATTTATCATATCTTAAAAGCTATCAATCTAACACAAAGTTTAGTTTCTCTTGTTTTAGTATATTCAGGTGGGGCAGCAATGGGATACTACATTGCCAAGGGGTTCTTTGATACCATTCCATATGCCATCGATGAAGCTGCAATGATTGATGGTGCTACAAAGAATCAAGTATTCTGGAAAATTATTTTACCGATGTCAAAACCAATTGTTATTTATACAATTTTAACTTCGTTTTTAACACCTTGGGTAGATTTTATCTTTGTATCGGTTATCATGAAAGATAATTATGATAAATATACGGTTGCGTTAGGTTTATTCCAAATGATTAGTCGTGAAAACGTTCAAAAATACTTTACACAATTCTGTGCAGGGGCTGTGTTAATCGCCATACCTATTACATTATTATTTATTAAGATGCAGAAGTACTATGTAAGTGGTGTTACTGCAGGTGGTGCAAAAGGATAATGAAAAAGATTCTCATTCTGTTTTTGCTTGTCAGCTTGTTGTTTGGCTGCGCTCCAAAGAAAGAAGCAACGAACAACAATGGAAGTGTATACTATGAAATTTTTGTGGCATCATTTCATGATTCGGATGGAGATGGTGTTGGTGATTTAAATGGAATTATTGAAAAATTGGACTATCTTCAAGATTTAGGGATTAGTGGAATTTGGTTAATGCCAATTCATCCAAGTAATACTTATCATAAATATGATGTCTTAGATTATATGGCAATTGATGAAAGTTATGGAACAATTGAGGATTTCAAAGTCTTAGTCCAAGAAGCAAAAAAACATAACATTGATATCATTATTGATTTAGTGCTGAATCATACAAGTAGTAAACATCCATGGTTTAAAGAAGCTAAGGATGCTGTTATGAATGATACGTGTGATACAACCAATAAGTGTGAGTATTATCATTTCAGTGAGTCTATAAAAAAGGGATATACACGTATCCATGATCAATTGTTTTATGAAGCTGTCTTTTGGAGTGAGATGCCGGATTTAAATCTTGCAAATCAAGATGTTCGTAAAGAAATTGAATCCATTGTTGACTTTTGGCTAGACTTAGGAGTAAAAGGCTTTCGTTTGGATGCTCCATATCATTACTTTGATCATAATACAGGTTTGAATAATGAGTTTTTGGCATGGTTAACGACGTATGTAAAGTCAAAACGTGAAGATGCATTTATGGTAGGTGAAGTTTGGGCAGATCAGCAGACCGTATTGAATCACTTTGAAAGTGGCTTGGATTCTTTCTTTGATTTTGCAAGTAGTAATACAGATGGTCGTATTGTTTCCGCTTTGCGTAGTAAAAACGGACATGTACTATCACAGTATTTAGCGGATTATTACAATGCCATTAAAAATATGAATGAAGAAGCTATCAGTAGTATCTTTTTATCAAATCATGATCAAGGAAGAAGTGCTGCCTTTTTCTTAGATGAGCAACAAAGAAAACTTGCAGCAAGTATTTATCTTTTAGCTCCTGCAATGCCTTTTGTATATTATGGTGAAGAAATTGGTATGCTTGGTAGTGGAAGAGATGAAAACAAGCGTCTTGCGATGGTTTGGGGAGAAGGTAAAGATGCTAAATCTCCTAAAGATGCGGATTATACTGAGGAATTTAATAGTAGTGTAAAAGAGCAACTCAAAGATAAAAATTCTCTTTTAAATCATTACAAAAAGGTAATACACTTAAGAAACCAATATTTAGATATACAGAATGTCAAGATTCAGGCATATCTATTTAAGAATAAACATTTATGTGCAATTGAATATATTCATGAAAATAAAACAGTTATGGTTGTTCACAATTTAAGTGGTGAAACAATTGTGGATGAATTAGCAGGATATAAAATTGTTGATCAAGTGGTATTGAGTGAAAAGGCTACAATCCAACAAGATCAACTAACAATTGCACCATACTCAACAGTCATTTTAAATAAGTAGGAGGATATTTATATGAGAAAAGCTGGGATTTTGATGCCGGTTGCATCTCTTCCGTCTAAACATGGAATTGGTGATTTTGGTTATACTAGCTATACATTTATAAGTTTATTAAAGAAAAGTGGCATGAAAATATGGCAAATCCTCCCATTAAATCCACTTGGATATGGAAATTCACCTTATCAACCATATTCAAGTCATGCAATGGATGAATTGTACATTTCATTAGATTTATTAAAAGAAGAGAAGTTAATTAAAAATGTAGCTGACTTTAATAGGGATGCTGAAATCATTGATTATGATGCTGTAAGAAGCTTTAAGCGTTCATACTTAAAAGAAGCGTTTGATAACTTTAAACCAAATTCAGAGTATCAAGAATTTATACAAATGGATTGGGTTTACAAATATGCAGTGTTTTTAACCTTAAAGAAAGCCAATGAGTTAAAGTGTTGGGTTGATTGGGATCATAGTTTCAAAGATTGGATTAAGGGGAATGATTTAGATTTAGCACCATATCAAAAAGACATTGAATATGAAATGTTTATCCAATATGTGTTATATGCTCAATGGTTAAAAGTAAAAGCATTTGCAAATCAGCAAGGGATAGAAGTGATGGGGGATATTCCAATTTATGTTGGAATTGACAGTGATGATGTCTGGACAAATCAAAAGAATTTTTTACTAGATGATGATGGACGTCCAACATTTATTGCAGGTGTTCCGCCGGATTACTTTAGTGCTACAGGGCAAAGATGGGGAAATCCATTATATAATTGGGAAGTTTTAAAAGAAGATGGTTTTGCGTTTTGGCTCGAACGATTAAGTTATAATAATAAATTGTTTAATATCATTCGTATTGATCATTTTAGAGCGTTTGATACGTATTGGAAGATTCCATCAAGTTGTGAAACGGCCATAGAAGGGCAATGGGTGGAAGCGCCAGGATATGCATTGTTTGATGAAGTGTTTAAACACTATCCAAACATGCAGATTGTTGCTGAAGATTTAGGGGATTTAAGGCAAGAAGTACTGGTATTAAGAGACCATTACCAATTTAAAGGAATGCGTATCGTACAATTTTCATTTAATCCAACCTACATGGAAGAAGATCGTGAAAATCTTGTTATTTATACAGGTACTCATGATAATCAAACCATTAATGGTTGGTATCAAACCTTCAAACCGGAACAAAAGAAACAAGCTAAAGCCTATTTTAAAAAACATGGTTTTAAAAAGCCATCTGTTATTGATAATTTTATTGACTATACATTAGCAAGTAAGGCTTCTTTAGCTATCATACCATTGTTTGATGTATTAAAGTTAAATGATCAAGCAAGATTAAATACTCCAGGAACGGTTGGTAATCCAAACTGGCAATGGAAGATTAAGGATTATGTAGGCTTTAAAAAAGCTGTAAAGAAATTACATAAAGCAGTTTTAAAATATAATCGATAAGATGTAAGCTAATTACATCTTTTTTCATGAAGAATCAAAACAAAAGCATTATTTTTTTATATCAAAATTATTGATGTATAATAGTAGTATTGAAAAGAGGGAAAAGTATGAAAGTAAGTATTATTTCAGGATTTTTGGGTGCTGGGAAAACAACGTTAATTTCAAAGTTGATTTCCGAGCAACTTTATAAAGAAAAGGTTGTATTAATTGAGAATGAATTTGGTGAAATTGGTATTGATGGAGGTTTCTTGAAAGAAGCTGGGATTGATATTAAAGAAATGAATTCCGGTTGTATTTGTTGTAGTTTACAAGGAGATTTTAAAGAAGCCTTGCAAAAAGTGATTGATACCTATCATCCAGAACACATCATTATTGAACCAAGTGGAGTTGGTAAATTAAGTGATGTTGCAAAGGCTGTAAAAGAAATAGAAGATTTAAAAGTAAATACATTAACAACCGTGATAGATTGTAAAAAAGCAGTTGTGTATTCAAAAAACTTTAAAGAGTTTTATGATGATCAAATTATACATGCAAGTTGTATTATTTTGAGTCGTAGTCAAGATGTTACACAAGAAAAGTTGGAAGAGGTTATTGCATTACTTAGAAGTAAAAATGCACACGCACCAATTATTACAACAAATTGGGAAGAATTAAGTGCAAATGATATTTTAAGTGTAATGGATCAAACTTATACTCTAAAAGTTAAAACATCTAAAGATTATGATACATGTGAGGGAGAAGAATGCTGTTGCCATCATGAACATGATCACAAGCATGGAGAATGCTGTTGCCATCATGAACATGATTACGAGCATGAAGAATGCTGTTGCCATCATGAACATGATCACAAGCATGAAGAGTGTTGTTGCCATCATGAACATGATCACAAGCATGAAGAATGCTGTTGCCATCATGAACATGATCACGAGCATGAAGAATGCTGTTGCCACCATGGACATGATCACGATCATGAAGAATGCTGTTGCCACCATGAACATGATCACAAGCATGAAGAGTGTTGTTGTCACCACCATCATGCAGAAGATGTCTTTAAGAGTGTTGGTTTTGAAACTGTAAATAAGTATGATAAGTTTCAATTAAATGCAATTTTATCAAATCTTGATGATTCTATCTTAAGATGTAAGGGAATTGTTTCTGGTGTTGATGGTAATTGGTGGCATTTTGATTATGTACCTGATGAGTTTGAAATTCGTAAAGGCTCTTCAAATTATACGGGTTTAATTACAGTTATCGGAAAAGATTTTGATGAAAAGAAAGTGAAAGAAATCTTTGGGGTCAAATAATGCCGGTTTTAGTGTATTTAGTAACGGGATTTTTAGATAGTGGAAAGACCAGTTTGATTAAAGAGACTTTAATGGATAAAGAGTTTAATCATGGTGAAAAAAACTTAATCATTAGTTTTGAACAAGGAGAAGTAGAATACGAAGAAGCATTTTTAAAACAAACCAATAGTGAAGTTGTTTATGTCGATGATGTAGAACTTTTTACAGAGGAATTAATGCATGAATATGATACAGTATATCAACCTAAAACAGTTATTATTGAGTTTAATGGGTTAAGTAATGTGACAGAATTTGTTCAACGTAAGATGATTCCGGGATGGATGATTGTACAGGTTTTAACGACTATTGATGCAAGTACATTTAATGTGTATATTGCAAATATGAAGTCTATTATTTATGAACAAATACGTTATTCAGATTTAATTATTTGTAATCGTTGTAATGAAGATACCGATTTGGATTATATGCGTCGTAATCTAAAGGCTTGTAATATGGCTTGTCAGATTGTTTATGAAGATGAGCAGAACAACATTATTCCGTTTAATCCAAGTAAGCTTGTTTTTAAAGAAGAAGATGGTATGATTCATGTTAAGGATGAAGATTTTGGTTTATGGTATATGGATGCCCTAGATCATCCTGAACATTATGAAAATAAACGTATACGTATTAAAGGGATGTATGCTTCAAAGATTGACGGTTATAAAAAATCGTTTGTCTTGGGACGTTATGCTATGGTATGTTGTGCTGATGATACGGCTTTAATTGGACTTACAGTAACAGGAGTTAAATTAGATGAATTAACTTTGCATCAATGGGTTAGTGTAGAAGGTGTGATTCATTTGGTAGATGCTGAACATGGTAAGGTTTGTGTGTTATATGCTGAAAAGATTTACCATGATCACCCAATAGAAAATCCATTTGTGTATTTTAGTTAATATGAAGAGTTGTTTTTATTACCGTAGTGACCTTGGTCTTATTGGTATTATGGAATATGATGGTAAGATTGCAGGTGTGACAGTAGATGAATCGTTTGATGATGAGATTGAAGTGGTTGAAACTTCATTAATACGAGATTGTTATCTACAAATTGTAGAATATTTAGATGGTAAGCGTACTACCTTTGAGTTACCTTTGTATTTAAAAGGAAGTGAGTTGCAGTTGAGTGTTTATCATAGTTTATTGAATATTGCATATGGTCATACATGTAGCTATAAAGAGGTAGCACAGAATTATAAAAAGGATTATAAGGGGTATCAAGCAGTTGCACAGATTATATCAAAAAATCCAATTCCGATTATTGTTCCATGTCACAGAGTGATTTATAGTGATCAAACATTGGGAGGTTATGCCTATGGGCAAGATATAAAGCGTTACTTATTGATGCTAGAGGAAAGAGTGAGTAAGGAAGGATCATTATGTACATTTTAGAGTTAATTAAAGTCATTGTTTTAGGGATTGTTCAAGGGATTACAGAGTGGTTACCAATTAGTAGTACAGGGCATTTAATCTTATTAAATAATCTGTTATCGTTAAAGATTTATAGCGATCCAATGATGAATAAAGAATTCATAGATATGTTTACAGTAGTCATACAATTAGGTTCTATTTTAGCCGTTTTATTGTTGTATTTTCATAAACTTAATCCATTCTCTCGTTTTAAAAACACAGCACAGAAGAAAGATACCATCTTATTATGGGTTCATGTCGTGATTGCCGCATTGCCGGCAGCGATTGTTGGGTTATTGTTTGATGATTTTATTGATGGTGTATTATATAATTCATTAACAGTTTCCATTACTTTAATCGTATATGGTGTTTTATTTATCGTTGTAGAGCAGATGAATAAAAAATCCACAATTACGACTTTAAAGACGATGTCTTTTCAAGTAGCATTTATCATCGGTTTATGTCAAATGTTAGCGTTAATACCTGGTACTTCTCGTAGTGGAGCTACCATTATCGGAGCTATTTTAATTGGTTGTTCACGTAGTGTGGCAGCAGAGTTTTCCTTCTTTTTAGCTATACCGATGATGTTTGGCGCTAGCTTATTAAAGTTGGTTAAAATGAAAGTTGCCTTAACGCTAGCTAGTGGATTTGCTTTAATGTTAGGAACGTTTGTGGCTTTTATTGTTTCTGTCTTTGCGATTCGTTTCTTAATGAAGTTTATTAAGAAGTATGATTTCAAGCCGTTTGGTTACTATCGTATTGTATTGGGGGTTATTGTGCTTATTTCATATTTTTTAGGAGGTTAGTTGTTTGGATATTTTTACAAATTCAAATTATGTTATTTTATTTTTTCAAGGAATTTTATCGTTTTTCTCACCATGTGTGTTGCCTTTGATACCGGTATATGTTACATATTTAACTACAGATGCTAGTTATAAGGGAGAAGATGGAACGATTCAATATAAGCAAGGGAAAGTACTATTAACAACTGTATTCTTTATCTTAGGGATTAGTAGTATTTTCTTTATTATGGCATTATCAGCATATGCCTTAAGAGAGTTTTTTAAATATAATCAACTATTGATTAGTATTTTTAGTGGGGTTGTATTGATTCTTTTTGGATTGATGCATCTAGGGATATTAAATATATCATTTTTGAATAAACAGTATAAGTTACATGCAAAAGTGGGGAAAATGTCGTTGTTAAAGGCTTTTTTACTGGGGTTTGCGTTTAGTTTTGGGTGGACACCATGTATTGGACCTGCTTTATCGGCAGCGATTTTAACAGCTTCAAATACAAGTAGTGCGTTCGTTGGTAATTTATATATTTTAAGTTATGTATTAGGTTTTATTATTCCATTTTTATGTTTAGGTATCTTTACAAAGACCATTTTAGGTATGATTCAAAAGCATAAACATATTATGAGCTATGCAACGAAATTAGGTGGATTTATTATTATCTTCTTAGGAGTTTCAATGATTTATACAGCTGCGATAAAATATCAAGGAAAACAAGTTGTTATTGATACTGTTGCTCAAAGTGCTTCACAAGAACAAACACAAAAAAAAGAAGAGAAAAAAGTCTATGCGTTGGATTTCGAGTTAGAAGATCAATTAGGTAATCTTCATAAGCAAAGTGATTATAAAGGAAAGATTGTATTGTTACAGTTTTATGCTACATGGTGTCATTATTGTAATCAGGAAGTTCCGGTTTTAACGAAATGGGCTGAGAATCAAGAAGATGTTCAAGTCTTGTTGGTTGCAAATCCTGGCTTAGGCAATGAAGTAAACAAAGAAGAAATGATTAAGATTTTAAAAGAACGTGATATTACATTACCGGTACTGATGGATGTAGAAGAAAAAATGATTTCTTATTATGGTGTAAAAGCGTATCCGATGACGTTTATGATCAATAAAGAAGGAGAAGTAATTGGGTATCAGCCTGGCTTATTAAATGAGGATATTATGAATACATTAGTAGAACATACAAGAGGTACTACAAAATAAAAGATCGCAAGATCTTTTATTTTTGTTACAATGTAGGTGGTGATAGTATGACAACGTTAATAAAACAAGTAAAAGTATTTGATACATTCGAAGAGTGTGATGTATATGTAGATGATTTAGGTGCAACAACCATTGCACAAGGTATTGATTTGGACAGTGATATTTTAATCGATGGCTTTGATTTATATGCATTACCTTCTTTAATACTTCCATATGTAAAAGAGGATATTAAGGAAGAGGTGTTGATAAAAGGAGGATTTTCTACGGTTTGTAAAGAAGGAGCGATTTCTTCTTTTTATACTAAGATAAATTATCATAAAATTCTATCTGTTACTTCTTTGGAAGATGTAATTCTTGCCGATTGTTTTTTATTTCGTTTAGATACGCATGAAGATGTTTCTTCTATTTTACAGGCAATTAAACAGCGTAATGGATTGTTGTTGATGGATTATAATAAAGAGCTATTGGAAGTAAATCGAAGTGTAGGTTGTAGTATGCATATCATGGATATTGATGTAAAAGAGATACAAAACATAAAAGAATATCAAACATTCTTTCCTTTGACATGTGGAGTAAAGATGTCTACACTTTTGAATGAAATAGCATCATATATAAAATGGATCGAAGAAGATGTAATTGAGTGTATTCATATTGATGATCACTATGAATATGCCTTTGCACTATTATATACAAAATTAGTGAATAAGCGTTATATGTCATTGAAGCAATTGTGTAAGCTTGTTGCTTATAACATAGCGGATATTTTTGGTATGGATGGTGGAGAGTTTATTAATTATCAAGAAAATGATTTCTTTATGATGAATTGTCACGTTAATGACCGATTATTTTCTAAAGAGTTTATAGTGTTAGATGAATCTTTAGTGAATGAATATGTAAATTGTCGTATTGTGTATCATTGTATGAAGGGTTTTGTTTTATATAACATAATTTAAAAAAACAGCGCAAGCTGTTTTATTCGTTATTCATAGAATAGATACATCCGCAATAGTGTTGGGCGTATAGATTCTTTTCTTTTACAAGTTCATTGCGTCGATCAATACCTTTGTTTTTCTTAAAGTCGGAATATAAGTATTTCACCTTTGAATATTTTTTTTCAAGGTTTGCTCCAATCTGGTTTAATTTCTGGGAGTCTTTTTGTCTTGAAATGGTCATCACCGTTGTAAAGTAGTCAAAGTTGTGTTTGGTTGCGTAATTATAGGCTTCATCCATACGCATTGCATAGCAGTGAAAACAACGTTTACCGCCTTCTTTTTCATCTTTTAAAGGTTCTAGTTTTTTCGTATAAGCAACGTTATCATAGTCAGGAGCTAAAATAGGGATGTCACATTGATATTGTTTGTTGAATTCATCAACATAATAACGTAACTCTTCTAAGCGTTTGATGTATTCATTTTCCGGGTAGATATTAGAGTTGTTATAGTAAATGGTAATATTAAATTTCTTGATAAGAAATTCAAGAGGAAAGCTGATACAAGGTGCACAACAAGCATGTAATAATAGATTTTTCTTTCCTTCAAAACCTTCCATTTCATCGATGCATTTTTGATAATAATTGATTTTTGGTTGGGATGGTAAAGGATCTTCGTTAGTTATAAACATACAATCTCCAAAAGAAAAGAAACGATATTTTTGTTTGATGGCATGTTGATAAGCTTTAAAAATTAAGTCTTTGCCGGCGAAAGAGGAAATCATCATAATGAGTGTGGATTTTGGTAGGTGGAAGTTTGTAATAATCGCATCCACCACTTGCCACTTATAGCCTGGATAAATAAAAATATCTGTATAACCGCTACATTCTTTGAAGGTGTGATATTGCTTATATATGGCTTCAATGGTTCTAGTTGATGTTGTACCTACTGTAATGATGCGTTGTTTCTTCTTTAATGCATGATTTAAAATATCCGCACTAGCTTGATCCATCATGTAAAATTCACTATGCATGATGTGTTCTTCTACCATCTCAACATCAATGGGTTTAAATGTTCCAAGACCAACATGTAAGGTTACATCAACAATTTGAACACCTTTTCGTTTTAAGGCATCAAAAATATCATCTGTAAAGTGTAAGCCGGCTGTTGGAGCTGCAGCACTTCCTAATACTTTGGAATAAACTGTTTGATAGCGTTCTTTATCTTCCAGTTTTTCATGGATATATGGAGGTAGTGGAATGTTTCCAAGTTCATTTAAGATTTCAAAGAAGATGCCTTCGTAGATCATTTTAAATCGACGAAGGCCTTTTTCTAAGACTTCAACACACTGTGCTTTTAAGCGTCCATCTCCAAACGATACTATCGTGTTTAATTTTACTACCTTAGCATTGCCGACTAAACATTGCCATATATCACCATCTTGTTTTAAAAGTAGTAGTTCCACATGGGCATTGGTTTCTTCTTTTATACCAAAAAGACGTGCAGGAATCACACGTGTATTATTGCGGACTAACACATCACCTTTTTTAAAGTAATCGACAATGTTATAGAAGTGTTTGTCTGCTAGTTTTTTATTTTTTTTATTTACCACTAAGAGTCTTGAAGTTTTACGATTTTTTACAGGTGTTTGTGCAATTAACTCTTCAGGTAAATGAAAATCAAATTCATCTGTTCTCATTAAAAACCTCTATGATCAAAATTACTATTTTTTAAATATTGTTCTTTAAATTCAGGGAAACGATCTTCCTTGATTGCTTCTCTAGCATCTTCTGCCAGTTTAATTAAGAAGCGTAAATTATGAATACTCATTAAGCGATTTCCTAAACCTTCATTACACTTAAAGAGATGATTTAAGTAAGCTTTCGTAAAGTTTTTACAGCAGTAGCAATCACAGTTGCTATCTAAAGGTGTAAAGTCTTCTTTATAAGTCGCTTTTTTGATGTTGATACGACCATGACTTGTCATACACGTACCATGTCTTGCAATACGTGTAGGTAAGACACAATCCATCATATCAACCCCTCGTTCAATCGCTTCTAAGATATCATTGACTGCACCTACACCCATTAAATAACGTGGTTTATCTTGTGGTAAGTGTTCGATGGAATAATCAATCATACGATACATAGTTTCTTTATCTTCACCAACCGAAGTACCTCCTATGGAATAGCCGTCAAAGTCCATGTCAACAAGCTTTAAGGCACAGTGTTTGCGTAAATCCGGATAGTCTCCCCCTTGTACAATACCAAATAGAGCTTGATCTGTTCGCTTATGGGCATCTTTTCCACGTTTTGCCCATCTTAATGTACGTTCTACCGATTGTTTTACATAGTTATAGTCTGCAGGATATGGAATACATTCATCAAAGGACATGATAATATCTGCCCCAATTTTATTTTGAACTTCAATGGAAATTTCCGGCGACATAAAGAGTTTACTTCCATCAAGATGAGACTTAAAGGTTACTCCTTCTTCATTGATTTTGCGAGTGTCGGCTAAAGAAAAGACTTGAAAGCCACCGCTATCTGTAAGCATCGGACCTTTATAGTTCATAAAGTTATGAACACCTCCTGCTTTTGCGATGATTTCTTGCCCAGGTCTAAGCCATAAATGATATGTATTTGCTAAAATGACACCGGAGCCAATCGTTTCAATTTCTTCCGGTGACAAAAATTTTACGGTTGCTAAAGTTCCTACCGGCATAAACATTGGTGTTTCAACAATGCCATGTGGAGTATGTAATCGACCATAGCGTGCTTTGCTTTTTTTACATGTATGCAGTAATTCAAATTTAAAGTTTTTCATTTTATTCACCTTGTATATGATACCATAAATAAGTGTATTTGTTGTGATATAATGGTTCTAGGTGAATGTATGAAGAGTAAAATTTTAAAAATTCGTAATCTTCCGCAAGATAAAACAGTGATGTATACTTTACAGGCAAAGCCATTTATTTTTTTAATGACCATGATGATTGTAAGTATTTTTATTGCTATTTTTAATGCGACTAATTTTTTATATGCTATTGTTATTTTCTTAGTAGCGCTATTTGCGATTGTTTTTATGCCGGATAGTTTGATTTTACAGTTTATGAAAGAGTATATGGTTATTTATCATAATTTAAGACGTAATGAGTGTTATTTGGTGTATTACGATGAAATTAAGGTGTGGCAATATCAATGGAGTTTGCAAAAAGATTATTTATATTTACAGTTAATGGATGATACAGAGTTTTGTGTGGAGTGTTTTAATCGCAGAAAAGTAAAGGCATTTTTAAAGCAATGTTGTCCGAATAAAGAATTAAAGAAGGAGAAGAAAGTATAATGGATATTATGAATTTAGTAGATGAAGAATATCAAGATTTGTCGCTATTGTTTAAAATGTTTTCAGATAAAACAAGATTAAAAATCTTAGTGGCTTTAGTCAATGCCTCTTTATCTGTCAATGCTTTAGCGGAATTGTTGGATATGAGTCAAAGTGCCATTTCACATCAACTTGCAACTTTAAAACAAATGCGCTTAGTTCGTTATCTTAAAAAAGGGAAACAGGTTTACTACTCTCTTGCGGATGATCATATTGTGTCCATTATTAAGATGGCGTATGAACATATTTTAGAATGATGTAAATTTTTACATTTTATGTAAAATAAAGTTTTTGTTTACATTTCTTTGTTTCTTTGGTATTATTTTAATGCTGTAAAGGAAGAAACAACGAATGAATAAATTTGAAAATAATGCTTATTTTTGGCAAAAAATTGATACGTTATGTCTCTCAGGGGATTTTGTTTTAAAAAATGTGAAAGGAAGTATAGATGTACATTATCATAACTTAGTATTTCCTTGTGATTTTGGATATCTTCAAGATAGTTCCAAAAATGAAGTGACATCCATCGCATGTTTTAAGGGATCGAAAGGATTGCAATGTGAAAGCTGCATTGTAAGTGTTGATATTTTAAAGGGTTCTTTAAATGTGATGCTTCTTTTGGGAGTAAGTGATCAAGAGGAAGATGAAATTTTACGTTTTTTAAATCAAACAGATTTTCAAAAAACGGTGTTAATTCGTAAAGGGAATGAAATACCGAATTGGTCATGGTCGGAATAAGTTAAGGTTTTTAACTTATTTTCTTTTTTAGGAGGTTATATGAAGAAGGTTAATTTTCATACACATACATCATTGTGTAATCATGCAAGTGGAACTATGGAAGAGTATGTTATACATGCAATTAAGCAAGGATATAAAGTTCTGGGTTTTTCAGATCATAGCCCTTGGAAGTTTGAAGATCATTATGTATCTCCAATTCGGATGAAACTTTATGAATTTGAAAAGTATAAAAAAGAGTTTATACGTTTAAAAGAAAAGTATAAAGAAGAGATTGTACTAAAACTTGGATTAGAGGTTGAGTATTTTCCAAGCTTAATGGATTGGCTTAAACAGTTTGTGGTAGAGGAAGATTTGGATTATATCATTTTTGGGAATCATTATCATCAAATAGAGACTCGTAGTACATATTATGGCAGTATTACCAAAGATGATGAAATGTTAAAAGCTTATACATTAAGTTGTATTGAAGGAATGAAAACAAATCTATATTCCTATTTGGCACACCCGGATTTATTTATGCGTAGTCATCGACCTTTTGATGATTTATGTTACTGGGCAAGTGAAGAAATCGCTCAGGCAAGTGTAAAATACAATATTCCGCTGGAATATAATTTAGAAGGTTTACATTACAGTAAGATTGCAAGTCGTCAAGAATATCCGTATGATTCTTTTTGGAAGATTGCTGGACGTTATAAATGTAAGGCGATTATCGGTGTGGATGCACATTGTCCGGAGGCCTTCGATCGAGGATATTATGAACAAGCATATCAAGACTTATCATCTTATGGAGTGGAAGTTATTGACGATATTGAGTATAGAAAGTGGGAACAAAAATATGAAAATAGATAAGAAATATACATTAGAATTTCTAAAAAATATTTTAGCAATTGATTCACCTACCGGATTCACTGAGAAGGCAATTGCTTTTTTAAAGAAAGAAGCGAAAGCTCTTGGGTATGATTCTACTATAACACCAAAGGGTAATTTAATCGTGGAAGTAGATGGCAATGATAATACAAGGGCGATAGGTGTATGTGCTCATGTTGATACGTTAGGGTTGATGGTTCGTTCGATTAAACCGGATGGGAAATTAGCTTTTACCAGTCTTGGAGGAACGATGTTAAGTTCGTTTGATAGTGAATATTGTCGTATTTATACACGTGATCAAAAAGTGTATACGGGAACAATTTTAAGTACCTCTCCAAGTGTACATGTTTATAAAGATGCTAGAACATTGCAAAGAGAAGCAGAGTATATGGAAGTTCGCATTGATATGCCTGTAAAAAACAAAGAGAATGTTTTAAAATTAGGGATTAATAATGGAGATTATATTTGCATTGATCCCAAAACGGTGATTACCGATTCCGGATTTATCAAATCACGCTTTTTAGATGATAAATTAAGTGTTGCAGCTTTATTTTCGATTTTAAAATACATGAATAAGCAAAGAGTAAAACCGAAGTATAAAACTTATTTTATTTTTACGGTGTATGAAGAGGTCGGACATGGAAATAGTTGGATTCCATGTGACATTGATGAGCTTTTAGGCGTTGATATGGGGTGTATTGGCACAGATTTATCATGTACTGAATTTGACGTATCGATTTGTGCTAAGGACTCTTCAGGTCCGTATGATTACAATATGGTTTCCAGCTTAATTGATATTGCAAAACGAGAAAAATTAAATTATGCAGTAGACATTTATCCGATGTATGGTTCGGATGTTTCAGCTTCTTTATCTGGAGGAAATAATATTAAAGGAGCATTGATTGGTCCTGGAATACACGCATCACATGGCATGGAGCGAAGTCATTATGATGCGCTGAAATCGACAATTATTTTATTAGCGATGTATTTAATTAAATGACAAAAATGTAATATGACATATCTTTCACACAAAAATTCGACAATTTAAGTAAAATAGAGATATAAATAAAAAGGAGAATAATGATGAAAAAGTTAATAGTTTTTTTGACATTTTTAGTGCTTTTGGTTGGTTGTGGAAAAAAACAAGAGGAAGTTACTTCTTCTGCAAATCTTGAACATGTAATAAAAGCCATTCAAGAACAGCAAGAGTTGAACTTAAAAGAAACAATAGTATTAAATAAGGATCAAGTTGTACAGGTGTTTGGTTTAAGTGCAGATAGTATTGAAGATGCAAGTGGACTACAAGCTTCTATTACTAGCAGTTTAAGTGATGTTTTGATTATTAGAACAAAAGATGCTTCTAAAAATAAAGAAGTTAAACAACAATTGGATGTATATTATCAACAATTATTTTTATATCCAAGTCAAACAGTGTTTTTAGAAAATAAAATTGTAGAGGAAAAAAATAATCTTATTTATGTTATTGTTGCAGAAAATGCAAGTACTATTAAAGAATATGTTGAAAAGGGCTTGAAATAGTAAATGGTATTTTCAAGTTTAACGTTTCTCTTTGTGTATTTTCCTATTGTTTTATTGGTGATGAAGATTTCACCAATAAAACTTAGGAATTTTTTCCTTTTACTATTAAGTTTAATTTTTTATGGCTGGCAAGAACCTGTTTATATTTTTATTATGATTTTTTCAACCGTATTTGATTATTTTAATGGATACATGGTTTATAAGTATAAAGATAATCGTAAAGTGGCATTTCGCTTTGTATTACTTTCTATTATAGGTAATCTACTTGTATTAGGGTTCTTTAAATATTTTGATTTTATTATTTATAATTTACAAAACATTGGTTTTACGAGTTTGAAACCTCTTTATATTGCTTTGCCGGTAGGGATCAGTTTTTATACATTTCAAACTATGTCTTATCCGATTGATGTTTACATGAATAATGCAACCCTGCAAAAAAATGTCATTAGTTTTGCAACTTACGTCGCAATGTTCCCGCAGTTAGTAGCTGGTCCTATTGTGCGTTATAAAGATATCGCTTCACAGTTGGATTCTCGTATATTGTCTCAAGATAAATTTGCAGATGGTGTTTTTCGTTTTGTGATAGGATTGGGTAAAAAAGTGTTATTTGCAAATATGATTGGAAAAGTATTTGATGAGATTTTATTACTTGAATCTAATTTAACGGTTGCTTTAGCGTGGATAGGTATGATTGCTTACGCCTTACAAATTTACTTTGATTTTAGTGGTTATAGTGATATGGCTATAGGAATTGGGAAAATGCTTGGCTTTGATTTTTTGGAGAATTTTAATTATCCATATATTTCAACTTCAATTACTGAATTTTGGCGTCGTTGGCACATTTCGCTTGGAAACTGGTTCAAGGATTATGTGTATATTCCATTGGGTGGAAATCGTTTTGGAATTGTAAGGCAGATACTGAATATTATGGTTGTTTGGTTTTTAACCGGACTTTGGCATGGTGCAGCTTATAATTTTATTTTGTGGGGGCTTTATTTTGGTTTTCTATTAATTTTAGAAAAGTTGTTTCTATCTCATTTTTTGAAGCATTTACCAAAGATAGTACAACATATATATGCATTATTTTTCATTTTGATAGGATGGGCTATTTTTGCTATTGAAGATTTTGGTAGAATGATATTTTATTTAAGATCGATGTTTTATTTGAATAAGCTTCCTGTTATCAATGATTTAACTATATATTATCTTAGAAATAATGGTGTGGTTTTTATGATATTGTTACTTGCAAGTACACCGTTATTTAAATTTCTTTATTTAAAATATATTAAAAATAGAAAGGTAGAATGGATCATGCCCTTTGCGATGTTATTGGTATTTCTTTTGGCTACAGCGTCTTTGGTAAATGCAAGCTACAATCCATTTTTATATTTTAGGTTTTAATGATGAAAAAAAGAATAAATATATGGACAAATGTTTTGTTTGTCGGGTTTCTTTGTTTTGTATCGATATTCAATCTTTTCGGAAAAAATAAAACTTTTTCTGATAATGAAAATCGTTTTTTACAGCAGTTTCCAACCTTAAGTTTAAAATCAATTCAAAAAGGTGAATTTAGCTTGAAATTTGAATTATGGGTTCAAGATCAATTTGTGTTTAGGGATACTTGGATTATGGTGAATACTGCAATGAATATGGCTATGGGAAAGATAGAAAATAATAATGTATATTTTGGAAAAGATGGATATTTGATTGGTCGTTTTTTTTATGATGAATACAAAAAAGTAGATAGTAACATAGAAAGTATAAATAATTTTAAGTATCCGGCATACGTAATGTTGATTCCAAGTAGTGCTGAGGTTAACAAAGATAAACTTCCTAATTTTGCATATAACAGTAATCAAAAAGTATTAGAAGATTATATAGTATCTAAATTGCAATCGCAGCATACTCCAATATCAATATCTGATGCATTGTCAAACTGTCAGGATTGCTTTTATAGGACAGATCATCATTGGAACTTAAAAGGTGCAAATGTTGCATATACTTCCTTTATAAAAGCGCTTGGCGATCAGCCTATAGAGTATCTTTTTAAAGAAGTAAGTACAAATTTCAAAGGAACAATGTTATCTAAATCCGGTGTTTTTTGGAATGAACCGGATCACTTGCAATCGGTAGAATTGTTAGAAAACTTAGATGTGAAGGTTACGATTGGAGAACAAGAATATGATTCTTTATTTTTTAAAAATCGTTTAAATGAAAAGGATCAATATGCATATTATTTAGATGGAAATCATCCGATAGTAAATATTGAAAATAGAAATAATCCGGATGGGAATCATTTATTAGTGATTAAAGACTCGTTTGCTCATGCATTGGTTCCTATGTTGGTTCCTCATTTTCATAAAATTACAATGATTGATTTAAGGTATTACAAAAATTCGGTAAGTGAATATATTCAAACTGAAAATATTAATGATATTATAGTAATGTATAATATGGATAATTTTGTAACGGATGGTAATTTGATTTTTTTGAAGTAGGTACATATGGAACTTAAAATAGTAAAAATGGGAATCAACGGAGAAGGTATCGGATATCACAAAGATAAGCCGGTTTTTGTTGATGGAGCCTTAATCGGTGAAGTGATTCACTGTGTGTTGGAGCTAGAAACGAATACCTATATCAAAGCTAAATTAATAAAAGTGTTGCAAAAGAGCAAGTATCGTATCAAGGCGAAATGTAACATACAAAGTTTATGTGGTGGTTGTCCTTTAATGATTCTTTCTTTGAAAAAACAAGGGGATTATAAACGTGATGTTTTAATAGAGACGCTTTTTAAGTATAGTGGAATTAAAAAAGAAGTTGTCAAAGAGATTATACGTAATGAAAAGCCATTTCATTATCGCAATCAGTTTAAACTTCCTGTAAAAATGATTGGTAAGAAACTGCATTGTGGAATGTATAAAAGTCAAAGTAATCACATTGTTACTTTTGAAGATTGTCTTATTCACAATGAGCATTTAGAGGTATTACGTAAACAAATTATGTTGCTGATTAATAAGTATCAATTAAAAGATTACTATGATAAAGTGCAAAAAGGGATCCGTTATTTGGTTTTAAGAGGATTTAATGATCAATATCAATTAACCTTAGTGACAGGTACTAACACATTACCCAAAGCGTTTCTTTTGGAATTGGCATCATTAGATAAGTTAGTAAGTATTTATCAAAACATTAATATTAGAAACACGCATGAGATTTTTTCGAATGAATTTAAACATCTAAGTGGTAAAAAGACGATTGATGTTCAAATACATCATCTATCGTTACATTTGCTTCCTGCTTCTTTCTTTCAATTAAATCATCATCAAGCTGAAGTGTTATATCAAAAGGTGTATGATTTAGTTTATGAAAGTGATGTTGTGGTAGAGGCGTATTGTGGAATTGGGGCAATGAGTTTAATGGTGGCTTCAAAAGCTAAGAAAGTCATAGGGATTGAAAGTGTGAAGCAGGCGGTTGAAAATGCAATGGAAAATGCAAAACGTAATCATTTAGATCATAAATGTCATTTTATCTGTGGAGATGCCGGTAAAGAGATGATGAAGCTTGCTAAAGGGGAGCGTATAGATACCTTAATTGTTGACCCTCCTCGTTTAGGTTTAGATGATATTATGTTAAAGGCAATCGTAAATGCAAATGTAAAACGTATCATTTATGTTTCTTGTAATCCTAGTACGTTGGCTAAAAACTTGGCTTATTTAAAAGCAAGTTATGAAGTGGAAGAAATTATACCGTTTGAAATGTTTTCTTTTAATCAACATATTGAAAGCATTACCGTATTAAATATAAAGTAAGGTGAGAAAATGAAACGAAATTATTTATATACCTTGTATTTACTTGTGGCAATTGTATTAGTGATTTCATTATTTGTGATTGATGTATTGCCTTTTAAAACACTTATGATTGTAGTGTCTTTTATTATAGGGTACTATATCATTCTTTTAGTTTTAATGCGTTTTAAAATAAAGTTAAAGTTACTTACACTGCTTTTGATGGGGGTATATATCTTTGTTGAAGTTCAAATCTTTACAATTGGGAAAAACTTATTGATGTTGAATAAACAGAATAGTTTTGTTGAAGTAGCGACGATTACCAATAAAGAAACATCTATTGAAAAGGTTGGAATTTTAAATGATTATCATCAAGACTATGTTGTTGAGTATTTAAAAGAGTATCGTTATGAGTATATGGTGTATCAGGATGTATTGACTTTATTTCACGATTTAGACAAACAGAAATTAGATGCAGTTGTGGCAACCAGTAATATTACTTCTTTATTAGAAGAACCGAAAGAGTATTTATATCAAAATCCCAAGACTTATAAGATTGTTAAAAGTGGTGGAAATACATCGATTGATTTAACTAAAGATACGTTTCATATCTATGTTAGTGGAAATGATCATTATGGTCGTTTACTAAGTAATGCTCGTAGCGATGTGAATATGGTGGTAACCGTCAATCCTGTAAAACGTGAAGTATTAATGACAAGTATTCCTCGTGATTACTATGTTCCTTTGGCTTGCAAAGAGGGAGCAATGGATAAATTAACACATTCCGGTATTTATGGGATTGATTGTACGATTGATACGGTGGAACATCTGTTGGATATTGAAATTGATTATTATGCACGTGTTGATTTTTCGACCTTAGAGCATATTGTAGATACGATAGGTGGGATACAGATTTATTCAGACATTGCGTTTACTTCTTACCCGGATAAAGTGAAATTTGAACAAGGTTTACAAATCGTTGATGGGAAAAAGGCATTGGCTTTTGCAAGAGAGCGTAAAGCTTATGTTGATGGAGATGGTATGCGTGTTGTGAATCAACAAGCCGTGTTAAGAGCGATTATTGAAAAACTTCGTAATCCATTGGTCTTTTTTCAATTTAATCGTATTTTAGATATTGTTTCTTTAGAAATGGATACCAATATGCCTACCAATAAAATGACGCAGGCAATTAAACTAGGATTTTCTTCCATGTTGGATAAGTGGCATATCGATACACAATCACTCTATGGTAGTGATGCAAGGGGTAAAACTTATTCCATTGGGAATCAAGAAGTCTATATTATGAAGCCTGATAAAACCTCTATTGAACAGGCAAAAATGAAAATTAAAGAAATTAGCCGGTAGTATAGGGTTAATTTTTTTTATCTAAGTGGTGTATAATGATAAATGAGGTGATTTTATGAAAAAGATACAAACAATGTTAGATTTTATATATAAAAGTCCTACGGCTTTCCAAGCGATTGATAATATTAAGGTCTTATTATTGGAAAAAGGGTTTCAGGAATTAAATGAAGGATTGGAGTTTTCATTAAAAAAGGGTGGTAAATATTTTGTAACACGTAATGGTACAAGTATGATTGCCTTTGATATTGGTAGTGAAGTTAAAGATTATAACTTTAATATTGTAGCAAGTCATAGTGATGCGCCAACATTTAAGGTAAAGCCAAATGCAGTAATAGTGCAAGATAACTTTATCAAGTTAAATACAGAGATGTATGGAGGTGCCATTGCCAATACATGGTTAGATCGACCATTATCCCTAGCTGGACGTGTGATTGTTCAGGAAGAAGATGGTATTGATACTAGACTATTACATATTAAAAAGCCAATATGTGTAATACCGAATGTTGCGATTCATCAAAATCGAAGTATCAATGAAAATATGTCGTATAACAACCAGATAGATATGCTTCCGGTCTTAACAAGTGGAAAAGAGTTTGACTTTAAAGCGTTTTTAGCTAGTGAAGTTGGTGTTGAAGCAAATCAAGTTTTAAGTTTTGATTTATTTTTATATCCATGTGTAGAAGGATACACATGGGGATTACAAGAAGAGTATTTTTCAAGTTATCATATTGACAATTTAGAGTGTGCATATACTTCTTTGGTTTCTTTTTTGAGTGTTGAAAATAAACATAATATTAATGTATATGTAACATTTGATAATGAAGAGGTAGGTTCACTAACAAGACAAGGGGCAGATAGTGCATTCTTAAAAGATACCTTAAAACGTATTGCCGATGGCTTGCAGTTTGATGTTTATCAAGCACTTGCCAGTTCTATTATGGTTAGCGCTGATAATGCGCATGCAGTACATCCGGCACATCCTGAAAAAGCAGATCCAACCAATCGTCCATTGTTAAATGAAGGAGTTGTAATTAAGTATAATGCCAATCAAACTTATACAACGGACGCAATATCAGCTGCTTTATTGTTGCAGTGTGCAAGGAAAGCGAATGTAAAAACACAATATTTTACAAATCGTTCGGATACACGTGGTGGTTCTACCTTAGGTAATATTTCGGCCGGACATGTTTCGATTGCCAGTGTGGATATTGGTTTAGCCCAACTTGCGATGCACTCAGCGATGGAAACAGCCGGAACAAAGGATTTTGAAAGTATGATACGTTTATTAGAAGCCTTCTATCAAACAAGATTTAAGTTTAAAAAGGAAGGGAAGTATCAAGTATTATGAAATTGTTAGAGTTAGTGAAAAAGGATAATAAGATTAAGGCTTATATTCAAAAGGCAGATGAAAGCTTAAGTGCGATTGGTTATACGGAACATAGTTTTGCTCATGTAACCAGAGTAAGTAATGATACGATTTATGTATTAAAGACATTAGGTTACGATGAAAAACAAATTGAACTTGGTGGGATTGCCGGTTATCTACATGACATCGGCAACGTTGTTCATCGTCAACAACATGCTCAAACAGGGGCAATTATGGCATTTCGCATTTTAGATACGTTAGACTTTGATGCGGAAGATATTTCAGATATTATAAGTGCCATTGGGAATCATGATGAAGGAAATGCCACATGTGTTTCGCCAATTGGGGCAGCGTTAATTTTAGCGGATAAGTCAGATGTTAGAAGGTCACGTGTACGTAATCGTCATTTAGAGACGTTTGATATTCATGATCGTGTAAATTATGCTGTTACCAAAAGTAAATTAAATGTAAATAAAGAAGAAGCTTATGCGGAATTAAATTTAGAGATTGATACTACAATTACACCAATTTTAGATTATTTTGAAATATTTTTAGGAAGGATGTTACTGTGTAAAAAGGCAAGTGATTATCTTGGCTTGCATTTTCGATTGGTAATTAATGGGCAAAGAATTTTATGATAAAACAACAAGCTACTTTATCTTTAGAACTACAAGCAAAAATGGATTTTTATCAAAAACAAGGGTATAAAGTACCAACTTTAGATATGATAAAAACACCGGAAGAAATTGAAAAAATTAAAGCGAGTGGAGTGATTAATACAGCTGTTTTAGATCATGTTGAAAAGCACATTAAAGCAGGTATGACTACTCAAGATATTGATGATTTAGTTTCAAGTTTTACCAAAGAGCATCAAGCTATTTGTGCACCTTTAAATTTTGAGGGCTATCCAAAGAGTGTATGTACATCCGTAAATCATGAAGTGTGTCATGGAATTCCTTCAAAGCTACGTAAGTTAAAAGAAGGCGATATTGTAAATGTTGATGTTTCTACAATCTATAATGGATATTATAGCGATGCTTCCAGAATGTTTATTGTTGGTAAAACAAGTAAGGAACGTGAAAAACTAATCGAAGTAACCAAAGAGTGTTTAGCTTTAGGTTTAAAGCAATGCAAACCTTATAACTTTACAGGTGACATTGGGCATGCGATTCAAAGTCATGCTGAAAAACATGGCTATAGTGTAGTGCGTGAATTAGGTGGTCATGGAGTAGGAATTGAATTTCATGAAGATCCTTTTATTTATCATTTTGGTAAGCCTAAAACAGGGCTTTTATTAGTACCTGGGATGGTTTTTACGGTTGAACCGATGATTAATGCGGGTGGTAAAGATGTGGTAATTGATCGATACAACGGATGGACAATTTACACCAAGGATGGTAAAGATTCTGCTCAAGTGGAGCATACGGTTTTAATTACAGAAACCGGTTATGAAATTTTAACCTACTAGATTGTTTATGTAAGTTAAGTTTGTTACAATGGTCTTAATGAATGGAGGATTGCATGAATAATACAATATATATTACAGGTCATAAAAATCCCGATACCGATTCGATTTGTTCGGCATTAGCCTATGCCAATATGAAAAATTTAATAGGTGAAACTGCTATTGCATGTCGTTTAGGACCATTGAATGAAGAAAGCAAATATGTATTAAAACGATTTGGCTTAGAGAATCCTTTGCTTTTAAAAGATGCTCGTTCCATATTAAGTGATATTGATATTGATGAGCCTTTAATGGTACCGATGGATACTTCTGTGAAAGAAGCATGGGATAAAATGCTTTCAACAAGCAATCGTTCTTTGGTTGTTGTAGATAAGCGTACGCGTATTAAAGGGATTATTTCAACAAGTAATTTAAGTATGACACGCTTAATGCTGGATACGGATGTTAATGGTTTAATGGCACAAGCCAAACTAAAAAAGATTGCCCAAACCATAGAGGGTAAAGTAGTTTTTGATGGAGAAGAATATAAAACTAATGGGAAGGTTTATATTGTTACCCTACATGATCGTGAAAAATTTCAAAGTAATTTTAAAGGATCAATTTGTATACTATCAGATGGAGAAGAAAAACAAATTTCATTAATTGAAGCAGGTTGTAAACTTTTAGTTATCACTTGTGGACAAGAGGTAAGTCCAAGAGTAATTAATGCTGCTCGTGTGAAACAATGTGCCATTATTACTTGTGAAAGTGATACGATGAAAGTGGCGAAAGTTATCAATGATTCTTATCCGGTGTCTTTGATTATGACGAAAAATCCTATTTTCTTTCGTCATCATGAATATGTCGAAGATGTGATTAAGAAGATGAGTAATACTCGTTTTCGTTCTTATCCTGTTGTCGATGATGAAAATCATGTGATTGGTCAAATATCACGCTATCATTTACAAAACTATAAGCGTCGTCGCTTTATTTTGGTTGATCACAGTGCTAAAAATCAAAGTATTAATAATATTGATGATGCTGAAATTTTAGAGATTATTGACCATCACCACATTGGTAATATTGAAACAACCTATCCAATTTATTATCGTAATCAAAAGTGTGGTTGTACTTGTACGATTATATCGATGTTGTATCAAGAAAATGGGTTACTTCCAGATGCACAATATTCCGGAATTTTGTTAAGTGCAATTATTTCAGATACACTTCATTTCAAATCTGCAACGACGACACCATTAGATATTATGACGGCTAAGTGGCTTGCAGATCGTGCCGGAGTAAATCTTGAAGAGTATGCGTTAGAGATGCTAAGCGCATCGGTTGCATTAAAGGATTTAGAACCTACAAAGATCCTAAATCGAGACTTAAAAACATACGATATTGGTAAATATAAATTGGCGATTGGGCAAACAAACTATCGTAACATTGAAGATATTCAAGCTATATTAGCAGATTTTAGAAAGAACCTTGAGAAAGAACAAAAAGCGAAGGGCTATGATTTAGTCATTATGATGTTTACTCATGTAATGGCGGAAGGTACAATGTTTGTCTACAGTGGGCCATTAAGCTATTTAATGGATAATGTACTGGATACGAAGTTTGATGATCATTCCGGTTATTCAAGAGACATCATTTCTCGAAAACAACAATTAATGCCAAAGATGTCGGCATTGTTAAAAGAAATTTAAAAAGATGACTTGTCATCTTTTTTTGTTTTCATAGATTGTAAGTATTGGTTTAATTGGAAACATAGCTCATGTGGATTTTGATCAATAAGCGGACAATGAATCACAATATCATAGTTACTCATTAAAAAGATATTCATTTTAGAGACGAACTTTGATAAAGGGCTTAATTTAGCTTGGTATTCTTCAAGGTTTTTCACTTTTACTTGGATGTAGTAAGATCCAAATGATTGGTGTAGGATAAAGATTTCAATATCATTCCAATCAATGATGCCCCAGTTAATCGCTGTTGTATGTTCCATAAAGCCTTGAGGATCTGCTTTAACAAAAGGCTTGTTGCTAAGTAATAATGAGATATAAAAGATAGCCATACCACCAAAAAATACGAAACTTAAAAGACCGGTTGCAATTAATATCGCTTCGTATCGTTTGAAAGATGTGTTTGCTAGATAAAAGAAAAATAAAGCACATACTATAAACATAATGCATCCAAGAATCATAAGTAAGATACGTTTTTTATTCTTTTTGATGTAAATTGATTTGACCATAGTTTTCCTCTTTTTATTAAATTTACTATAGCGTATTACAAAAAGATTGTAAATAAGTAAGGGTTTTGTTTGTTATAATATAGATAATTGTGTTAGGGGTGTCGATATGCAAAAGAAAATACCTTATATGGATGGCTTAAGAGTCATGTCCATCTTTTTGATGATTGTGCTACATGTATGTGGATATGGATATCGCTATTATCCTGTAAATAGTAGTACATGGCTTGTTTTAAATTTCTTTATGAGTATAACAGGTGTTTGTATTGTGATGTTTGTAATGATTTCAGGTGCTTTAATGTTGGATAAAGAGATAACTATTAAGGGAATGATTAAACAACGTGTTGTAAAACTTATGATGACATTTTTCATTTGGTCATTTTTATATGCTTGTTATGAGGTGGTAAGTGGGATTATTCTTAGAGGAGTAGCTATTGATACTAAGTTGGCTGAAACCTTTATTTCCAATCTATTGATAGGTCGTTATCATTTATGGTTTTTATATATGATGGCTGCTCTTTATTTGATTACACCTTTGTTAAGATTACTTACCATTAAGAAAGATCATTTTGAATATTTTTTAGTGCTTGCGTTTGTTTTTGGAAGCGTATGGAAATTATTAGCTCTTATTCCTTTCTTATCGAATGTCTTACATAGCATTGGGTATATGTTGCATGTTGACTTTGTTTTGGGATATAGTGGTGTCTTTATGCTTGGTTATTATCTACATAAGTATGAATTAAGTGAAAACGTAAAGAAATGTATTCATGGATTTGCATTACTTAGTGTGGCTATCACATTCATTGGTAGTTCTATGATTTCTATGCATTTACATCAAGTGTATATGGGATTATTTGCCTATACATTACCGATGTATGTATGTTTAGCTTCTTCCATTTTCCTTTTATTTAAAGAGCATTATGGAAAGATTTCTAAAGGTTTACAGCAAAGTGTTTCGTGGATTGCACCCTATTGTTTTGGTATCTATCTTGTACATGATTTCTTCAATGTGATTTTTAGACGCTTTACTGTGCCATGGATGGAAAAAGCTACGATTGCGTTTGTACTGGGCGTTTCTTTGCTTATTTTTGTGTTAAGTTTTATAGTAATTTATATATTAAAAAACACGTTTAAGTGTAAACGTGCATGTTAATTAGTGTTTCATAGAAGTAATTTCTTGTTGTTTTTCGTAGTCATTTACTTCTTGATAACATTCTATCAGCATTTCAATGGCTGCATCTTTAAAGAAAGTATCTTCTAAAGAAGCCACTTGCTTGAAGTGTTCGATGGCTAACGGATACTCTTTTAAACGAAAATAAAGAAGTGCTAAACCGTATAATAGACTTGGATGATTAGGGTATTGTTTGAGGTATTCTTGATATAAATGAATGGCTTGCTTACGATCATCTAAAAAATAATGAGCATCGGCAATGTGTTTTTTAAAATCTAATCGTTCATCTTGATTTAACTGTAAAGTCGCTAGTACATCATTTGCAAAATCAATGGCATGTTCATAGTAGCCGAAAGAGAATAAGATACTACATTGATTGTTGATGAAATTGGAAAGTATGCCATCTTCATCGATTTCATGGTAGTCTTGTAGTTTTTGTTCTTTAAGATATTGTTTAATGCCTATCCAAGCATCACTAAAATAGCTTTCGACTAAGTCTGTATGTGGACTTTCTAGGTAGCTGTTTCCTTGTTTGATTAATTGATAAATTTCTTCTAATTGATCCATCGGTATACTCCATTTCAGTAGTACCATTATACACTATTTCTGGTTTTATGGTTAAATACAACATGAAGTAAAAAACTTTAAATTTTTTTGGTAAAACTATTGCATAGATCTTATTAGTGTGATAATATAATTAAGCACTCGCCTAAATAGCTCAGTCGGCAGAGCAAACGGCTGTTAACCGTTAGGTCACAGGTTCGAGCCCTGTTTTAGGCGCCATTTTTTTTGGCTCGTTGGTGAAGTGGTTTAACACAGCGCCCTTTCACGGCGTCATTCACGGGTTCGAATCCCGTACGAGTCACCATTAGGTGCTTTAATCCTAGCTATTAAAGCTAGGTTTTTTAGATAAATGACTCCTTAGCTCAGTTGGTAGAGCAACTGACTCTTAATCAGTGGGTCTAGGGTTCGAATCCCTAAGGAGTCACCATGTTATAAGATGCGTTTAAACTTGGTTTAAGCGTTTTTTATTTTTAGGATTCTACGTTTTTCTTAACTATAATAGGTTACATAAAACAAGGTGCTTATATAGGGAGGTAGAAGATGAAACATTTTATTAAGATTAACGGATTACGTTGGACATTTTATTTTGTGGCAAGTGAAGATGAGCATTTATATATGGATAATCAACGTTGTTTTGGTGTAAGTAAATTTGATGAACTTTCTGTTTATATCAATGTGGATTTGGAGGTACCCTTATTGATACGTACACTAAGACATGAATTAACTCATGTATATTTGTTTTCGTATGGATTTAGTGGAGAAGAGTTAAGTGAAGAGGGTATTTGTAATTTTGTGGAGTGTTATGGGCAGCGTATTATGGAAGATAGTCAATATTTAGCAAGTACCAATATCCTCAAAAACCAAGAAAAAGAATTAAAAATAAGTTTAAATTAATGATAGAATAGAAGGGTATAAGGAGTTGTATGAATGAACTATAGCATTATTATCCCTTGTTATAACGTAGAGGCTTACATAGAAGAGTGTTTAAGCAGTATATACCGTATTATGGATGCAAAGCAAACAGAAGTGATTTTGGTTGATGATGGTTCTAGTGATCAAACCGTTTCTATTGTTGAAGCATACATTAAAGATAAGTCAAATTTTACGTTACTATGTAATCCGCATTTAGGGGTTTCTATGGCTCGTAATGCTGCATTACAAAAAGCAAGTGGGAAGTATATTATTTTTGTTGATAGTGATGATGTGTTAATGGAAAACTACTTCGAGGTAATCGAACAACATTTATGTGATGAAGTAGATATTTTACATTTTAATTATATTAATTTTAATGAGCATAAACGTTGGAAGAATAAAGAACAGTTACCGTTTTTAGGGAGTGGAAAAGAGTTTTTAAATACAGCACTGTTACAGGATAAATATTCAACAGCAATTTGTATGCATATTTTTAAACGTCAATTCTTTCTTGATCATAAAATTCAGTTTGTTCAAGATATTTATCATGAAGATGAAGAGTTTAATATACAATGTTTATTAAAGGATTGTACGATTAAATCCATTAATGACTATATTTATTTATATCGAATTCATAGTACATCCATTACCCAAAATGTAAAACTTTCTAAACAAAGAACAGAAAGTAAGTTTTATATTTATGAAAAGTATATGCGATATGAAAACGAAGATAAGGTATATCGTACATTAAGTACGTATTTAAGTATTATGATTTTATTAGAGATTAGTAAATATCCTTTGAATTCTAATGAATTTAAAGAGTTAAAGAACTTTTATAAAAAGCGTGGTATGATTCATAGCATTAAGACGGACTTATGGTTATATCGTGTTTTAAAAGGTTTATATCGAGTAAATGATACTCTTGTTTATATCGCACTTAAACTTATAAAAAAGATTAAGAAGTAGTTTATCGTTTTGAAGGGAGAAAAGATATGAAGGTATCCATCATTGTTCCGGTGTATAATGCGGAGAAAAGCATTCGTTTTTGTTTGGATTCTTTGATTCATCAAACATATAAGGATATTGAAATCCTTGTGATTAATGATGGTAGTGTGGATTCTACAAAAGATATTTTAGATACCTATCAGGACGATTGTTTAAAGATTATGCATGTATCAAATGGTGGGGTATCTAAGGCGCGTAATTTGGGATTGGATTGTTGTAGTGGACAATATATTATGTTTGTAGATGCGGATGATTATTTGGATTTACATGCGGTTGAATGTTTAGTGGGTATCTTGCATGAGCATCCTACTTCTATCGTACAGTTTGGTTTTTTAAAAACAAATACTTATCATGAAACAACCAAAGAGATGAACTATAAATTAGAATCCATTACAGGACGAGAAGCGAATCTGCGTTTGGTTTCTAACGGTAGTGAACCGTATAGTATTGTATGGAATAAAATATATCCAAAAGAGATCTTTCAAACATTGCGTTTTAAAGAAGGCATTCGTTATGAAGATGAAGATATTTTATATGTAATTTATGATCAAGTAGAACATGTTTATAGTATGGATCGAGTGTGTTATTTCTACTATCAACATGCCGATAGTTTTATGAATAGTACCAATACGCATACTTTAGATTTTGTTGATGTGTTTGCTCGTAAGTATGCGTATTTTAAAGATAAGGATTTGGAACTTGCATTAAAGACAATGAATGTTTTTTGTTATGCTTTATTTCATACGTATGCAAGTACAAATGATAAAACCATAAGAAAGCAGGTAGAGGATATTTATAAAAAATATCGAGCATTCTTTTTGAAGAATCCTTATATTCAAGGGTTTAATAAGTTGGCAGTATTATTATCTTGTTTACATATTAAGTTTCTTGATTTATATCGTCTTAAACATATGTTTCGCAGAGGTATTTCATGAGTAGCAGAACCAATAAATCAATGATTTTATTTACCTCAGAAGTAATCTTTAAAGTGTTGATTACTGTTTTAGGCATTGTCAAAACAAGGATGTTGATTGGATATTTAGGTGATTCCATGAATGGATTATATCAACTTATTATTCAATTGTTGGCATTTGTGACGATTGCCGACTTAGGCTTAGATTCCATCTATCGTTTTGCTTATTATAAACCTTTAGCACAACAGGATTATGTTAAGGTGAATGAAATTTATAATGGATCAAAAGTCTTTTTCCGTTATAGTGCTCTTGTTATGTTTGTGATTGCTTGTTTTATATCGTTGTTGTTTCCTTTTTTAGCTTCGCAGTCATCGTTTTCTTTTTGGCAGTTGATTTTGATAATGTTTATCTTTGCATTGCCAAGTGTTGTAGAGGCATTGTTTAGTGCAGATATTTCATTGGTTTCAGCACAACAGCGAAATTTTCAAGTTCACTTTATTAATAATATTAAATTTATTGTTCGTATTCTGTTTAGTTTTTTAACCATTATGAATCGTAATTTTATAGTGTTTATTCTTGTAGATAGTTTCGTGGCAATTGGTTTTACGATTCTGCGTTACCTATTACTGAAGAACTATAATGTTGTATATAAAAAACATACTAAAGAAAAGGATTATTCGCCTTTAACATTAACGAAGTATACGTTATTTACGAATATCAATTACATTGTTTACAATAATACGGATAATATTGTAATTTCTCAATTTTTAACTCTCACATTCGTATCGGTATATAGCTCGTTTTATTTTGTTGTAAAAGCATTGAGTGACATTATTACCATTTCTATTGGTAGTATTGTTGATATCGTAGGAAACTTGTTTGCAGAGAATAAAAATACCTATCAAGCCTTTGCTCAATTAGAGGCGTTGTTGTTTTTTATATCCATAGTTTTGGCGATTCCATTATTTTTAGGGTTAGATCATTTTATTTCCTTAGCAATATCGAATACGGCATTGTATCGTATTGATTTTATGTCTTATAGTTTATTTATTATTTTATTTATTATCATTATTGTTTCTTCAATATGGGATGTCATTGTTAAGGCAAATGGTTTATATCAATATTACTGGAAGATTTCTTTGGTAGAATCGATTTTGAATATTGCTATTTCCGTGTCTTTAGTTTCTGTGTATCGTTTTCAAGGTGTATTACTAGGTACAATTCTTTCTAGAATGATAAAATATTTCTATTGTAAATTTATCATGGGAGAAAAATTGCAGTTTCCGATGCAAAGACAATTTTATACTTTAGGTTTGAATGTGGCTTTTATGGTTGGTATATTATATTTGGTAATCATGATTAAAAAGTTTGTAATCATTACATCTTTACTCCATTGGGTTTTTATTATGGTGGCTAGTACCATAGGGGCTTTTGTGGTATGCTTTGTGATATATTATGCATTAAGTGCTGATTTTAAAGTGTTAATGCATGCCTTAGTTCAGGTTGTAAAACAAAAACGTATTAAAAAGGAGATTGTATGATTTCAGTAATAATGCCGGCTTATAACTGTAAAGAGTATATTGCTCAATCAATAGAATCGATTTTAAATCAAACATATCAAGAATTTGAACTGATTATCATTGATGATGGATCTAAAGATGAAACGTTGAGTATTGCTACAGAGTATAGCAAAAAGGATGGTCGTATCAAAGTGTATTCGATTGAAAATGGTGGTCCATCGAATGCTCGTAATGTTGGAATGAGTAAGGCAAGTTATCCATATCTTTGTTTTATTGATTCGGATGATTGTTATGATAAACACTTTTTACAAATTGCATACGATAGTATGATGCAACATGATGCAGATTACTTTATAGCGCTTGTTATGGCAGCCTTTAAAGATAGTAAAAAACCTTTGTTGAGTATCTATGATACAAAAATTATGCAGGATCAAGAGTATATCGAAGTAATCAAAACAGGGGTTTTAAATTCTCCTGTTGTTAAACTGTATAAAAAAGCTTTGATTGATAAGCATTGCTTACAGTTTGATACAAGTTTAGATATTGGTGAAGATTTAAAGTTTAATCTTAGCTATTTAAAGCATGTAAATACTTTTCTTGTTTATAATGAAGTTTTATATGAATACATCCAAAATCCTAATAGTATTACCAATCGTTATAAGACAGAGTATTTTAGAAAACGTAAAACATCTTTAGCTTATGTTGAGTCATTTTTAAATGGTAGTGATGAGGCGAAGGAGTTTGTTGCTGAAAATAAAGTGAAATTACTTTATGCTTTATGCTTGAATTATTTTTCTCAACCAACGAAAGAACGTTATCGAAACTTAAAAAAAGATTTAAGAAATCAGTATTTTAAAGATATAAAGGTGAATGACTTTAAATATAAAAGCATGTATTATTTGTATAAGTATAATTTATCTTCTTTGTTTATTTGCTTAAATTATTGTATTTATCTTTTAAGAAAGAAAAGGATTTTAAAAACAGTTGGCACTTCTATTTGAAAAGTAGATATCTTTTACAATGACATCTACTTTTTACTTTGTATCAAAAGCTTTGATTTTATACTTCCACATAATAAAATAGGTATCCAAAATAATGGTTGTCTTCCATTAAATAGTAGAAAACTTTCAATTAATAAAGAAAGAATAATGAAACGATTTAAAAGTGTCGTTTGAATAATATTTTTATACATCCATTTTAATAATAGATAAAATGGAACTATACCATAGGCAAATAAATAGTTAGGTAATGTAGAATGGATTTCAGAACCCAATAGAAGTTCGTTAAATCTTGCGTAATATCCTTCTCCAGATCCAAAGAAGATATAGTATGGATAATCGTATAATTTCTGTGCGCCACGTTCATAAAACAGTGATTTGATTCCACCATCTGTTATATTTTTCAGTTTGTATTGTATTCGTGTTAAGATAGTATAGTCTAATTTTTTTATATCAAAGTTAGCAGATGGCCATATAAGGTATAATGTTATGACTATACCCATAATTACAGCGATAAGAGAAATATAAAACCATTTAATAGAAACATGATAGTATTTAAATGTTTGATATATAAAATATAAAAATAAAAATATGGTTAAACTAATCATGCCAATAAAGCTACTAGTTGATTTCGATTGTAAAATTAAATAAAAGCTAACAAGATATATAATTGGTAACCACCATTTAAATTTATAACTATGAATCATTAAAATAATAATACAAGAACTATAGAGGTAGAATCCAAATTGATTTGGATCTTTGAAGGTACCGATGTAGCGATAAGCACCCCAATGTTCTAAAAACACATTTCCACTGTTTGTCAGATAGATAACGAACTGTAGTAAAATAGAAATAATTAGAATATATGATAAGTATTTTTTAATTTTATCATCTTTATTTAACAAGTGGCGAAATGTCATTACAGTCATTGCAACATAGATTAAAAATAATGTGCATGTAATAAACTCAGGTTGTTTGTAAATAAGAAAATAGATTAAGTTAATGATAGATCCAATCAAAATAAATACGTAGTATAGATAATCTTTAATTAAGCTTTTGAACAGTTCTTTATTTTTTATCATTTTGTATAATGTACATAGAAAAGATAAAGCTAAAAATAGATCTGCAACAGAAATTAACTTAGAATAAGGGGTATATATATAAAATTGTTTTAAGAAAACAAAAAGTAAAAATAAAATGGTTTCCATGATGTTCTCCTTTAGTCTTAGTTATTTTATCATCTTTTTTTAAAATGCTAAAGGTGAAACGTATGTTATAGGTAGAATACTAATGGTATAATAAATTAAAATTAATGGAGGAAGTATGTTTAAAATTCTGGTAACGAAACACTTTAAATTATCACATCGATTAGAAATGTTGTTTTCTTCTTTTGTTGTTGAGTATATCAATGAATTAGAAAAGTATAAAGGAAAAAAAGAGGAAGTATATGGTGTGATAGGTTATCGTTTTTTTGAATTTAATGATATACAACTATATACAAATTTGAAGTTTATTCAACTTACAAGTATGGGAGTAAATACTGTCGATGTTGATTATGTAAAGAATAGAAAGATTTCTCTATGTAATGCCAAGGATGCTTATGCAATACCAATTGCTGAATATGTGGTAGGCGCTATGTTGTCTTTTTACAGAGGATTGTTTGACTTTAAAGATTTACAACGTCAAAAAGTATGGAAGATGAACATGAAACTTCAAGAGTTATACAATAAGAAAGTACTTATTTTAGGGACAGGCAATATTGCATCAAAGATTGCCGAACGTCTTGTTGGGTTTCAAGTCGATATTACGGGGTTTAATCGTAGCGGTCATCTTCCCAAGCATTTTCATCGTGTCATAACTAGTTTAGATATCTTTTCGGATTATGATGTCATTATTTGTACGCTTCCATTGACAAAGGATACCTATCATTTTATTGATGATGCTTTCTTAAAGAAATGTAAAGATGGATTATTGTTCATTAATGTAGCTAGGGGAAGTATCGTAAAAGAAGAAGCTTTACTTAAATCTTTAAGAGAAAATAAATTTTATGCTGTTATCTTAGATGTGTTTGAACAGGAACCATTAGATAAAAATAGTGAGTTGTATGAGTATGATCAAGTGTTGATTACACCTCATAACTCGTTTGCATCAATGTCTAATTATAAGCGTTTAGAGGAAATCATCTATCAAAACATCAAAGATTTATTGTAAAATAGTATGGGAAATTAGAGGGTATAGAAATGCTAGAAAAAATAAAGAAAGAATTTGGTTATGAAGATTTAAAACTAATAATCTCAACCTTTATCATAGGTTTTTTAGTGCATGGAATGGTTTTTTATAATAAATTTGCTACAGATGATTCTATGTATAGTTTTTATGATAGCCTAAATACGGTTTCACTTGGTAGATTTTTTAGTGTAGTAACCGGCTTCTTCAGTTCTTTTTATGATTTACCTGTTGTAAACGGCTTTTTAACTTTACTTTATGGTGGAATTTCGGTTGTTTTACTTTGTAAGATCTTTAAGGTGGAAGATTTTATTGTTAAAGTCTTAATTGGTGCTGTATTTATCAGTTTTCCTGTAGTAACTGCTAATTTTGGTTATATGCATTTGGCAGATGCATATATGTTAGGTGTATTATTGTCGATTGCTTCTTTCTATGTCTTTTATTGTTTAGAAGGAAATATCTTAATCGCTTCTTTGCTTTTAGCATTAAGCATAGGGGTATATCAAATTTATTTGGTTTTTGGGATTCTATTATGTTTACTAACATTAATCAAAGAGATTATAAATGGCAAAGATGTTAGATTTCTTATACTAAAGATGTTAGCATATGGTGTTATTTCTTTAGTAATGTATATGATTCTTATGAAACTAAGTTTATATATATATAATATTGAATTGAAAACGTATCAAGGGGTCAATGAATTATTTACTGTTTCTTTTTATGACTTATTATCTAATTTATTTCATGGATATAAAGTGTTTTTCTATTATTTTATTAAAGTTAAACCCTATAATTTTTCGTTATTTTCTTTCATTGGATATTTGATACTCGCTACAGTTGGTATGAAAGAAGTTTATAATTATGTAGTTTGCTTTAAAAATCATAAGTATAATAGTATTTTATTGCTTGTGTTGTTATTGTTAATACCTTTTGCATCAAATGTTATATTGATTTTTTCGGATATTAAAACATTGTTTTATCATATATTAATGACACATCACTATGTGTTGATTGTTATATTTCCTTTAACGTTTATTAAAATTAAAAATATTAAATTAAATAATTTAGTGATGCTTTCTACTGTTTTAATAGTATTTAATTACTTTATTGTAGCAAACGTAGCGTACTTCAATATGCAACAAAAATATGAAAAAAGTTATGCATTAGCGTTGAGAGTGATTGATCGTATGGAGCAAACAGGTTGCTCTCTTTCAGAATCAAAAGTACTTTTCACAACAAAACTATTTGGCAATCCTAACACTTACTTTTCGCAAGAGACTTCACGAAGTGTAACAGAGCGTTTAAAAGGTGCTGAAGGAAATCATATTTTAGTAACACCATTTCATTTTCAACAATTTGCGAAACATTATATAGGAATTGATCTAGATATTTATACTGAAGATGAAATTGATGGTATAGTAAAACAGTTAAATATTAAAGATATGCCTCAATGGCCACATAAAGATTCTATTCAGTGTATTGATAATAATACGATTGTGATAAATTTTATTGGAAAGCAATAGGTGTATAATGATGAAACACAAAGTTAAATATGATTTATTGAGAGTTTTTGCAATTTTTGGAGTTATTGTTATTCACATAACTGCATATCCATATAACTATGGGGATGTATACACTATAACTTGGAAAATCGCTAATACATATAATACGTTTTTTAGGTGGACAGTTCCTGTGTTTTTCATGTTAAGTGGAGCTCTATTACTCAATAAAGAAAAAATAAATTTTAAATTATTTATGTCTAAATATATTTTGAAATATTTGGGTATTTTTATCTTGTTTACTGTCTTATATGCAATTGCAGAATTAAAACCTATTACATCAATATTTGCTGAAAATAGATGGAAATTTATTTTTCTTTTATTCAATTATAAATATCATTTATGGTTTTTAATCACTATGATCGGTGTATATTTGTTATATCCTATATTTATGGCATTGAAAAAATATGAAAATGGAAAATATGTAATTTATTACTGTGTGTTATTTTTTGTGTTTGGAATTCTATCTTATTCTATAAAAACAATAAATTTTGAAGGTGTTTTGGAGTATATACCAACTTTATTTTCTAATTTCAATTACGAACTTTTCGGATACAGCGGTTATTTTTTAACTGGATATTATTTAAGTAATTTCCATTTTCCAAAAGCTAAAATAAAAATGATAGTCGCATTCTTATTTATTTTTTTGATAACAATTACGCTTTCACAGTATTACGTAAATACACATGGAGTAGTAAGTACGAGTTATACTAACTACTTCTTTATTGCCACATACTTGGAATCTATACTTGTTTTTTTAATTTTTAATTCTTTAGAAGGAAATTTAACAACAAAAATAGAAAATATCTTTATAGAAATGTCATCTGTAACTGTATACGTTTATTTAATGCATGTATTTGTTATAGAATGGATGTTGAAGTATTATCCAAAAACAGTCACACATTATAATAATGTCTTAGTTCCATTTTTTTCTTCTTTATTTGTTTTTGGTGTATGTTTCTTAACTGTAACTACCGTAAAAAAATTCTTATGCATATTAAAAAAATATATAAGCAATTAATTTTTAGATGTATACCATATAATATCACGGTAGTTGTAGTTAAAGAATAATTTAAATGGGGTCATATATAAAATGAATTTTTATAATTTGTAGAAGTTTGTTGACTTTTACTTTTGTGCATTGTAAAAATAATAACGAATATAGTTATATCAAATTTAAAAATAGATAAATTTTTAAAATATATCTAATGTAAAGGATTTTGAAAAATATAAAAGTAGCACATAAATAAGAACGATACTGTACACTTATAATTTTCTTGGCCTAATCGTTGCATGTTTTAAAGGGTAGCCTATGCTACCCTTTACTACAATTCTTTTGAGCTAGCCACGCCACTATGATTATTTAACCACAATTTTGATACTCTAATCCACAGGATTTATTATAATGTCATTATTTTAAAGAAGATTACATATGTAGTTTTTAAAATGGTAATAACATATTTATTGTAAATATAACATTCAGTAAAAATGCTCTCATCTTTGTTTCATGCATATTAACGACACGAATATTCATATCGTATAATTGTTTGTTTAAGACTTTTTTCATAGCAAGATGGTGTTTATCTTCGATTCGATCTAGTAAGGGGATTCTAAATAAAAGGTCTAGAAAGATACGATTGTTATAAACAAATGTTATTTCACTGTAAATACGCATTTCGCTGATGTTTAATCCACCCCAGCTACCCCAAGTTACTTCGTTGTAATGTAGGTCTGCAGCAGGATACATAGCTGGTACTTTGTCATATTCAAAGTCTTGTATATACTGCTTAAATACTTTGTCTGTTTCTAAGGCAAGTGGACGATTGAAAATAAAGATTTTATATAAATTTCGATAAAGTTTTGATGATAATTTTGGCATGGATTTTCTTCCATAATGTTTATACCAATAGCATCTTATGGTTTCACTTACCCATGATTTCACTTCTACATCACCATCAAATTCTTGCATTAAGGCAACACGTTTACGATATTCATGATCTTTACCTTTTGCTACATATCCATTATTATGGTCAATAATAGCTTTTATAAGATCGAAGTTTGGATAATCTTCATTTTTTTCTTTGATTGTATACAATTTGTGTGGGACTTTAAATTCTTTGGAAATTTTTTCTGCTGCTTCAACGTCAATAGTTTCTTTATGAGCGGATAAATAACTAAAGCTTTCGATTTTATCGTATAGACCATTTGCACATGCAAATGTTGTGTTTGAATCAATACCTCCCGTTAAAGAAATACGTGGTTTATTCCATTTCTGTATGATTAACTGCATATTGTTTTTCAAAATATCGCTTGCTTGTTGGATGACATTTGCATATTCTTCTTTACTTTTTACTCCTTGTATATTTTGCAAAGGGTAGAAACGTTTATGTTGGATAGTTATTTTGTTGTAATGGTATTCAATGTTTGGAACAATGCGTTTTATTTCGTTAAATGCGGTTAAATCTGCAGGTAGATAAGGACCCATAACTCGATAATACCATTTATAATTGATTAATTTTTCAACATAGTCACTTCTTTTAAGATTTAATAGGTCTCCAATTAGTTGAAAATGAGAAGATAAATAAAATTCATTATTAACCATGCCGCTACATGCCGATTGCATACCAGATGGATCCACTTGATAAAATAATTCTCCATTTTTTATATATCCAATTACAAAAACACCTGTTAACTCATCAATAAGACTTTGTATAGGTTTTTTAACACTTTCTTTAGCAATATATTCTAGGATTTCTTCTTCTTGTACTTGCATTGTAAATGGATTATAACAATGGCCAAGAATAAATAGAGTTAATGTTTCATTTTTATAGAAATTTAGTTTAGCTTCTTTGTGAACGTAGAAGTAATAGGAATCAATTTCTGTCATACTGAAGTTATCGTACAAAGGGAATGTATTATTCAGGTCTACTGGTTTCGTTGTAACTAAAAAGGATTTGTAAAACACATATTTTTTTAATTCTGGTTTTTTATTTAATTCTATTTGTATTTGATGATTCATAAAAACTCCTTTATAAATTATGTTAGAATATATAAGTAATATATTAACTTAAATATTATACATCTTTGATGTTAATTTAAAAAGGAGTTATCATGTATAAATATTTCAAAATAGTACTAGATTATATTTTTGCAATTATACTTACAATTATTTTATTACCTATTTATATTGTGATTTGTATTTTAATCAAATTAGATTCAAAGGGACCAATTTTATTTCGTCAAAAACGTTTAGGTGTACGTGGAAAAGTCTTTGAAATCTATAAATTTAGAACGATGAAAGTAAACTCTGAAAAGTATGGTGTATATTCTGGAAAGGATGATCCAAGAGTAACAAAAATAGGTAGTTTTTTAAGAAAAACAAGTTTAGATGAAATTCCTCAATTATGGAATATTTTAAAAGGCGAAATGTCTTTTGTAGGACCAAGACCTGCATTAACATACCATCCTTGGCCTTTCGAAAAATACACAGAGCATCAAAAACACATGTTTGATGTAAAACCAGGCATTACAGGTTATGCTCAAGTTAATGGTCGTAAAAACGTACCTTGGCCAGAACGAATTGAAATGAATGTATATTATGTTAACAACATGTCTTTTCTTTTAGACTTAAAAATTCTAATAAAAACATTTGTGAAAGTGGCACGCAACGAAGATAATTTTAATGTCAATGAAACAGCACATAAGGAGTAACCAGTATGATAAAACTAATGTTAATTACAAATAATCCAGAAGTAGCTAAGGTAGCAGATACAACATCCATTGATCGTATTTTCATTGATTTAGAACAAAATGGTAAAAATCAAAGACAGGCAAATTTGGATACTTTAATTTCTAATCACAAGTTAGAAGATATTAAAGAAGTAAAAAAAGTTTTAAAAAGTACTGATGTTTTAGTTCGGCTTAATAGCTTTTATGATCAAACAAAATATGAAGTAGAACAAACTCTTTTGTATGGTGCCGATATTATTATGTTGCCGTATTTTAAAACTGCAAAAGAAGTTTTTGATTTTGTTTCTTATGTAGATGGTAGAGCAAGAGTTTGTATTCTTTTAGAGACGAAAGAAGCAGTAGAGTGCTTGGATGATATTTTGAAGATTAAAGGCATTGATGAAATACATATCGGTTTGAATGATTTGGCAATCAGTTATGGGTTTAAGTTTATGTTTGAATCTTTACAAAATGGATTGATTGAAGAAATTGTTAAAAAAATTAAAAAGAAACATATTTGTTTTGGGATTGGTGGTATTGCAAAGTTAGGCTATGGTTTGGTTCCGGCAGAGTATATTATTGCGGAACACTATCGTTTGGGTTCCCAAATTGCGATTTTATCTCGTAGTTTTTATAATGCGAATGTAGATACAATTGAAGATGTAAAACATCATTTGGCTATTGAAATTGAAAAGATTAGAGCATTTGAGTGTGGTATTTCTAATATGAATTTAGAAGAAAATAAAAAAATATTAGATCAATTGATTTTAAATGTAATTAAGGAGAATTAATATGAAATTCTTGATAATGAATAACTTTGAAATATCGATTGAAATTGAACAAATACTTAAGGGAAAGTATGAGATTGAATATGTAAATGATAATCAAGCATATGGTGGAGACAAACAGTGTATTATAGGTGTTATATGCAATGGATTTTTTAGATACAATGACATTAAAGATTTTCCTAATCTAAAATTTATACAGTTGTTAAGTATGGGTATGGATCAAATAGATCTAGAGTATTGCAAAAAACATTTTATTACCGTAAAAAATGCTGGAGATACCTATGCAATACCTATTGCTGAGTATGTGGTAGGAGCTTTATTGACTTTATTTCGTGGGATTCATCTTCATTTGCATCATCAAAAGGAAAAACAATGGATAAAGATTCGACAGTTACAAGAATTGAACGAACAAAAAGCTATGATTTTAGGCACAGGTAACATTGGTCGAGAAATTGCAAAACGTTTAAAGGCTTTTAATGTTTATGTATGTGGTTATAATCAAAGCGGTAAAAAAGTAGATTATTTTGATCAGGTAATTCATCAAGATTTATACGAACATCTTAGTCATTATGATATAGTAGTATGCACGTTACCTTTGACAGATAAGACAAATCAAATGATTAATGATGATTTTTTTACACATTGTAAAAATGGAATAGTTTTTGTGAATGTTTCACGTGGACAATTAGTTGATGAATTATCATTAATTAGAAATATGAAACAAGGGAAAGTTGATAAGGCTATTTTAGATGTATATGAACAAGAACCGTTAAATCCAGAAAGTGAATTATATACATTTAAACATTGTATTTTAAGCCCACACAATTCTTATGTTTCTGCAGGAAATTATCAACGTTTAAAAGCGATTATTGCAAATAATATAAGGAGCATTGTATGACAAAAGTTTTAATTGTCGCATCTGTATTAAGCCATGTGGCTCAATTTCATAAACCTCTTATTGCAATGTTGAAGGATAAAGGTTGTGTAGTAGATGTTGTAGCAAGAGATAATTTAAAAGATAAGGATCAACTCCAGTTAGAAAATATTGATCATTTTTTTAATGTCGATTTTTCACGAAACCCATTTACTTTAAAAAATGTAAAAGCGTATTTTGAATTAAAGAAAATCATTGATGAAAATTCCTATAATATTGTACATTGCAATACTCCTGCAGCTAGTGTTCTTACACGCCTAGTTCATCCGTTAAAGAGATGTTATCGTTTAATATATACAGCACATGGCTTTCATTTTTATAAAGGTGCAAGTAAGAAGAATTGGCTGATATATTATCCGATTGAGAAGATACTTTCAAAATTTACTGATGATATTGTGACCATTAATAAAGAAGATTACGCCTGTGCAGTAAATAAATTTTACTGTAATGTTCACTATATTAATGGTGTTGGTATCCATACAAAAAGATTTCACCCTAAAAAAGAAGAATCTAAAAATCTAATTCCTCAAATTTTGTGTGTTGGAGAACTTAATGATAATAAAAATCAATTATTTTTATTAGAAGCTTTAACAAAAATAAAAGAGACTAGGTATCAATTGCAACTAGCTGGAAATGGTCCCAACAGGGAGAAAATAGAGCAATTTATTAAAGAGCATAGAATGGAAAATTCTGTAAACTTGCTAGGTTATCGAAGTGATTTGGAATTAATTCTTAAAGATACTGATATTTTGGTAAGTGTAAGTAAACGTGAAGGATTGCCTATGAATGTGTTAGAAGCTATGTATGTTGGTGTAGCTATTCTTTGTAGTGATAATCGTGGTCATCGAGATTTAATTGATAATGGAGTTAATGGATTTATTACATACACAATGGATGATTTGGTTGATAAATTAAATTGGTTGATGAAAGATAAAGGGTTAAGAGAACAATTAGCAAAAAATGCTCATACAAAAGCATTGTTATATACCGATGTTGAAGTTGTCAAACAGTTGGAAAAACTATATAACATATAGCTGACATGCGTGTTATTACAACCTATTTTATGCTATAATCTTTAAGGAAGTGATAAAATGAGTCAAACATTACGAAAATATAGAAGTAGCATTATTTTTCTAATCGATATGATAGCTGTATTAGGATCATATATTTTTTCGTTGCTTATTCGTTTTGAATTTGATGTAAAAACAACATTGATATATTTTAATGTCTTTCAACATTTAATTCTATATATCATAGTTATTTATACAAGCTTCTTTATACTTTTTAAAGTCAATAAAAGTGTATGGAAGTTTACTAGTATTGAAGACAGTATTAGAATCTTTTTAGCAAGCTTTATTTCAAATGGGTTGTTGTTTTTAGTGTATAGCTTTAGCTTAAAAGAAGGATTGCCACGTAGTATCTTCTTTTTTAGTGCATTTATAACTCCTGGTTTTTTACTAGGTATGCGTGTGCTTTATCGTTATCTCATGTATAAAGGAAATTTGAAAGCACGTAATAAAAATGCCTTGATTATTGGGGCTGGAGATGCCGGGAATATTTTAAGTAAAGAGATTTATGCAAATGATGCGTATAATTGTCGTATTGTTGGCTTTGTGGATGATTCGAGCTTTAAACAAGGACGCATGGTAAATGGGATTCCTGTTTTAGCCAAGATTGATCAGCTAAAAGAAGTGGTAGAGAAATACCATGTTGATGAAATATATATCGCTATGCCAAGTGTCAGTTCAACACGCTTAAAAGAAATCTTAGACCAATGCAATGGCTTAGTAAAAGTGGTTAAGATTATGAGCTTAGATGAAGTAAGCTCAACGAAAAAAGCAGTATTACGTTCGGTTTCCATCGAGGATTTACTTGGTCGAGGTGTAATTGAAATTGATAATTCAGATATTAGTTTCTATCTAACAGATAAAGTTGTTATGGTAACTGGAGGAGGAGGTTCGATTGGCTCTGAGTTAGTGCGTCAAATTCTAACCTTTAATCCAAAAGAAGTTATTATTTTTGATATTTATGAAAATAATATGTATGCCATTCAACAAGAAATTATTATTAAACAAAGATTAAAACAAGTGAACCCAGATATTAACATTACTTGCATTATTGGTTCGGTGCGTGAAAAGGCTCGATTGGATGAAATTATGCAGGAATATAAGCCTAGTGTTGTATTCCACGCTGCTGCTCATAAACATGTGCCTTTAGTTGAAGACTCACCAAAAGAAGCGATAAAAAACAATGTGTTTGGAACATATAATACGATTTTATCTTGTATTGAACATAAGGTGGATAAGTTTATCTTGATTTCAACGGATAAAGCGGTTTATCCAACTAATGTCATGGGTGCTACCAAGCGTTTATGTGAAATGATTGTACAGTCTTTTAAAGATAATGGTGTAACTAAGATTGGGGCTGTTCGTTTTGGAAATGTGCTGGGGTCAAATGGTTCTGTGATTCCGCTTTTTGAAAAGCAAATACAAAATGGTGGACCGGTAACGGTTACTGATAAAAATATTACACGTTATTTTATGACCATTCCTGAAGCTGCAAAACTTGTCTTACAGGCAGGGGCATATGCCAATAAAGGAGATATTTTTGTTTTAGATATGGGTCAGCCTGTTAAGATTTTAACACTAGCTGAGAATTTAATTAAGCTATCAGGACTTGTTCCTTATGAAGATATCCAAATCGAATTTACGGGGCTAAGACCTGGTGAAAAAATGTATGAGGAATTATCTTTAGGAAATGAAGTTCGTTATAAAACAAAGAATAATCTTATTTATGTAAATGAACCGATGAATATTTCACAGGAAAGTATTGCTGAAAAGATAAAAGCATTAGAGTCTGCAATGGATTTGGATAACCATGAAGTGAAGCAGATTGTATTAGGGATTATTGATTAGGTGTTTTATGAAGCCTCTTGTATCGGTAATTATTCCAGCTTATAATGCGGAAAAAACAATTGAACGATGCATACATAGTGTTATCAATCAAACTTATCAAAACATAGAAGTGATTGTTGTTGATGATGGATCTATTGATAATACTTTTTTGCTATGTGAAAAGTATATGGAATTAAGTAATTTTATTTATCATAAACAAGAAAACCAGGGAGTATCTAGTGCACGCAATAAAGGAATCAAACTGTCAAGTGGAGAGTATATTGCTTTTGTGGATAGTGATGACTACATTAAAGAAAAAATGATTGAAGTATATATTCATCATTTGGATAAAGATTTAGTATGTTCGTCTGTTTTGAATTCCATACTACACTTAAAAGATAAAGAAAAAATTAGCCAATATAATAGTTTAAAAGATATAGATAAAGATTTATACTTTTTATTAATTAATGGATTTTTTACTTCTCCCGTTTGCAAATTGTATAAAAGAAAGTATATTGATACATTTTTTGATATTGATATTTCTTATGGAGAGGATCTACTTTTTAATTTAAAATATTTTTCTAATATAAGTTCAATTATTTTTATACATGAGCAACTTTATTTTTATGATCTTAGTGATAGTGGTTTAACGAAAAAATTACACGAGGATGAGTTTGAGACTATTTTAAAATTATCAAAAAGTTTTTTGGAATTTTATAAAGATAAAATCAGTAATACGAAAGTGATAAATGAAAAGTTATATGATTTTTTGGCTAACTATTTTGTTGTGTTTTTTCAAAAATATTGTTTTAAACATAAGCTATGGGACTTGCGTTTAAAGCCATATTTAAAGAATAAAGAGTATCAATTTATTTTAAAAAATAGCACGAATTCTTCTTTAAACATGAAGGTTTTAAAAACAAATTCCGCATTGCTTATTGCATCTTTTTTCAAATGCAAACAACTCGTGAAATTTGTACTAGCAAGAGGTAAAAAGATATGAGTTTAATTAGCGTAATTGTTCCGGTATATAATGTTGAAGCTTATTTAAGACGTTGTTTAAATTCTTTGCAAAAACAATACTATAAAAATCTTGAAATAATTGTTGTTGATGATGGTTCAACCGATCAAAGTTATCGTATTGCAAAAGAATATGAATTTCAAGATGCTCGTTTTAAAGTTGTTCAAAAAGCAAATGGTGGTTTATCATCAGCCAGAAACTTTGGGTTACAATATGCTTCAGGAGATTATATTTCTTTTATTGATTCCGATGACTTTATTAGTGAAGATTATTATTCTCTAATGATGAACTATATAAATAAAGATACAATTGTCATGTGTTATTTTCAACGTTTTACAAAAGAAGAGGAATTAAATCGTTTCGATGAATATAAAGTGAAATCCTATACCAATAAAGAAGCATTGAATCTTCTTTATAGTGATGATTATGTACAGACGGTAATTGCATGTAATAAGTTGGTACCAAAAGACTTAGTACAAAAAAATCTATTTCCTTTAGGTGTCATTTATGAAGATGAAGCTACCACGTATAAGTGGTTAGATCAATGTAAAACGGTAACTATTGTTACAAAACCAATGTATTATTACTTCATTCGTGAGGGATCTATTACGAAAGTAAAGTATCATAAGCGTCGTTTTGATTACTTACAAGCTTTAAAAGATCGAGTGAGTTACTTCTCAAATCATAATGTTGAGATGTATGCCAAGACAGTGAAAGCTTGGTTTTATGCAACATTTGAATTTATGATGGAATTAAAAGTAAATCACATCAAAGATGATGAGAAAAAACATATTCTATATCTTCAACGCAAGGAAAGTTACCATTTATTGAGAAAAATAAAGTATTTTTCGCTTAAGACAAGATGTATGTACCATTTGGCATATTATGTTCCATTTTTATATTATGCCAAATTGAAAGGAGTGCAACATGATTAAAGTATTACAAGTCATCGGTTCTTTGAATATTGGTGGAGCTGAAAATATGATTGTATCTTGGCATGAAGGTATTAACCCGAATGAATTTCAGTTTGACTACATTGTATTTAATGAAGAAAATAGTGATTATAAAAACCGTGTTGAAAAAATAAACGGTCGTATTTTTAATCTGCCAAGTCCAACTCGAAATCCGTTTAAGTTTTATCGTATGCTTAAAGAGATACAAAAGCAATATCACTATGACATCCTTCATGCACATACACTTTTTAGTAATGGAATTATTTTAAAGATGGCAAAGCATCTTGGATTTAAAAAACGTATTTCGCATAGTCATAGTGGAAAAAACAGAGTTAAAGAAAATGCCGTTACAGTAGCCTATGGCAAGTGGATGCAGGCATTGATTCAACAAGAGGCAGATGTATATTTGGCGTGCAGTGAAAGTGCCGGTAATTTCTTGTATGGTGAAGCTTTTTTCAAACAATATGGAACATTGATTGAAAATGCCATTTTAGCGGAAGCTTTCACTTACAAGGCAGAACTTGCTCAAGCATTAAAAAAACAATATCATTTAGAAGATTCTATTGTAATTGGAATGGTCGCAAGATTTCATGAAGTGAAAAATCATACTTTCATGATTGAAGTATTAAAGAGTTTAGTGCAAATTCATCCAAAGTATACATTAGTCTTAGCTGGGGATGGTCCCTTATTGCATGAAATCCAAGCGAAAGTAAAAGATAATCATCTGGAAAAACATGTATTGTTTTTAGGAATGGTGAATAACGTCAAAGAGCTTTTAAATGTGTTTGATGTGGTAGTTATGCCATCCTTCCATGAAGGATTTCCACTGGCGTTATTAGAAGCACAAGCCAACGGTGTAGCGACCATGATCTCAAATGCGATTACACAAGAAGTAAAACTTGCGGATAACTTAATGCATTTGCCACTTGAAGTAGATGCTTGGGTATCGGCAATTGTAAATATGCAACAAAGCAAACGTATAAATCATATTCTAAATACCAAGTATGACTTAAAGACTTCTATTTTAAAATTGGAAGAGATTTATCGTAGATAAGAGGTTTTATGAAGAACATTACATTTAATGAGTTATCGAAGTATTTAACTCCATATTTTATTGAACATAATATCAATCGTCATAGTGAATATGATATTTTAACGATAAATGCTAAGGATTTAATACATTATAAACGGATTGATTTGATTGCTAAAGTTGAGTATGTAAAACATTATCTAGCTAAACAACACAATCCTTTTATGGAAGAATTGTATAAGGCTCATATTGAAGCTTTTTCCGATGGAAATTTTACAGAATTAGGAAGTGAGGAGAAAAACTCAATATCCAAATATTTAGAAAGTTTTCATCAATTGATTGATTCTATTGTGGAAGATGGATTTAATCAAGACATTTCTTTGGTGCCGGTTGGCGATGATAATGTGATTTTAGATGGTGCTCATCGTGTTTCCATTTGTGCTGCCTTAAATAAAGAGATTACGATTATTAAATTTAAGGGGCTTACACGTCAATATGATTTACAGCATTTTCAAAAGCATTTACTGCCTTCGATTTATCTGGATTACTTAATGCTTCAATATGTAAAAGTAGATCCTCAAGTCTATAGTTTTATATTCTGGCCAAAGGGCGATAGTGACTATAAAGAGATTGCGATTAAAAAGATTGAAGAACACTTTCCTATTTTATATCGTAAAAAAATAGCGCTAACGTATAATGGTTTAAAGAATTTTATGATTGAAGTCTATAAAAATCATTCTTGGTTAGGGGATTATAAAAACCATTATCAAGGTGTATATGGACAACTAGATCCTTGTTTTCAAAAGGATAAAGTACTGGAAGTACTCTTTGTAAAAGCCAATGGATTAGAAGATATGTTAAAGGTAAAGAGTGATATACGTTCTTTGTATAATATTGGAAATTATTCCATTCATTCTACAGATAATCAAGATGAAACCTTAACTGTAGCTCAACTTTTATTGAATGAACATAGTATACATTTCTTAAACTATGGTTATCACGATGGTTATCCAAATTTTTATCGTAATCTATTGCTGTTTAAAGAACGTCTACCTGAAAGTGAAGTAGAAGCGACGATCATTGATTCTAGCAGTATTATGGCAATGTATGGGATAAGAGAAACAGAAGATGTAGATTACATAAACGTACATAGTTATGTGGTAGAAGGTTTTGACTTGCATAATGCATATGTTTCATACTATCAAGCAAATATGGAAGAATTAATATACAGTCCAAAATGTCATTTTTATTACAATGGATTAAAGTTTATAACGTTACAAAAACTTCTGGAATTTAAATTAAAGCGTAATGAAACGAAAGATCAAATTGATGCAGCACTGATTACGAAGTTTTTAAAACATAATCGTACTGGTTTTTCTTATGAGAAGTTTCAAGTAGAATGGAAACGTTTTAAACGTAATAGTAATTTAAAATTACGAAGTTTTGCGAAAAAAACTTTAAAAGCATTGGGGATTTATCATTTATATAGTAAAATTGCACATAGAAAGAAATAATATGAATACACTAAGTCGTTCTTACAATTCAATTCGTAATATAGTCATTGGTTTTGCAACACAAATCATGACCTTTTTACTATCGTTTATATTAAGAACGTTTTTTATCTATTATTTTGGTAAAGAATTATTAGGTGTTAATGGATTATATAGTAATATTTTAACGATTCTATCTTTAGCGGAATTGGGGTTAGGAACGGTTATGATTTATAGTTTATACAAGCCCATTAAAGAACAAGATCAACTTAAAATTACTCAGTTACTTTATTATTTTAAAAAACTCTATCATTTCATTGCCTTAGTGATGTTGGTGGTAGGATTATTATGCCTGCCAATTTTGCCTTACTTTATTGTAAGTGATTTGAATATCGCTGATTTAAGAGTCTATTATGCTTTGTTTTTATTAAATACGGTATGTAGTTACTTTAATATTTATAAAACAGCTTTAATCAACGCTGATCAAAAGCAATATCTCATAAAAAATGTAACAATGCTTGTTTTTGTAGTTACTTCACTTGTTCAAATTGGTATAGCTTTCTATTTTCAAGATTATCGTTTATATTTAATGAGTGCGATTCTTTCAACCTTAACAACAAACTATATTTTAGGGAAGGTGGCAGATAAACGTTATCCGTTTATTAAACAAAAAGTAGAAGAACTATCAAAAGAAGAAAAAACAACTATTTTTGCAAATATGAAAAGTATGTTTTTATATAAAATTGGTGTTGTGATTATGAATAATACAGATAACATCTTAATTTCAAAGCTAGTTGGAACCGTTTGGGTTGGTTTGTATTCAAATTATGGTTTGTTTGTAAATATGGTTAATTCGTTTATTAATACTTTTTTATATGGGATTTTTGCTAGTTTAGGGAACTTGAATGCGGGTGAAAATCAAAAACGAAAATATGAAATCTTTGAAATGTTGCTGTTGCTGTTTCATTGGCTAGCAGCGTTTTGTAGCATCTGTTTTATCGTATTATTTAATGATACGATTACTTTATGGATTGGTAAAGAATATCTATTTGATGAATTGGTTATCTTTGCGATTGTCTTTAATTTCTATTTAGCAAACATTGTAAATCCGGTATGGATGTATCGAGAAACAACAGGTTTGTTTCATCGTATTAAATACACTATGTTAGTATCTAGTGTTATTAATTTAGTGTTATCGATTGTCTTAGGAAAGATCTATGGTATATTTGGTATTTTAATGGCTACGGCTGTTTCACGCCTACTTACAACCATTTGGTATGAACCATATGTCTTATTTAAAGATTATTTTAAGATACACCCATGGAAATATTATCAAAGACAGTTAACATACATCATAATTTCTGTAATTGGTTTTGCCACAACCAGATATGCTGTTTCTTATATATCGAATGTTTCATTTATAAATTTGATTGTAAAGTTACTAATATGTATTATACTTTTTAACACTATTTTCTTAATTTTGACTTATCGAAGTAAACCATTTAGGCTAATAAAAGAAAATTATATCGACAAACGATGTAAAAGGGGGAAATAATCTATGAAGAAACTATATGAAATAGTAAATAACAGAGCATTATTTTTAGTTGTACTATTATTTTCTTGTTTTTACAATGCCCTTTATTATCAACCTTTAGGAATGGGTCGTAACTATTTTTTCTATCTTAGCTGTATATGGGCCCTTTATTTTTTAATAGAAGGCTTTTTGACAAAGAAAATAAATATTGCTTCAAAATTAACGTGGAGTGCCCTTGGATTTCTAGCAGTGTTACTTATTTCAACCTTTATCAATTTTAAGCATACTTCTATGCTTTCAATTACATATCTATATAGCACGATTATGTATATCTTCGTTGTTTATCTTTATCAAGATGAAATCTATTTTGACCCTACTTACTACATTATCGTCTTTTTATTTATTGCTTCGTTGATTTCATTATTGATGTTTCTGTTTGGATATTTTAAAGAATTACCATTTGCTAAACTTGGTTATCGAACTGTATTATATGGAATTTATAATGGATCCAATGCCACCGGCTTTTGCAGTGCTATAGCCATTTTATTATCTTTAAAGAAGATGAGTAAAATTAAATTAGTTAATAAGTGGTTAACTTTTAATATAGTAATTCAATCAATTACTTTATGGTTATCAAGATCTCAAAACAGCATTGTATTTTTAGTCATCAGTTGTGTTATATATTTTATGCTTAAAAAAACAAAGATAAAATTAAGTCAACGCTTGCTATATCGTCTATTGATAATTGGTGTACTTCTTATTGTTGTAATGATTATCATTATTTATAGTGAAGATAGTCGCTATCGCTTTTTTAATCATCTTTTTAATCGTAGAGTAGAGTTATGGTTAGATTCTTCTTTGGAACTTTTAAAACAACCAATCTTAGGATATGGGGTTGGAACATTTAATAAGATAATGTGTGGAGTAAAACCACCGGATAATTACATTTGTGTAGATGTGATACATAGTGGACATAATGTAATCTTTGATGTGTTATTTTATGGAGGGGTTTTAGGTATTATTACTTTTGGATGGTTTGTAAAAAATATCATTCAGCATAGCAATTTGGAAAATCGATATGATGCTTTTGTGTTAGTAATGTTTATTTTAATGATTTCGATGTTTGATTACAGTTTCTTATTTGCTAATTCTTTAACTGCCTTTGTATTCTTTAATGAAGCTAGAAGTGTCTTGAGGAAGCCATCATGAGTATTGTAAATGTAAAGTTACGTAAACTGGTAAATTGGTATCATCAAAAACAGTTGAAGAACCATGATTTTTCGATTATCGCAAGCAATTGTATCGGCAGTTTCATTTGTCATGATTTACATGTGCGTTTTAATTTGCCGTTTGTAAACTTATGGTTACATGCCGATGATTTTATGAAATACTTACAAAATATGAGACATTACAATTCTTGTAATCTTACATTTATAAAAGAAGAAGGGGTTGAATATCCGATAGGTTTGTTGGATGATATTAAGATATATTTTCAACATTATAAAAGTGAAGAAGAAGCTAAAATAAAGTGGATACAACGAGTAAAGAGAATTAATTATGATAATCTATTTGTTATGTTTACAGATCGTGATGGTTGTACATATCAACATTTAAAGGCTTTTGAAGATCTGGATATTAAAAATAAAGTCGTTTTTACTCATAAACCTTATTCTGAGTTTAAATCTGCCTATCATATCAAAGGCTTTGAACAACAAGATAAACTAGGGAATTTATATGAATATAGACATCGTTTTACAGGATTTAAATATTACGATCAATTTCAGTATGTAAAGTGGTTGAATAAAGGAGAATAAAATGGAACGAAATAGCCGTAATTTTCATTTGGATTTAATTAGAGTTTTTGCCTTATTTTTATTAATCGGACTACATTTTTTTCTGCACACAGGATTTTATCAGGAAGTTATTAACTCTAATCGAGCTTTTTTAGTAACATTTTTAATTGTAATTTTCTTTTGTTGTGTTCCGTTGTTTATGCTTTTAACGGGATATTTACATTTAAATCAAACGTTAGAAATGAAGTTTTATAAGAAACTGTTTAAAATTTATTTCACTTACTTTGTGATTGGCTGTATATGTTTTTTCTTTGAAAGTTATTATTTAGGAAGACAGCAGTCTATATTTGATTTTGTAAGAAAAACATTAGCTTTTTCCTTAGCTCCTTATGGTTGGTATGTAGAAATGTATATAGGACTTTTTCTACTTATTCCTTTTTTAGCGCTGTTGTATCGTAGTTTACCAAGTAAACTATGGAAAAAAAGATTAATATTTGTTTTAATCTTGTTAACTTCCGTTTCAAGTGTTGTAAATGCCTATGTATTTGATAGTGTATCTTGGTGGCTACAGCCTTCTTCCTCGAATGAGTTTATCAAAATTATTCCTCAATGGTGGGTTCAAATGTATCCTTTAACTTATTTTTTTATCGGATGTTATTTGCGAGAATATGGTTTAGAGATTAGTAGAAAAAATAATATCTTATATTTAGTATTATCGTTATTTTTCTTTGGTCTTTATAATGTTTGGAGAAGTGTAGGTGGTTTATATGTTCATGGTGGTTGGAACTATTGGGAGTCTATAAATAATATAATTTTATCCTCTCTTATTTTTAATTTGTTACTAAATATTCAATGGAGTTGGTTTCCTACATATCTTAAAACACTCATTTCAAAAATCTCCCATTTAGTATATGGTGCATATTTAATATCTTGGGTCTTTGAAGTTATTGTATATGAACATTTGAATCATTTTGTTCCTATTTCAAACAAAAGATTAGAATATTTTGTTATTGTTGTGCCTGTAATTATGATTCTTTCATTAATAGGATCATACTTAGTTAATGTAGTTATGAAATTTGTTTTTAAATCATTTAAAACAATTAGGTTTTAACAAGTGTATAGCAGTACACTTTTATTATTAGCATTTTTATGTATTTTTTGATAAAATTATTGTGGATTTTAATGGGTGATTGTATGAAAGAGATTTTACTTGTAATACCTGCTTATAATGAACAGGATAATATATTAAATGTATTAAAAGATATTGAAGATAATTTATCGAATTGTGATTATCTTTTTGTTAATGACTGTTCAAGTGATGGTACAGGTAAACTGTTAGATGAACACAACATCAATCATATTGATTTGCCGATTAACTTAGGACTGGCGGGTGCTGTACAAGCTGGTTATAAATATGCCTATTATCATGGATATCAAGCTGCTATTCAATTTGATGGAGATGGACAACACAAAGCCATCTACATTCATCAAATGAAACAAGAATTGGATAAGGGCTATGATATTGTCATTGGATCACGTTTTGTAAAGCAAAAGAAATCATTGAGTTTACGTATGCTTGGTAGTCGTATAATCTCGTTTTTAATTAAGCTTAAAACGGGTGTGACAATTAAAGATCCAACGAGCGGTATGCGTTTAATGAATCGTAAATTAATCTATGATTATGCTTTTAATATGAATCGCAAACCGGAGCCGGATACATTGGTGTATCAAATCGCTAAGGGAGCCAAGATCAAAGAAGTACAAGTGGAAATGAATGATCGTTTATATGGTTCAAGTATTTATCATAGTACATTTAATTCTGTAAAATATATGATTAATATCATGATTTCGATTATCTTTTTTAACTAGGAGGAAACTATGTCATTACAAGTACAAATTTTATTAATTATTGGATCTGTCTTATTCTTCCTATTTTTAGTACGTAATATAAAAAAATCAAAGTTATCGATTGAAATGGCTGTCATATGGGTGCTTTGGGGTATAGGCATTATTGTCATCAGTATATTTCCACAACTTGTATATAAATTAACTCGTATGATTGGGATACAGGCTCCAATCAATACCATCTTCTTAATTATGATTTTCTTATTATATACCTTAACGTTTTTTCTGTATATTAAGATTTCTGTTTTAGAAGATAAAACAAAGAGTGCTATTCAAGAAATTGCATTGCTTAGAAAGGAATTAGAAGATTATGCTGGTAAGCATCGTAATTCCAATCTACAATAGTGAAGTTTATTTAGAAAAATGCTTAGATTCTTTGATTCAACAAACTTACCAACAGATTGAAATCATTTGTGTAAATGATGGTTCCACCGATGGTTCCTTGGATTGTTTAAATAAGTATGGGATAAAAGATAAACGTTTGAAAATCATTACAATTGAAAATGCCGGGCAAGGAAATGCACGTAATGTAGGTATGTTGCACGCATCTGGTGAGTATTTGATGTTTATTGATAGCGATGATTATGTTGATAAGGATTATGTAGAGCGCTATGTAGAATGTGTAAGTGATTATGATCTTGTTTATGGCTACATTCACCGTATTTTTGAAGATAGACCAAATTATTTAGAGAAAAGCTTTAAGTATCAAGCGAGTGAAAGTCAAAAGGAAGGTCGTGTGAATGAGGTACCAAGTGTTATTTTAGATGTCATCAATGCTCCTTATGCTAAGTTAATTCGCAAGGCTTTCTTATTAGAACACGAAGTATTCTTTCCTGTAGGAATGATTTATGAAGATGCGGTTTTTACACAGAAACTATTAAGCTATAATCCTAAAGTATATGGTATGGATTACATGGGTTATCAATACATTGTACATAAAGGTTCAACCATGACAAACAACCGTAAGATTACAGATATGTTTAAAGCTGCAGAATTAATTCTAAATCAATATCAACAGACACCTTACTATTCGTTAGTGAAGCAAGAATTAGACTATTATATTTTTCATCACGTAGCGATTGGTTTGGTATATCGACAATTTAAATTTAATCCATTTAAGGTTATAAAAATGATAAAAGAAACAAAGACATTCTTAAGGAAACATAATATAGAATTAAAAAAGAACGGTTATTTAAAGAGACAAGGGTTTATAATCAAGGCTTTTTATCAATTATATCGAGGTTAATATATGAAAAAAAAGAATTATTTTATTATTATTTTATTTATTATTTTATCCATTGTCACGTTTATTAGCCCAATGGTAGCAGATGATTATGGATATATTAATGTACTTGGAGAAGGTAGACGTATTTCATCTTTATGGGATATTTTTATTTCTCAAGCGAATCAATATCGTTTGATGAATGGGCGTGTTTTAGCACATTTTTTTGCACAGTTATTTTTATGGATGCCAAGAATTGTTTTTAGTGTAGTTAATGCAGGTATTATTATCGCTTATTTATTAAAGATTACAGAAATCAGTAAAAAAAATACATTGCTTGATTTTGTAATCGTAGGTTTAATGTTTTTATTTTTTATGCCGGCTATTGGAAATACGATATTCTGGTTAACCGGTTCAACGAATTATCTGTGGACAACAACTTTTATACTTTTTTACTTGCACATTCTTTATCTATGGCTATTTGAAGATAAAGATGTACATAAATGGTATGTTATATTAGGTTTTTTTGCAGGTGCTTGTAATGAAAATACTTCAGCTTCTATCATTGCGATAACATTGTTTTCTCTTGTTATAAAATGGTTCTTAACCAAACAGATAAATAGAGTAATATTGATTACGTTTCTTGCCAGCGTATCTTCATTTATTTTTATGATTTTAGCTCCTGGAAATGCCAATCGATTAGCTTACGTTTCTAATGGTCAAAAAGCAACTTTGACAACGTATATTAACCGTATTTTTGATGTTACGAAAGTTGCGTTATTTACGGAACATTTATGGGTTTTAATTTTTATTATTATTGGTTTATTTATATATTATTTATATAAAAAAGACTTTAATAGAGTATTGAGAGGATTCTTTTTCTTTGTTATTGCCTTAATGGCAAACTATGCCATGATTATTCCGGGTGTTTATCCTGATCGAGCTATGTTTGGATTTGTAAGTTTATTGCTTATTACATTTTATGTTTTATTGCCTGTATTCCATGCAAAACAAGGAGTTATCATTGCTTTATTGTTAGCTATTTGTACTGCACAAATTCTATATCAAGGGGCATTTGAACTTGCGTATGTTTCTTATCATTGCTACTTGCGTGATAAACGTATTCAACAACAAAAACAAAAAGGTATTTTAGTGTTTGATGATGAAGAATTTATTGGTGGAATTTATAAGTTGAATCCAAAGGCAAATATGGCAGATTTATCACGTGATAGTAAGCATTGGTTTAATCGTGGGTTTGCTCATTATCATGGTATTGAAAGTATAAAATCGAATAATTCTCCAATATATGGACATGAGTAAGAAAGGGTAAAAAAATGAAGACATTAATACCAACGATAATGGCATTTGGTATAATACTGTATTTGTCTTTTTGTTATGGATTAATTGGTAGAATGTGGTTTTCAAAAATAAAATATACAACACCTTTGGGTTTTTATATTCTTTTGGGCGTTCACTACATACTTATGATTCCTTTATCTAAATTTTATTTAGATAAAGGAATAGCTACTAATGTACTAGGTACACTTATATATATCCATCTTTTTATTTCATCGTGTATTTTAATTTTGTATCTGATAAAACATAAAAAAAATATTAAATTTAAAATTGATTGGAAAGATATTTCAGTGGTAGGTTTCTTTTTGATGATTTGTCTTTTAACCATTTACTTCTTTGTAGACTTAGATCCAAGAAGTCCTGGAGATAACTATTTTTATCTGGGCTATGTATGGGAAAATGTTATAAATAAAGATATCAATGTTGTTGATCCATTTAGTGGTGTTATTGGTTATGTTATTTTACCGATTTATCGTTTTCAAAGTTATTACCATCTGATTAGCGGTTTATTCAAACTAGTGCAATCTAATCCGTTTTTATTTTCCATTTGGATCATTCCTTTATGGCTAGTGTATATCAATGTATTGACAATCATTAACTTTTTGAATTATAAAAAATATTCTTATTTACTACTTTTTGTTGCGATACCGTTTATAGTAAGTTATGGTGAGCTTTCACAGGCGATTAATGGTAGTAATTTTAAGTTTTCGTTATTTGTTTACTTGTATTTTGTGTATCAGTATTTCAAAGAGAAGCCAAGTAATGTTCTGGCAATCTTGTTATTTTCAGCTGGATTGTCTTTGCATTCAACGTTTATGTTTCAAGGGTTAATGATGTTGTTTGTTATGACACTGTTAAATCGGAAAGAACATAATTATATTGATATCCTTGTTTATAGTTTATTACCTTTTTTTATCTATTTATTACAATTTTATGGATATTATCAATACATGATGTGGATTGTTTTGGTATATGCACTTTATTACGGGATAGGCAAGTTTACAAAAATTGATCCGGTTATATTTTTGTATATTAGTAAATGTATTGCGTATGTAGTCATATTGGTGATCGTTGTATATGGTGTATATTCTGTTGTGTATTCTATAAATACTCCGTTTAATGCAATAGATTTCTTCCAACATTTGCAACAATCCATTACCTTTCAAGAAAGCTATGATGTATTTATATATGGTTTATTGCTTCTTAGCCTTTTATTTAACTATAAACAGCGTGTCGTAAAGTATAGTTTATTGATGATTTTAGTGTTCTATAATCCTATTTCTATTTATTTTGTAAGTAATTTCATTACACAGGAAGTGTATTTTAGAATACGTGAAGTTTTTATTCAAAATCCGGTTATTGTTTTACAACTAATTGTGTTATTAAATTATCGTAAAATTGGAATAGTCATAGCTTCCCTTTGCGCTTTAGTAGAATTTAAAATGGCTTATCCAAGTATCACAATCTATGATGATGTAAAATCAAATTTATATCGTATGCCTTATGCTTTGGTCGATATGGCTGTTAAATTAAATCATCTAGATACGAATGTAGATGGGAAATTCAGGGCTTCTGTGGTATCAAGTGATGTACGTTTGCGATTATTTACTCGTAATTTTAGCTATCTGTATTCCGTATATGATGAGCGTCAACAACAACTTTCAGTAGGACAACAAGTAGATAAACCGATTTGGAATTTAGTAGCTGCTATGAATAAATCTGAGTATTTTAAAGAAAGTCTAGGTGTTATTTCTTATGGAATCTTTGAATATCAGGTAGATTATCTTGTGTTAGATAAATTTCAGGCTAAAGAGATTTACGGGGCAATCGATAATATATGTAATCCGGTCAGTGAAAATGAAGAGTATATTGCTTATAAGTGTTATTACAAATAGTAATGACACTTTTTTGTGACAAAAGTGTTATATTCAAAAATGACTTCAAAATTGAATAAAAATTAGGTATAATATATAATGTTTTTTGGAGGTGGACCATGAATAAAAAGCAAATTAACAGTATATTAACGGTTCTATGCTTTGTTCCCTTAATGGTAGCTTTGTATACTTGTTATAGGGTAAATGCATTTGGTGGACTTGAAGATGGTCACAAATTAGTTATTTATTTTGTATTAATATTATTAGCAGTTCTAGTTGGTTTTTTAGGAATTTATTTATTACATTCAAAGTTAAAGAAAAAAGTAAAGACATCCATTACAGTAGTATCGGTGATTTTATCAGCTATTTTTGTTGGTGCAAATATTTATGCTTCAAGTTTACTTACAAAAGTACACGATACCTTAACAAAGATTTCGACTCAAGAAGAAACCCATATTGGTGGTATTGTAGTGTTAAATGACAGTAACTATAAGAGTGTCAGTGAATTAAAAGGTAAAAAGATTGGGCATTTTGAGCTACAATCAAGCATGGAAAACTATGTTATTCCTATGAGTATTTTATCGGATGCGGGAATTGATAAAGATGTAACTTATGTATCTTTTAATGATATGAGTTCTCTAATTGATGCACTGTATTCAGGTAAAGTAGATGCGATTATGGCTAGTTCAAGTTATATTTCAACATTTGAAAACTTGGAAGGATATGCAGATGTTGCTCTAAAGACAACCATGATTGAATCAAAAGAAGAAACAAAATTAGTAGAAATTGATAATAAAGGAGATATTACAGCTTTACAAGAACCGTTTGCGGTTTTGTTTATGGGTGTAGATACGAATAAGCCATCTAAGAATGGTAGTTTAGTTGGTAATGCGGATGCGTTGTTTTTAGCAACAGTCAATCCAAAGAACTATACAATCAATATTACAAGCATTCCACGTGACTCTTATGTTCCTATCGCATGTTATGGAGATAAACGTCGAGATAAGATTACACATTCTAATGTTGGTGGAACAGAGTGTGTTGTAAATACAGTAGCTGATTTATTTGATATTAAGATTGACTATTATATTAAAATTAATTTTAAAGGATTAGAAGATTTAGTAGATGCCTTAGGTGGTGTTTATGTTGAAGTAGATGCTGAAAAATATCCAAACGGTGTGGTTGGACAAAATGGAAAACGTCACTATGAAAGTGGATATAAATGGATTTGGGTACCACCTGGAAAGAATAAAGTAAGCGGTGAACAAGCATTAGCTTATGCACGTATTCGTAAGACATTGGAAAATGGAGCAACAGAACGTGCAGCTAACCAAACCATAGTGATTGATGGTATCATTAAGGAGTTTTTATCACTAGATACAGCTGGTAAGATTTTTGATGTATTGGATGTAGCGGGTAAAAATATTCAAACTAACTTTACAGCAGATCAAATGACATCGTTTTATACATTGGGGATTGAAATTTTGAATCGTTCTCACAACTTAAATGTAAATGATTCTGTTATTATTGATTATTATCTAGTGTCTGGATATGATCGTAAGATTTATCATGACGGAGAAGAAAAATTATTATATTACTATGTTCCATTTGAAGGAAGTATTAAAGATATTAAGAAAAAGATTCATCAAAATCTAGGATTAGAGCCTTATGATAAAGTAGGATCGTTTGATTATGATTCAAAAGTTGTATATACAAAAGACAATGCAGTATTTTATTACTATGATGAAAAACAGGAAGTATTCCAAGTTCCTGATTTAGTTCCTGATATGTATGGTATGGATGTAAATGATGCGATTGCTTGGGCACAAGCAAGAGGTATTGGTTATAGCATTAATGAAATCTTGCCGGGACATGAATTGTATAATGAATCATTAGGAAATGGTTTTGTTATTGGGCATAATGAAAAGATTAATCGTCGTTCAAGTAAAGTGTCTAATATTGTTATTAACGTAATTAAGACAAATACAGTAGTAGCGACTCCAGAGATTAAGTTGAGTAAAACACAAGATAGTATTATTGTTGGTGATCCATTACCAAGCTTACCTGAAGCAAAGGCATATAATGCTAAGGGTCAAGATGTATCAACGAATATTCAAGTAGCTGGTAATCGTGATAATACAGTGGCAGGTACGTATGTGGTCGTATTTAGTGTAGTTATCGATGGACAAACATACACTGCAAATTACACGTTGACAGTAAATCCTAAGGTTACACAGCCATCGTCATCAAGTTCATCAACGACATCTGAAACAACATCACAAGATACAACAACGCCAACACAAGCAACACAACCAACAAATCCAAACACAGAACAACCAAATCCGGGAGAACAACAACCAAATCCTAGTCCAGGGGATGGTGGTTCAGCTGGAGGTGAAGTACAGCCAAATGTACAACCTCAAGCGAATAATGATACTGTTACACCATAAGAAAAAAAGTTAACTAAGTTTATATTAGTTAACTTTTTATTTGTGTACTTATAAACTATGTTATAATACAACCATGAATAAAAAACATATCACTTATTTCATTGTGGGAATTTCTATTACGTATGTAGTTATTGCAAGTTATTTAGGCTTACTTACTCTAAATGTAAGAAGTGTATCGTATTTAGTGCTTTTAGGTTCTTTATCTCTTGTTGTTAGACATGTTATAAAGAAACAAAATCCAACTAAATTTTTTTATGCTAAGTATGCATTTTTTACGATATTACTTTTTTTGTTGTCTTCGATGCTATTTTTGAATATTTATCCGTTTGGAGACCGAATTTTTTCAACGATTGATTTATTTCATCAATATACACCATTTATAAGTCACTATCAGGATATTATCTTGAAAGGAAAGTTCTTTTTTTATGACCCTATGATTGGGTTTGGAACAAACTTTCTAGCTTTTTTTGCTTATTATTTAGCTTCACCTTTTCATTTACTGTTAGTTTTAGTTCCAAAAACATATAGTGCAGAAGCTATTGCTGTTCTGATTGTGTTCAAAATAGCATTAACAGCCTTTACGTTTTCTTATTATTTACAAGAAGAGTTTAAACAAAACAATATTACAAATTACATTGCATCGATTATTTTTGCAAGTATGACTTACTTGGTAGGGTATTCTTGGAACATTATTTGGCTAGATTGTTTTTATTTATTGCCACTTATTCTAGTGGGATATAGTAAGTTAATCAAAGAAGATAAACCATGGCTTTATGTGATTTCTTTAAGTTTATCTATTTTTAGTAATTACTACATTAGCTATATGATTTGTCTGTATGTAGGTTTGCATTTTATATTAGAAATGATTATATACCGTAATATAAATAAAAAACAATTTATTAAGTTTTCGATTTACTCTATTTTATCTGCAAGTATCTGGGCATTTATGTTGATTCCAACCATTAAAACATTAGCTATTACTTCATCAGCATCAAAGGATATTTTTCCTGCTTTTAAAATGAATTTTGATATAGTTTCTTTTTTAGTGAATCATAATATTGTTAGTAAGCTAACCATTGAAATTTTCTCTTTGCCGGCCTTAGCATCATCAACGTTGTCGATTGTAGCTCTATTTATGTTTCTGGGGAATAAGAGAATTAAGCACAATGTAAAAGTGTTTTACATGACGTTGTATGGTATTTTAACTATCAGTATGTTTGTTGCACCTTTCGATTTTATATGGCATGGGTTTCATATACCTAATGGCTTACCTTATCGTTATTCTTTTTTATATGTATTTGTAATAGTAACGATAGTGTTTATAGAATTAAATCATTTTCAGAAAGAGGATATTCATTACATATGGATTCCTATATTACTTTTTTTAGGCTCTGGCATCTTTTTAACAAATTATATCTTACAAATAAGTTTAACTATCTTCATTATGATTATACTTTGGCTTATATTTAAGAAAGGTGAAAGTAATTATAAGGTTTTAACTATTTTTATTGTATTGGAATTATTATTTGTTACGAATTATCGCTATTATGATTTTGGTATTGATCCAAGCATTGTAAAAAGAGAAGATTCTTTTGAAGGGAAATGGGCATCTTTAATCTATGAAGCATCCTCATACATTAACGAAACGTACTTATCAGATTCAAGCTATGCGTATAAAACAGAGATCTATCCAAGATATAATAGTAATCCTGGGTTACAGTTTCAATATAATGGAGTAACAACGTTTTCCAGTATGAATCATTATAATCTTTTGGTCTTTTTAAATTCCATAGGTGTTGGTACAAATCATTTAAATAGTATTACAAGTGATAAAATATTTGTATATACAGATGCTTTATTGGGTTTAAAATATTATATTAGCAAAGATAGGGTATCAAGTAAGCATGCATCTTTATTAAAAAAGATTGAACATGATGGTCATAAGGTGTATATCTATGAAAATAAACATGCTTTATCTGTAGGATATATGGTTGATGAAGCGGCGTTAGACTATGATGTAAAAAAGGATGTAGTTGAATCAACAAATGATTTTTTTAAGAAAATATCAAACATTGATGAAGATGTACTGATTAGGATTCCGTTTGAAAATATAACAAATAATGTAGAAATGAAAGATAAACATACATTTTATTATACACATGATGAAACGAAAGATAATAATGTACAGTTTATAAGTAGTGTGCAGCAAGGAAATGCCTTTGTGTATATAGATGCCTATTTAACAGATGATATTAAAGTAGAATATGAAGATGAAACTCAATACATTACACCATATTATGCATATTTTCATGAAATTAAAACTTCACACAATACGGACGTAATCATCACATTGCCTATGAAAAGTACAAGCAATATAGATATCTATGTTATCAAGGTTAATGAAGATGTTTATGATAAAATGATTGAAAAATTATCACAAAATCAACTACAAGTAACAAACTATCAAGAAGACATTCTTGAAGGCACAATAGAGTCTAATGGAGGATTATTGTTTACTAGAATACCGTATGAAGAAGGTTGGAGTGTATATGTTGATGGGGTAAAGAGAAAGATTACTCCTGTAAGTGATGCCTTGATTGCTTTTTATGTAGAAGAAGGAAAACATAAGATAACGTTAAAATATCACGATGACAATTTCTATAAAGGAATGATAATAAGTAGTATAAGTGTATTTATATTACTTGGGCTTTATAGTGTAAGTAGATATAAAAAGAAGCATGGGATGAAATCATATGAGTAAAAAAACATTGACATTGATTATACTTGGAATAACGATTGTTATTGTAATAATAGGTTCTTACTTTAAACTATTGAATATTTCTGTCAAAAGTATTGTATATCTTTTGTACTTTGTTCTTTTTGCATTTCTTTTAAGAAATGTAATTCATGGAAAAAAAGATAATCATTTCTTTTATGCGCAAAGTGCTTTTTTGATGATGTTTCTTTTTATATTGTCTTCTGCTTTATTTATAGATATTTATCCATTTGGAGATCGTATCTTCTCTACGGTTGATTTATATTCACAATACACGTCTTTTATTAGTGGTTATCAAGATAGGCTACTTCAAGGGAAAAGTTTAGTGTATGCTTCAAATATTGGACTTGGTAATAACTATATCGCCTTATTTGCTTATTATTTAGCTTCACCGTTAAATATTCTTATGATAGTAATACCTAAGGCGTTTATTACGGAAGGTATATTTTTATTAATTGCTCTCAAGTTATCGCTAGTGGCGTTTACTTTCACTTACTATTTACAATATGAATACAAAGTGGATAATCGTTTTGCCTTTGTAGGTGGTCTTATGTATGCAGGAATGATTTATTTTGTGAGTTATTCTTGGAACATTATGTGGTTAGATTGTTTTTACTTACTTCCGGTTGTTTTAATTGGCTATCGTATGTTAATGCGTGGACAACAACCATGGCTCTATTTGTTTGCCCTAGCAATTATGATTTTTAGTAACTACTATATTAGTTTTATGATTTGTATTTTCTTGGGGTTACACTTTATTTTTGATGTAATCTTTCAGAAAGAATTTAATATTAGATATGCCCTACGTTTTGTACTATATAGCTTCTTAGCGGTAGGTTTGGTATCCTTTTTGTTACTTCCAACTTATCAAGTATTGAAACTAACATCAGCGGCTAATGAAGCATTTCCTAAGTTTAAATTCAAATTTGATGTTTTACATTTTTTAGCGAATCATTTTGTAACAAGCGAAATAACGGTACGTTCAAAAGATTTACCAAATGTAGCGACATCAACATTAGCTCTGCTTTTCTTCTTTATGTTTCTATTCAATAAACGTATTTCTTTCCGTATTAAAGGTAAGCTATTGGGTTTATTAATTCTATTGGCAATGAGTCTATGGATTAATCAATTGGATATTATTTGGCATGGTTTTCATGAACCAAATGATTTACCATATCGTTATTCCTTTTTATATGCCTTTGTTATGGTTGTTATTGTTATTTTACAACTGCATTATTTTGATAAAAAGAGTTGGAAGTATGGCTTTTTAGGCATTGTTTTATGTCTATTGTGTGGATATTTCAAAGTCTTAACATGGTATATGTTACTAATTAATTTTGTTTTATTGACTTTGTATATGAAGGTAACTTATCATCGAGAAAAAACAAATCTGTTAATCATCGTTATTGCATTAGAATTACTGTTTGTAAATAATTATCGCTATTATAATTTAGCTAATAAAGAAGGAATTGCTGTTAGAGAAGACTCTTACGTTAGTCAGGACTCTATGTTAGTTTATAAAGTCGTAGACCAATTAAAAAAGAATCACGTAGATAGTAAATATGAATACAAAGTAATGGTAAATCCAGTAGAAACATTAAATCCGGGCGCCATGTTTGGCTATAATGGGATTACCTCTTTTACAAGTACCAATTACTATCAAACAACTAAGTTTATGCATGCATTAGGTTATGCAAGTAATGGGGTAAACAGTTATTTACAGAAGAGTTTTGTGGCTCCGATGGATTCCCTTTTATCAACAAAGTATTATATTTCAAGTCATAATTTAAGCAATCATAAACACCTAAAAAAAATTGATGAAGTAGAAAGAGGAGCTTATAAAGCCAATATCTATGAAAATAAAGAGGCATTAAGCCTAGGATTTGTAGCTAACCAGCGTATTTTAGAATATCAATATTACTACTATAATCCGATACGCAGCGTAAATTCTCTGTACCATCATTTATTAGATATGGATCAAAACCTTTTGGAGATACAACCAATTTCAAGTCAGGATCCAAATGTTACTATAAATGGAGACTACAGCTTTAAAATTGAAAATCCGTTAAAGAGTGAATTAGAATCAATCATTCATGTAAAAATTAAACAAAAAGGACAAAGTTATATTTATATTGATTGTCGATCTGCTGAAAAAGTGCAAGTTCAAGGGGTAAATCAATGGAGCGTTTCACCAAGAGAACCATACTTTATTGATAATTCGATTCGTAACGTTGGTGATGATGTAAAGGTTACGATTAAAACCGAAAAAGATGTAAATGGTAATATCTTTGTTGTAACGTTAAATGAAGATGCGTATCAACAAGCTATTCAAAAACTAAAGCAACACCAACTACAAATTGAGGTATACAAAGAAGATATGATTAAAGCCCATGTAGAATCTAATGGAGGAGTAGTATTTACCCGCATTCCATATGATAAAGGATGGAACGTGTATGTAGAGGATCAGCCGGTAGAAACCTTTGCGATAGGAAAAGGGTTGTTAGGTTATCGAGTTCCTAGTGGACATGTAAAGATTAAAATGCAGTTTATCGCTTCCGGTTTAAAAGAAGGCTTATGGATTAGTGGTGGCAGTTTATGCATTGTTATACTCTTAGCTGCCTTACAATATAAGAAAAAGAAAATGTCTGGAGCTTAAGTTCCAGACATTTATTTTGCATAAAATTTATAGATATGGATTTTATCATCCTTTTTGATACACTCTACATAAGCACCTGTTTGAAAGTCTTTTGTCGAGAAACCATTACCACTTTTATAAGTCCATTCTACATCAACATAGAAAATACGATATCCATCTTCGTCTAAGCCCATATCGGTAGAACCGATCACTTTCACTTCCGTAACTTCAGGCAAGTTTTCTTTTCCAAAATCTTTAATATAAAGTTCTAAATTTTTATAGTAACTATTAATCGCTTTTTCTCTTAAGTTAATTCTCGCTTCTGTTTGCCAGAATTGTGTCCCACCAATATCATTTTTAATGGATTTATTTGTTAGTGTAAAGAAATCAGCTACATAGTTTTGCGCTACTGATTCTGAAATCTTTTGCCAATCTTTCGTTTTAACCACATCTTTTAATTCTTCATATAGTTGTTTTTGGTAGTCTGTGGCATTTGCACGAATTGCGTAATACTCTTTATCTTCTTTTATCGTTACCACATCATGTTGACTTGTACTATCACTAGGTTTTTGTGTTAATATTTTATATCCTAAGAATACTAATACTAAAATTAATACAGGAATGGAAACAGCCAATATAAGGTTGATTACACTAACCTTTCTTCTTTGTTTTTTTACCATAAGATACTCCTTTTACTATACCTATAATATTATAAAGAAAATAGATATAAATGACAATAATAAATATAATTACGATATTGTCACTTATACATGAAAAAAAGCAATATAAATGATATAATACTAATGTTTATGGAGGCCCGTATGCGAACTAAAAATTCTTTTTTAAATATGATTACAAATTTAGTTCCCAGTTTAATTATTCCAATCATTTCATTATTTAAACTGAGTTGGTTACTGAAGGTTTATGGTGCCGATATTTATGGCATGAATATGTACTTAACACAAGTTATGGGCTATTTAAACTTAGTAGAAGGTGGCTTTGGTTTTGCCTTTGTACAAGCATTGTTTAAGCCTCTTGCAAAGGATGATAAAGAAACAGTAAAAGGATTGTATCATGGTGCAAGTTATATATTAAAAATGATTGGTTTAATCATTTTATTTTTAGGGATTCTTATCTACGTTATTTTGCCGTGGATCTTAAAAACAAGCATACCATTTTCTTTTGTGCGCATGGTATTTCTATTGATGATTTTACCGACCATTGTAGATTATTTTTTAATGGCTCCAACTTTTGTCATGATGGCAGATCAAAAAGAATATCATTTGAATATTATTCGTAAAACCATTCAGCTTTTACGTGCATTTACACATATCTTTATTATTTTAAATCGTTATAATTACTTGTATATTCCGCTTGTAGAAGCAATCTACATTGTAGTTCAGTCTTATATATGTCGTCGTTTTGTTATTAAACGTTACAGTTGGTTATTAGAGAAAGCTCCACGAAATCTATCGACGTTAGAAAGTGCAAAAAATTTATTTGCCCATCGTTTGGCAGGTGTTGTACTTTCAAGTACAGATACAATTTTATTAGGTGCTTTTATTGGTACGATTGCCAATACACTATATGGGAATTATATTTATATTACAGGTGAAATTCAAAAGATTTTAGAAAGTATTATTAATGCCCCTAAGGCAAGTATTGGAAATTTATTCGCAACCAATGATCAAAAAAGCTATGCAGTATTTAAAGAGTATTTTTCATTTACAACTTTTATCGCAACCATTGTATGTATTCCATTGTTTATTACGATTAATAGCTTTGTTGAATTTTGGCAAAGTAAAGAAGTGGTATTGAGTTTATCGGATGCGTTCTTATTTGCGGGTATTTTGTTTTTTGTCTTATCAAGGCAACCAATTATGAATGTTCGAGATACCAATGGCTTGTTTAGGGAGTCTAAAAAATTCGCTTACTTAGAAGCTGTTTTAAATTTCAGTTTTTCTATTGTGGGTGTTTATTTCTTTGGTATTACAGGTGCTTTGTTTGTTACATTCTGTACTTATCTAGCCTCTGATTTATTCATGAATTCACCTTTGGTATATCAATCCGTTTTGAAAAAGCCAATTAGGGAATACTACAGTATGTATCTATCAAAACTTATGATTGCAATGTTTGTTGGTTTTTTTGCTTATCTTACATGGCAGTATCTGTTAAGCGTTCGTGTTGATAATTTATTGTTGTGGTTTATCTTTTCCGGATTGTTATTTATACTGGTTAGTATAGTAATATCCATTATTTATTATCTATGTTTTAATGATTTTAGATTGTTTATTCAACGTATTTTAAAGCTTGTAAATGGAAAAGTGAAAGGAGCAAAATAGTGGTATACGATTATATTGTAATTGGAGCAGGAATCTATGGCATGTATTTTGCTAGTGAGATGGCTTTAAAGAAACCGGAAAGTAAAATTCTGATTTTGGAAAATGACAGTGAAGCTTTTGCACGAGCAACCTATATCAATCAAGCCCGTGTTCATATGGGTTATCATTATCCTCGCTCTTATAGTACAGCGAATAAAAGCCATTATTATTTCCAACGTTTTGTAGATGATTTTGGTTTTTCAATTAAAAAAGATTTTGATAAAATTTATTCCATTAGCAATGATTTCTCTTGGACAAATGCTGAACAATTTGAAAAGTTTTGCAAAGATAGCAACATACCTTGTAGCAAGGTGGATGCTTCTAAGTATTACAATACAAATGTTTGTAATAGTGCCTTTTTGACAAAAGAATATACGTTCGATGCTATGGAGATTAAAAAACATTATCTTGATTTTATTGCTAAACATCCTAATATTACAATTCTATATAATACAAATATTGATACGATTATAAAAAAAGAACCTTATTATGAACTCGCAACGAATCATGGTATCTATGAAAGTCCTTTTGTTTTAAATGCTACGTATGCTAGTATTAATCAAATTTTAGAAAAAGCTGGCTTTGAACTGTTTAAGATTAAATATGAAATCTGTGAAGTTATTTTATGTGAAGTAGATGATGCTTTAAAGGATGTTGGCTTAACGATGATGGATGGACCATTCTTTTCTATTATGCCTTTTGGGTTAACCAATCTTCATTCACTTACCAGTGTAACCTTTACTCCGCAAATTACATGTTATGATTATTTGCCAAAATTTGAATGTCAAAAGCGAAGCAATGGTACATGTAGTGAAAAACAACTTGGAAACTGTAATACCTGTATTGCAAAGCCTAAGAGTGCTTGGCCATACATGTCAAATCTTGCTCGTAAATATATGAATAAAGAGCTAGGCTTCCGCTATCATAGCTCACTATTTTCAATTAAGCCAATCTTACAAAAGTCTGAGATTGATGATTCAAGACCGACTGTAATTAAAAAGTTTAGTGAAAATCCAACGTTTATAAGTGTGTTATCCGGTAAAATTAATACAATCTATGATTTAAAAGAGGTGATTGATCGTGAATGATTTAGAAAAGAATTTTATAAGTGCTGTAGTGTATGTGCATAATCATGAAGATGTTATTTTAAATTATTTAACTAGCATTGTTGCTTGTTTAAAACAGCATTTTGAAAACAGTGAAGTGATTGTTGTTAATGATGATAGTAGCGATCAAACGGTAAATATTATCAAAAAGTTTAAACAAACAACTAGCGACATCTCCATTTCAATTATTCATCTTTCAAACTTTCATGGTGTTGAAGAAGCAATGATTGCAGGAAGTGACTTGGCGATTGGTGACTTTGTTTTTGAATTTGATAAATGCCATATCCCTTTAAATGAAACCATTATTATGGATGCATATTATAAGTGTTTACAAGGTAATGATGTCGTTTTTGTTTCTTCCAATAAAAAGGGACCAATGCTTGCCTCGGCGTTTTATCGTATTTTTAATAACAATGTTAATCAATATAAAATCTACAGTGATATCTTTAAAGTTGTTTCTCGTAGAGGTATTAATCGTATTAATTCTTTATATAAAAAAATACCATATCGTAAGGCTGTTTATGCAAATTGTGGCTTACATACCGCACTGCTGACTTTTGATACGGATACCAGTTTAAATACATACAGTAAGGATGTCTTAAATTCTAATATTAAAGTTGGGATTACATCATTAATGTTATTTACCAATGTTGCTTTTAAAGTGGCTGCGATTATTACATTTTTTATGATGGTGGTTTCCTTATTGACGATTGTTTATGTTATTTATGACATTGTTCAATTTGGTGTCATTGGTAGTGGATGGGCAAGTTTAATGGCGTTTATGGCATTTAGTTTCTTTGCCGTATTTTTACTAATCACTATTATTTTAAAGTATTTAAGTATTATGTTAGATTTGAATTTTAAAAATCGTAAATATCTAATAGAAAGTATAGAGAAATTGTAATGAAAAAGTGTTCAATCGTAATTCCAAGTTATAATGTACAAGATAATATACCTCTTACATTTCAAGTAATTAAAAAGGATGTGTTAAAGGCGTATGATAAGGTTGAATTTGAAGTTATTTTTGTTGATGACGGTTCTTATGATCGTACATTTTCCGTATTAGAAGAATTAATTCAAGTAGAACCAAATGTAAAAGCCGTAAAACTATCACGTAACTTTGGAGAGTTTTATGCAGTATTGGCGGGTATGAGTGTTGCAAGTGGAGATTGCATTGCGGTTATTGGTTGTGATTTACAAGATCCTCCACATTTAATCTGCCCAATGATTGATTCATGGTTAGAAGGAAATAAAGTTACTATTGCAGCACGTAGCTCACGTATTGAAGATAAATGGAAAACATTTTTAGCTGAAAGTTATTATAAATTATATCGATGGATTGTAAATAAAGATTATCCAAAACATGGGTTTGATTTCTTTGTGATTGATAAAAGTGTAAAAGATATTTTATTAAGTATGGATGAAAAGAATTCTAGTGTATATATTCAATTAATATGGACTGGTTTTCAGCCAAAGATTATCGAGTATGTTCGACAAGATCGTGAAGTTGGTACATCTATGTGGACCTATGGAAAACGTATTAATTTATTTATTGATGCTTTTATCACTTTTTCTAATAAACCAATACGTTTTGTTAGTTTAATCGGCTATGTTACAAGCTTTATTTTTGGTCTTTTATTGTTAGTGAGTGTAATAGGGAACTGGCTATCGCCATATTATGGCAATCCGTTTATGATGCTTGTATATTTAATTGTATTCTTATTTGGAATACTAATGAGTTCGATTGGACTTGTTGGTGAGTATGTGTATCGTGCTATGGAAAATGCACGTAATCGTCCATCATTTATTATTGATAAAATTATAGAAAAGGAGCAATAATCATGAATATTCCTAACAACAATATGCAACGTTTGTTTTCTAAGCATAAACAAGACTATATGAAGGTATTGGAGTCGGTACTTGATCGAGGTGTTTATGTTTTAGGGGATGAAGTATCTACCTTTGAACGTAATTTTGCCAAGTACATTGGTACAAATTATTGTGTAGGAACAGCTAACTGTTTGGATTCTCTTTATTTAGCTTTTAGAATGATTGGTATACAAGAAGGGGATGAAGTCATTGTTCCGGCAAATACCTTTATCGCAACTGTGATGGGGATTAGTAAAAATAAAGGAACACCGATTTTCTGTGAACCGGATGAATTTTATAATATTGATCCAGCACGTATAGAAGCACTTATTACGCCAAAAACAAAAGCGATTTGTGTTGTCCATTTATATGGACAAATTTGTTCTATGCCTCAGATTATGGAAATTGCCCGTAAACACAATTTATATGTTATTGAAGATGTAGCACAAGCACATGGGGCATCTATTAATGGTAAGAAAGCCGGTTCTTGGGGTGATATTGGGTGCTTCAGCTTTTATCCAACGAAGAACTTGGGTGGTTTTGGTGATGGGGGATGTTTAACATTTAATGATGAAACATATCTTGAACTGGCAAAATCGCTTCGCAATTATGGACGTATGGGCTTGTATCATTTCGTATATGAAGGTATTAATTCTCGTTTAGATGAAATTCAAGCTGCCTTTTTAAATAAAAAATTAGAGCATTTTGATGAACTGCTGGAAGATCGTAAACGCATTGCAAAACGTTACCTAACAGAAATTAAAAATCCAAAAATTCAACTACCAAAAACGAAGTTTGAACTTGAAAGTCATATTTGGCATTTATTTGTTGTTGCAACGGAAAAACGTGATGAATTTAAAGAATACTTGCACCAACATGGTATAGGTACGATTATTCATTACCCGGAGCCACCACATTTATCAAAAACGTATGCATATTTAAATCATCAAGTAGGTGATTATCCAATTACAGAGACGTATGCCAATACTATTTTATCGCTACCGTTTTATAATTATATGAGTGATGAAGAAATTGACTATGTAGTTAAGGTTATTAACGCATATTAACTCCTTTTAAAAAGGGAGTTTTTTTAGTATAATAAAGTTTGTTATAAGTGGGTATAAATATGAACAAATTTTTAAAATACAAGGCTATTTTTATTTATATTGTATTTGGAGTCTTTACAACTCTTGTGAATTTTGCAGTTTATCACATCTTTACCAGAGTGATTCCTTTGCATATACAGCTTGCTAATGCAATCGCTTTTGTTTCGGCTGTCATGTTTGCATATGTTGTAAATAAACAATTTGTATTTGAACATAAAGACTATAAATTATCAACGATTCTAAAAGAACTATCCAAATTTTTCTCATTAAGAATATTGGGTTTAGTGTTTGAAGCTTTGGCACTACATATTTTTGTAACAATCTTACAGTTCCATGATGTTTTGGTAAAAGTCGTTGTTGCTATATTTATTGTTGTGTTTAATTATATCATTAGTAAATTTTATGTTTTTAAGAAAGGGTGAGGGAATGAGTGTTATTTCTATCGTAATACCAGCGTATAATGAAGCTGAAAACATCCAAGAAATATATGAAAGAATTTCTAAAGAATTTTCAATGTTAAAGGAAGACTTTGAAGTTATTTTTGTGGATGATGGAAGTAAAGATGAAACCTTCTTTAGAATTTCAACATTAACACTCAATCATAAAAATGTTATTGGTGTTAAATTTTCACGTAACTTTGGAAAAGAAGCTGCTATTTTTGCCGGACTTCATCAAGCAAGTGGCGATGCGACTATTGTCATGGATGCCGATATGCAACATCCTGTTACTTTACTTCATGATATGGTAGATAAATGGCAACAAGGGTATCTCATTGTAGAAGCTCGTAAAATGAAACGTCAAAATGAAAGTGCAATGTATCGTTTCTTTTCAAAACTGTTTTACAAAATATTAAATCGTATGGCTGGTATTGAGTTAAATAATCTATCTGATTTTAAGTTGTTAGATCGAAAAGCCTATCAAATGATTTCAAAGCTTACAGAAAAGCAAACCTTCTTTCGTGCTTTAAGTGGATGGATGGGTTATCGTACTTGTTTTATTGATTTTGAAGTAGCTGATCGTTTGCATGGTCAAACAAGTTGGTCGATGAAAGGTCTTTTTAAGTATGCCATCAATAACATTACGTCGTTTAGTTCATTGCCATTGCATTTGGTAACAGTAATGGGCTTTATCTTTTTTGTTTTCGCAATGCTTTTAGGGGTACATACCTTATATAACTATTTTGCAGGTGATGCGGTAAGTGGGTTTACGACTGTTATTTTAGTGTTGTTAATCTTGGGTGCTGTACTTATGACAGCTTTGGGAATTATTGGGCATTATTTGGCTAAAATTTATGATGAATTAAAAAATCGTCCTCGTTATATTATCGAAGAAATAAAAGGTGTAAACTATGGTGAAGATTAGTGTTATTGTTCCTGTTTATAATGTAGAACAATATTTAAGGACTTGTTTTGATTCTTTAGTGGTTCAAACCTTTAGGGATTTTGAAGTGATTGTTGTCAATGATGGAACTAAAGATCAAAGTCAAATCATTATTGATGACTATGTGGCAAAAGATTCACGTTTTAAGAGTTATATAAAAGAAAATGGTGGCTTAAGCGATGCTCGTAATTATGGCATTGCAAAAGCAAGTGGAGAGTATTTCTTTTTCTTAGACAGTGATGATTCTTTAGTGGAACATGCATTGGAATTTCTTTATCAAAAAGCAATCATTAGTGAAAGTGATTTGGTGATATGTGGTTATCATGAATTAAAAGCAACAGGAATTTATGATGTAATATATCCACATGAACTAACGGCTGTTTCTTTAAAAAGTCATCCTGAAATTTTAAATGTACTTCCACATTGTGCATGGAATAAACTATATCACAAAGAACTTTTTGAAACCATTCGTTTTCCAAAAGGACTTTATTTTGAAGATAGTGGCACATCACCACTTATTTACTTAAAAGCAAAACGTATTAGTTATTTGCCCCTGCCTTTGGTTAACTACTTAGTAGATCGACCAGGTAACATTACTACAACGGTAAGTCCTAAAATCTTAGATGTCATTGATAATTTAGAAATTGTGAATCAGTTTTATATACAAGAACATGTTTTCAAAGAGTATTATAAAGCTTTACGTTTATTTAATATTCGTTTAATTTATGATAACTTATGGAAATTAAAGTATACGAAAGAGAAAGCTTTTATTAAGAAGATGTTTGATCGTTGTTTTGCGCATTTAGATGTCTATTTTAAAGATTGGCGTAAAGATTCCTATTTCAAAAGTCATTCTTTGAAAGAATTTATTAGAAATGTTATTTGCAGAAACAAGTACTTGTATGCATTAAGATTAAAAAAAGGAGAGTAATATGGTGGAAGTTAGTATTTTATTACCGGTATACAATGGGGAATCCACCATTGCGAGAACTTTACACTCCTTAATTCATCAAACCTATAAGGATATTGAAATAATTGTTGTGGATGATGGATCAACAGATCAAACAAAAAAGATTGTACAAGATATGAATGATGCACGTATCCGATATTTTTATAAAGAGAATGGTGGGATTGCATCTACTCGTAACTATGCAATATCCAAGGCAACTGGAACATATATTAGTTTTATTGATGCGGATGATTATATGGAGTTGGATACCATTGCTTCCTTAGTCAAAAAAGCCAAGGAAGATGATAGTGATATGGTGGTTTGTGAGTATCGTTTTGTTTACGAAGCACATCAGCAAGACATGCAGAGTTATGATTTTAAACCAATTTCACTGAAAGAAGATTCAAGTCTTTTATATCGCATTATGCCTCAGTTTTGGAATAAGTTAATAAAGCGTGAATGTTTCATGCAGTTAGATACAAGGTTTCCGGAAGGTCTTGTATTTGAGGATTTATATTTATTTGCTTGTATGATTCCTTGGGTTAGAAAAGTTAGTAAATTAAATAAGGTACTTATAAATTATGTGCAATTGGAAGGTTCGATTATGTCCAATGCACGTAATATTAAACCAACGATTTATGATTTTAGTAAGGTATGTTACGCTATCTATCAATATTATCAAAGCCATCATCTTATGCAGTATTCCTTAGAACTTGAAACTTTGTTTGTGTTAAATGCTCGTGAGTTGGTAGATGCGATATTTAAAAACAAAATGCTTGCAAAAGAAGATAAGATTAAGGTAATTACGGATTTATTATCTGTAGTAAATCAATATTATCCAAAGTGGTATCGCAATAAGGCATATCGAAGTGTATATCGTAAGGGTATGCTTTATAACTATAAGCGTTATATCATTGATTATTTATTAACATGTAATATACGTTTTGTTGTAACACACATAGTAAAGTAGGTATATATGAAATTAAGTGTAATTATTCCGATTTATAATGTAGAGGTATATCTACCGGCATGTTTGAATTGCTTAGTGAAACATCCTTGTCAAGATATTGAGTTTATATTGGTAAATGATGGATCATTGGATAATAGCGATAAGATTATGGAAGAATATGCTCGTAAAGATGCACGTTTCGTATTGTTGTTTAAAGAAAATGGCGGGTTAAGTGATGCTCGTAATTATGCTTTGCCATACGCTCAAGGAGAGTATTTATTTTTCTTAGACAGTGATGATCTTATTCGTGATGATGCGATTGATTTAATTTTAAAGGCGATTGAACAAGAACAAAGTGACTTGATTGTTTTTGATATGGAATTTTTCTGGGAAGATTCTGATCAAAGAAAACGTATACCGGGTATGGTAAAAAAAAGTGATCAAAGTGTTAAAAATCTTTTATTAGCTACTCCTTCCGCATGTAATAAAGTTTTTAAAAAAGAATTTATTGTAAACAATCCATTTCCGAAAGGAATGTTTTATGAAGATTTAGCAAGTATCCCGATGAATTATCCACGATTAAAGAAGATTACATATATAGAAGAAGCTTTGTATCTGTATCGTCAACGTAGTGGTTCGATTATTTATACATTCAATGATAAGGCTTTAGATATTTTTGAATGTTTTCGTCGCATTTTAACGTTTTATAAACAACATGGTTATTTTCAGCAATATGCAGAAGAATTAGAGTTTTTAATGATTGAACATGTTCTTTTGTATGCAAATCGTCGTTTTTTACATAGTAAACAAGCCTCTAACTACATCCATAAAAGTTATCAATTTTACAAACAATATTTCTATCATTATAAAAAAAATAAATATTATTCTTTATTAAGTCATAATGATAGAGTATTTATACAGTTAGCTACTTCCAATGTTACACTATTGAAGGTTGTTGTAGCATTGAAGCAGTGGTTAAAAAGGAGTTAATATGAAAAAACAAATCTTAATTGTCAATGATGAAATGGTTATGGGTGGTGTAGCTCGTGTTTTAAATAATATGTTAAAGTATTTAAATTACGAAAAATATGATATTGATGTATTAATTTTACACAAACATGGGGAATTACTAAAAGATATTGATTCTAGAGTTCGTGTGTTAGAAGAAGGAACATTTTTTCATGTGTGTGATCTCTCTTTGAAAGATGCACTTAAAAGTAAAAAAATAACATTGATAATTAAGAAATTATATTTTTTATTCTTGATGAAAAGTGGGCTTATTAAAAATGTTATTGCTCAAAAACGTAAGAGTATCTTAAAAAAGAAATACGATGTTGAAATTGCTTATAAAGAAGGCTTTTGTACCATCTTTACAGCTTATGGCGATAGTATAAAGAAAGTGAATTGGGTTCATGTAGATTATAAACAGCACAACTATTCTAAGCATCACATGAAGCTTATGAAAGATGCGTTAAGTAAGATAGATGTTATGGTGACTTTAACAAAACAAGCTATGGATAGTTACAATGAAGTTTTTCAGATGCAACGTGATTTTTTCATTATTAATAATTTTATTGATGTTGAAAAGATAAAAAAACTGGCATTAGAACCTTATCAATATCCAACGGATGATTTTACGATTATTTCAATCGGGCGTTTGCATTTTCAAAAAGCTTATCCACGAATAATGAATGTAATACAGCGTTTAAAAGAAGATGGACTTACATTTAAGGTGTACATTTTAGGTGATGGTCCAGATAAAGATACCTTATATCGTTTAATAAAGGAGTATCAAATACAAAATTATGTTGAAATCCTTGGCTTTGATAGCAATCCTTTTAAATACATTGCCAATGCAGATTTATTTTTATTACAATCGCTATATGAAGGAGCACCAACGGTAATCTATGAAGCATTAACCGTGAATACAACTCCCATCTTATCTACAGATGTTTCTGGGGTTAAAGAGCAGTTAAACAATGGAGAATATGGTATGATTTGTAGTAATGATGAAGAAGGCTTATATACATCGTTAAAACAAATTCTAAAGGGTGAAATTGATTTAGAGCATTATAAAAAGACGATGAAACAATATCGCAATACAAATGAAATTTCATTAAAACAAATAGAATCGATTTTTGATGAAGCATAAAGAAGGAGTATTCATAAAAATGATGAACAGATTAAAAAAACCAGAAGTCATGAAATATAGTTTAATGATTTTTATGATACTTCAACCAATTATAGAATTGGACTTGTATTTACAAGAATTTTATAATCAACTTTCTATTTTATCGTTATCGACATTAATACGTATAGTAGGAGTTGTATTGTTAGCTTTTTTAGCTCTTTTACAGAGTAAGCATTGGAAAAAAGAGTTTATACTTTGGTCGCTTTATGGAGTTCTTTTAGCGATGTATACTTTCTTTCACTTTAAATATAGTCGAGATGCCATTGTACTATTACCACAAACCTATCAATGGGTTGGTAGTTTTGAATTAAAATATTTAATCTTTCTTGTACTTCCTTACTTACTGATGTATAGTATGCATCGAATAAAATTTAGCAAACAAGAAATCAATACGATAGTGTTATTTGTTTCGATGTTTATTAGTCTAAATATTTTTATTTCTAATCTATTAGTAAGTTCTTATGGCAGTTATGGAAGTATTACTTATCAAAATATCTTTACGTGGTTTACCGATATTTATGCTAGTTATACTCCAAGAGAATTAACATCAATTGGTTTTTACTTTTTTGCCAATCCAATTGGTGGGTTATTATTTATTTTATTTCCGTTATTAATCAAAGCGTTTTATGAAGAAAAAGCAAAGTGGCTTTATCTAGTAGCGATTGTTATACAAATGCTTACAATGTTTATGATTGGTTCTAAAGTTGCCTCTTATGGGGTTGTTTTATGTTTATTAAGTGGAATTATCCTTAATCTTTTCTTTGTAATCATAAAACAGATTACATTACAAAAGATGTTTATTATTTCTTTAATACTATTACTTTTTTCATCCATCATCATCTTGCCAAAGTCGCCAGCTTATGTAAATGCAAGTTTTGATTATGAAGATGAGTTTGGTTTTGCAAGTAATGAGCGTGATTTAAAAAATTCGTTAGAGGAATTAAGTAAGATTGAGGATGAAAAAGAGTATAAATATGCTTTGATTCATCGTTTAGAAACCATTTATATCTATTATTTAACATTTCCAAGAGAGTATTACGAGTATTATTATCCATACCAATATGATCCAGAATTTTATTTTGATGTATTAAGCTTACCATTTGAACAAAGAAAAGGTGGGCGTCAATTTCAAAGATACTTTATGACAGTGAAATTCAATGAATTAAAAAATCATGAAAAATATTTTGGTTTAGGGTATTCTAAGATGTCGCAAGGCGGAATTATTTTAGAGCAAGATTTCTTCCGTCAATACTATGTATTAGGTTCTTTAGGAGTTATTTTATTTACAGGACCATATTTAATTATTTGGTTTGGGTTAGGAATTGTAATGTTGATTAAGATTAGAAACAAGAAGTATTTTAATTATGAAAATACAGTGTTATTCTTATCGTATTCTTTAGCCATGATTACATCCTATTACAGTGGACATATTCTAGATGAACCAATCGTATCATTATTTATTGCTTGGATTGCAGGTATGTTATTTTCAAATTATATGGAGGATCACCATGAAGCTTAGTATTATTGTACCTTGCTATAACAGTGAAAAATTTATTGCCAAAACTATGGATTCTTTATTAAAACAAACTTATCAGGAATTTAAAATTATTGCGATTGATGATGGTTCTAGCGACAATACACTAGATATTTTAAAAGAATATGCTCAAAAAGATGCAAGGGTACAGGTCTATTATAAAGAAAATGGTGGGATTGCATCTGCTAGAAATTATGGGCTATCTTTGGTTGATACAGAGTATTTTGGCTTTTTAGATAGTGATGATTATGTCAAAGACGATTGGCTAAAGGCAATGATGCAGAAGATAGAAGAAGATCAATCTGACCTTGTTGTTTGTGGATTTACATGGACATATACTTATAAAAAAAAGAAAGATTATGTCACGTTAGAAGGACCATATAAACCAAAACAAGAAATGATGCTTCAACTGTTTGCAACGTTGTGGAATAAGATTTATCGAACACAATTTATTAAAGAGACAAGTTTACTTTTTCCGGATGGTTATCGCTATGAAGATGCTTCCTTTTTATATCGTTTAGTACCATTTGTAAGTAAGGTTTCTTTTGTAGAAAAACCCTATATCTTCTATGTGCAACATCCTGCTTCTATTACACATACGCACAATGAAAAAGTAAAAGATATGATTCATGTCTTTGAAGATATTTTAGCGTTTTATCATCAAAAAAAGCTTTATGAAGAATACAAACAAGAATTAGAATATATATTTATACGCTTCTTTTTAGGTAATTCCTTTTTACGTAGTGTGCAAATCAAAGACAAACCAGATCGTAAACTTACTTTAGATTTAAGTTTTAAGATTCTTCAAGATAATTTTCCAAATTGGAAAAAGAATTATTACTTAAATCATTTAGGTGGTTTAAAGAATATTTATTATAAGTTAGTGAATCGTTATAATTATTGGGTATTCGCCTCAATTTTTACATGTTTAAAACGAAAATAAACTGAAGCAACAATGCATGCTATTTATAACAAGTGACATTGTTGTTTTTATATTATACATGATAATATTTGAGAATAAAGTTTTCTCATTTAAGGTATAAACATAGCATTTTGTAAAAAAAAGTTAAACAAGATAAAACTTCAAAGGAAGAAACACCCAAAAAAGGAATTGTAACGTTTATATCGGCAAAGAAAGAGCCATAATGAATGATATTTTAATGATGAACGGATAATACTTATTTAAAGGATATGAAAATAAATTAAAATATCTTTGATACATTCCAACAGGTATAAACGATTCTTAAGTTGGAATAAGTTATCCAACTAAAAGTTAATGAAGCATATCAATAATTAAAGTTAGCTGATGAGAAGTTAAATGATGTTTCTTTAAAGAAAAATAGAATTCAAAAGATGTAAGTGTTCATAAACGATAACACATATTATAGGTTTACATAGTGAAGTTGGAAATACAGAAAACTATTTAGACCATATTGCTGTAAATGGAATTGAGATATATTTACTTGATCATCAATATAGTTAAAAGATAAAAATTCAAGGTAACATTTCATTCTTTAAGTTGTATGCTGTTCTTTATTAACGGATGAGTTGGTTGAGAATCGTAAGTTTGCAATTCGTGGATTTATTAAGCAAACTAATAGAGTAACAATTGAAAATATACAATTTGTAGATATTAACATTGAAAATACAAATACAGGAGAAAGTTTATAGGACTTACATACTTTAAAAACTTGCTAAGCAACAAGTGCAAACAATTTCTTGATACATTGAAGTAAAGTTTTAAATAATCATATTTAAGATTTTTTCTTAGAAGTATAAAATTAAGGTTATTTTGGTATTTTAGTCGAATTAATATAGTAAAAATGCTATAATTTTTAAGGTGATTTATTTGCGTAATAAGAAGTATTATTTAGCTACCATCCTTATTGTATGTATGTTTTTTTCATGGTTCCTTCTTTTTAATGACGGCATTTTTTTATTTGAAGGAGATATGCTTACAGAAGGGTATAATTACTATGTGAAATTACATCAACAATTAAAAACGGGTGGTTTTACTTTTTGGAATGCTAATAACGTTTTAGGTGCCAATCAATATGGTAATTTAACGTATTTTGGATTAACCAGTCCTTATACATATCTTATTTTATTAGTACCTCATAAATCGTGGATATTACCTATGATTTTAATTAGCAATCTAGTAAAATCGCTTGTCCTTGCAAGTGGAGTATATCTATGGATGTATAAGCTTTATAAATCGCATCAGGCAAGTTTTATTGCTGCCATTATGTTAACGTTTAGTGGTTTTGTTGTAACAAACTATAACAATGATGTTATGCTGGCACCTCTTTCCTTTATGCCTTTTGTACTTTACTATACAGAAGAGTTGATTCAAAGAAAAAAAATTAATTTTAAACTAAGTATCTTTTTCGGCTTAGTTGTTTGTGCTAATTATTATTTTGCATACTTATTCCTACCATTTTTAGCCATTTACGCACTTGCTCGAGCATGTACACGTTATGGCTTTAAGTATAAGTTGCTTTTTGAGTTGGCGTATAAATGGATATTGGCTGTCGTAGTAGGTTTATTATTATCTATGTTTGTTCTTTATCCAAGTTATTTAGCCTTACAGGGGAATCCAAGAGTTACGTCATGGAAAGATGTACCTTTATGGATTAATAAGTATCAAATCTATCGCTTTATTACAGGTTTCTTTAATCCGATTAATGATTGGCGTTTAAATAACAATTATTTTATAAGTACAGCTGTTGATGCAGGAATTGGTTATAGTGGAGGTATGGCTGTATACAGTTTTGTTCTTTTACCAATTGCAGTAGTGTTACTTTTGCAAATGAAGCGTAGTAAGGAACAAATCGCTATTTTAATCATGTATGGCTTATATATGCTTTTTGTATTCATGCCAGTTTTTTATGTTTTATTTAATTTATCATTGGAAAGTCGTTGGATGTTTCATTTGTACTTTATCCACGCTTTAACGATTGGTTATATCTTTACACATCAAAATGAAATTCATACACGTAACATCCTTTTAACTTTTGTTCTAGTTGTACTTGCAGTAATTATCTTTTTAGGAATTAGTCATCATTATCACTTCATAGTAGAACCATGGGCTTTCAAGATTGTCTTACGCAATAGTCTAATTTTCATCTTAATAGCTGCATTATATATGGCATATTTTAAAAAACCAATGGAATGGCTTATCATAGGAATTCTTGTGTTAGAAGTGATATTTACAGGATACAATGTATTTTATAATGATGGAAATAAATTAGATCCTATGAGTAAAGAAGAAGTCCTTGCATTAAACTTAGATAATAGTAAAGTCTTTGATACGATTAAAGCACAAGATCAAGATTTCTATCGTATAGATATGCATAGTCTTGATCCGTTAAGTGAAAATGAATCGAATGCCTATGATTATCATAGTTTTGTTGGTTATACTTCGACATATAATTTTAATCAACAAGATTTCAATACAAATCGTTTTAAATTATCTTATATGATGTATTTTTATCCGCAATCTGGAAAAGGATTATTAAAAGATTTATTAAGCAATAAATACTTTATTCAAAGACATCAACACGAATATCCACTTTCACACTATGAAGAGATATTAAAAGAAGACACACTTACAGTATATAAAAATAAGAATTTTCTACCATTTGCTTATTGTAAACCGGGTATTATAAATAAGAAACAGTTTGATAAACTTCCAATCTTAATTCAGGATTATCTTTTGGTCAATACCAATGTCATTGAAGATGGAAAGAATAATTATGAAATGATTACGGAATTAACTTTATTAGAAGACTCTATTACAACAGGGAGTGAGTTAGATTTAAGTGGTTTTAATAAGGGGTATTTATATGTTACCTTTGATGGTTCTATTAATGTTGGATATTCTATGAAAGATGCACAAGGAAAAGAGTTAAGTTTTGGGTATTTTACAAAAGAGTTTTCTTATGTGGGGATTCCAATTGTAGAGAATGCTGCAAGTATTTATTTTACGGTAGAAGGGTATGCTAAGGTATATTATGATGATTTTATGTGGTATGAACCTTGGTATCAAAAAACAAAAGAATGTTCTATTAAAAGTGAAGCGGTAAGTTCTGATTATTTAAGAGGTAGCATCGAAGTACCAAGTGATCAACTACTGGCGACAACCATTGCTTATGATGATGGATGGAGCGTATATGTGGATCATAAAAAAGTAAAGTCTTATAAGGTAAATAATGGTTTTGTTGGTTTTTATTTACCAAAGGGAAAACATATCATTGAATTAAAATATCGTTCGAGTGGATTTAAAGAAAGTATTTTAATTAGTACTCTGACATTATCGTTTATCGTATTTTATTCATGGAGGAAAAGAAGATGCAGATCATAAAGAAACTTTCATTAGTATACATTAGCGTATTTTTCTATACCATTGTGATCCAAAGTGGTATGTTTCTTTTTGATTTACCTTTAACACCAATTTCTCTATATTTAGCCTTTTTAGTAACCATCTTAGTGGATTATCTGTGGAATAAAAAACTAGATCGTAATCTTGTGTATGCTTGTTTGATTCTTGTTGTTTTGATGTTGGTAGGAAGTCTTTACTATAGTCATTTTAATGAAACAACTTATGATGGAGCATTTTATCATGGTAATGCCATGGTTAACATGCTAAAAGGATGGAATCCACATCTACAAGCGGGTATGCATAAAATTACAAAAGTAACAATATGGAGTGACTTTTATCCGAAAGCAACTTGGATATTTGGGGCAGTTTTAATCAAACAGTTTCATCATTTATCTGTTCCTATGATGATTCCAACACTATTTGCGATGGCAAGTAGTTTCTATACCTGTCAATTTGTCTATAAGAAGACACGTAATTTAGTAGTATCAAGTATGCTTGCTCTTGTGGTTTTTGTAAATCCAATCACTATTCAACAATTTCAAACCTATTATGTAGATGGTATTTTAGGTAATGTTTTATTAATGTTAATTCTATTTGGACTAGAAGCAATTGATCACTACGATTTGAAACAAAATTACTATATTTTACTTATCTCAGTGATTTTAATTAATATTAAGTTTACCGGATTTGGTTTTGCAGGCATCATTAACTTTGCTATATGGTTATATTTTTTATTAAAGAATCGCAAAGCTGCCATAACTTATACTCTTTTTGGGATAGTGATGTTAGCTATTGCGATTGGTATTGTTGGCTATTCACCATATTTTTATAATTTAACGACAGGAAAACATATCTTTTTTCCGGTTGCCGGGAAAGAGGCGATTGATGTCATTAACTATTTAATACCGGAACAGCTTTTTGGTAAAAATCCAATTTATAAATTATACTATTCTTTATTTCAAGGGAAAGGGCTACTTAAAAATCTTTTTGATGTATCTGTAAACCGTTATTATTTTTATGATGAACAAATAGGAGCCTTTGGTACCTTTTTCTTTCGTTTAGCAGTACTTTCAGGTATGGGTTATCTTATTTATTTTAAAAAAGCCTTTCAAGAAAAAACGTATCATTTAGGTTATCTTTTGGTATTTATAGGGTTTGTTGTCACGATTTTGATTAACTATAAACATATATGGTGGTTCCGTTATGCTCCACAAATTTGGCTTTTCCTTCCTTTAGGTATGTATTATCTCTTTTTGCATCCGAAAGGTAAGTATGTAGCGTATTTAATGTTTGTAGTTATTTTACTTCAAAATGTATTGATGTATTCTTATACCTTACGTACAAATTTTGATAGATCGAATTCTATTATGAGTTTTTATAGAAAATACCAAAATAAAACCATTGATATTACCATTAAAAATTTTGATGATACAGAAATATATTGGTTTGATACTTATGAAGCTTATAGAGGAAAACAATTTCATGTAGATATTCATGAAATACTACATGAAGGAGCTTACAGCGATGAATGTTATCACATGCATGTCTACAAAGTTTGTGTTGTAAGAGAGCTTAAAAACTAGTAAAATAAAAAAGAGGTTTTGGATTATGAAATACATTAAATTAATGCGTATCAAACACTATATAAAAAATATTCTTTTTGTCTTTATACCGTTAATTTTCTCAATGAATTTTATGAACGTAGATCTGGTATTAACATCAATTTATGCCTTTGTGGCATTTAGCTTTAGTGCATCGATTGTCTATATTGTAAATGATATCTTTGATGCAGAAAAAGATCGTCAACATCCAAAGAAAAAACATCGTCCAATCGCAAGTGGTCAAGTGGGTATTCCTCAAGCAATTGCTTTAGTGTGTTTATTGGTAATTGTAATTGTAGCGATGGTCGTTACATGTTTAAACGTTAAAACAGGTATTATTATTCTTATCTATGTGATTATGAATTTAGCTTATTCCTTTAAGTTAAAGCATGTTGTTTTAGTGGATGTCTTAATCATAGCGATAGGATTTATATTACGTATTTATGCTGGTGCTTATGCGATTGAAGTAGCTGTTTCTGAGTGGCTACTATTAACAGCTTTTGCAGTTTCTTTATTTCTGGGTTTTGGGAAGCGTTATGGTGAAAAAGCTAAAATTCAAGATGGAAACACACGTAAAGTTCTATCACAATATGATTCAGAATCATTAAAAATCTTTATTGTCATTTCAATGACATTAACGATTGTATTTTATTCGTTATATACGATTTTAGGAAATTCTAATCTAACAAATTCTATTTTTACCATTCCTTTGGTTGTGATAGGGATGTTTCGCTATTATATGTTGTTGGAAGGTAACATTAATGATGGAGATCCAACAGAAGTGATTTTAAACGATCGTATTATTCAAATAATCGTCGTGGCTTATGCAACATTAGTACTACTATTGATGGGAGTGTAATATGAGAAAAATAAATGTTCGCAATATCCTCTTCAGTCTTTTTTTTATACTAGCTATTATAACAGTTGGACTTCTTGTGATTTTAAAGAAACCTGAGGCAATATCATTTATTGAAAATCGAGTGTTACACCATTTTAAAGAACCAACAGTAGAAACGGTTATGGATGGTAGTTTTCAAGAAAATACGGAACATTCCTTTGCAGATCAATTTCTCTATCGCAAAGAGCTATTTCAAATCATGGATAAAACCAATAATCTGCTAAGAGCGGCTATCCGTTTTGGTGTTGGTGAAGATTCTATGACGTTGGTAAGTATTAGTGATAATGGAATCTTTAAGGTTGGTCCACATGGGTCAACATTGGTTGAATTTCCATTTATGAAAACAGATGAACAGGATGCACAGTTAATGGCAAGAATCGATAACTATAATGCCATTGCTGAAAAATACCCTGATATTAAGTTTTATATTTATCGAGTAACAAATGCTAGAGATACAAATTGGTTTGATGAAGCGAATGAAATATGGTCTTCAGGAAGTCATTACAGTCAATGGTTACAGGATAATATTAATCCTGCTATTACATATCAAGAATTACAATTTGAAAACTATGAAAGTTATAAAAAAGAAACGTATAAAACAGATCATCATTTAAATGTGTTTGGAAATTATCGTTTTTATGAAGAAATCATTGCTATGCTTCAAAAAGATTTTTCTTTAGAAAACCCTAAGGAGCCCATTGATATGTTTGAAGCTCCGGTAAAATTCTATGGCTCTTTAGTCAAGAAAGCAAACTTTAATTTTGATGATAAAGTATATGATACTGTTTCTGATTTTGTTTATGAATTAGCGCCTTGTAAAGTTCAAGTAAATGGTGAAGAAGTAAAAGAGTTTGGTCGTCGTCAAGAATATATGAATCATCAAAACATTGATGAGACAAAAGGGACAAATCACTACCGTGAGCTATTTGGAAAAGATTCATTTGAAGTCATTTATGAATGTGGAAATTCCAATGGGATAAATGCATTAATTATTTCTGATTCTTATACCAATGCGATAAAGCCTGTATTATCTTCACATTTTAATAAAGCCATCTATATTGATCCACGTCAACCTTCTTTAGATGGTGATTATTTCAATATGAAAAATTATATTGAACAACATAACATCAATCTTGTATTATTTGTAGGAAGTTATTATACCGTTTATATGGATGAACCATATTTAATTGCTTATTATTAGGAGATAGTTGTGAGTAAACAAAGAAATTTAGTTTTTTCTATCTTATTTTGTGCTTTTCTTACATGTGTAGGTTTCTATGTTATGTTTGTAAAGAAACCAACCAAACGTCTTAGTATGGATTTAAGAAATGCCGTAACCTTTATTAAACCCAGTGTTCAAAATGTAAAAGAAGGATTTTTTCAGGATACCTTTGAAAAAGCCTTTCAAGATCAATTTGTAAAACGTCAAACAATGATACAGGTCTATCGATTTATAGAACATCAATTGTATAAGGCATCTATGTTACAACCAAAGGATTATACATTGGTAAAAATTGGAAGTGATGTCTATACATTTAAGGCGAATGAAGATTATTTGGTAGGTTGGCCCATTGTCAAAAATGATGACTATCAACAAGGGATTGCATCCTTTAGTGAGAATGTGAATGCGATTTCCAAAGCTTATCCGGATGTTAATTTTTATGTGTATAAGCCATTTCGTATTACAGAGTCCAATTGGTTTGATAAGGATAATGGCTTTACATCTTATGGAACGTATTATAGAGATTTATTAAAGGCAAATTTACATAATCAAATTCTATTTTTAGAAAATAAGATTGAAGACTTTGAAGAATATAAAAAATATTATTTTAAAACCGATCCACATTGGAATATTTATGGATCTTATGAAGGATATAAAGTGTTTTGTAATGCGTTAAATCATCATTATAAAGATATTACATGTCAACAATATGATAGTGAGTATATCTTTGAGGATTTTGCTTATTATGGTCAATATGGTCGCAATTCAAGCTATTTAACTTCACCAGATCAATTCATCGATTTAAATTTTAATCAGTTACCAGGTTATAAAACGTATGTCAACGGTGTTGAAAAAAAATATGATCAAAAAGATGAGTTTAAAAAAGGGGAAGTCGAAGAATTCTTTTGGAGCTATATCTATAGTGTGTACCATGGAAATGATGAAGCTTTGGTTGAATATCAAATGGATCAGCAAACAGGTCGAGTATTACTTTGTTTTGTGGATAGTTATTCAAGTCCAATTAAATTTCTTATTGCTTCACATTTCGATCATGCTTATTTTGTTGATCCAAGAATTAATCCGGATTTTAATTTTAAAACCTTCATGGAAGAACATCGTGTAACCGATGTTATGTATATGGGCTTTTATGGTTCATTGTATCAAGATAAAAGTTATATCTTTGAAGAATATTAATTAGGAAGGAGAAGAATTTATGTTATTTAGTAGTTTAACATTTCTATTTGCGTTTTTACCACTTGTATTCATTATTTACTACATCATTCCTAATCGATACCTTCGTAATGTAGTACTGTTATTGTTTTCACTGGGGTTTTATTCATGGGGAGAGCCATCATATATTGTATTGATGTTATTTAGTTTAGTATTTAACTATAGCTTTGTATTAGTATTTGATTACTGTAAACATAAACATAATATCGTTTTAGCAAGAGTCATCTTTGTGCTCACTATTATGGTAAATTTAGGACTTTTGGGTTATTACAAATATGCTGCTTTCCTTATTGGGAATATTAATTTTATGTTTAAAACCAATTTACCATTGGTGAAAGTGGCGTTACCGATAGGGATTAGTTTCTATACGTTCCAAATTTTAAGTTATGTCGTAGATGCATATTATGGAAAAGTAAAAGTACAAAAAGATTTTGTTTTATTAAGTACGTATGTAGCACTATTTCCACAACTGATTGCAGGACCAATTGTTCGTTATCAAACCATTGAAGATGAATTACTAAATCGTAAAGAAAACATCAATGATGTAGCCAACGGAATACGTCGCTTTATCATTGGGTTAGGAAAAAAAGTTATTTTGGCAAATCAAGCTGGTTTGATTGCAGATACCATTATCAATCAAAGTAACTATGTAGGGTTTTCACTGGCTTGGGTAGGGATCTTGGCATACAGTTTGCAGATTTACTTTGATTTTAGTGGCTATAGTGATATGGCGATTGGTCTAGGAAAAGTCTTTGGTTTCCATTTCTTAGAAAACTTTAATTATCCCTATATTGCTTCAAGCATTACAGACTTCTGGCGCCGCTGGCATATGTCTTTAAGCACATGGTTTAAAGACTATGTTTATATACCATTAGGTGGTAATCAAGTAAAAGCATATCGTTGGTATATCAATATCTTCATTGTTTGGTTTTTAACAGGTATGTGGCATGGTGCAACGTGGAACTTTATTATTTGGGGTTTATATTTCTGTATCATTTTGATTATTGAAAAGATTATCATGCTAAAAGTCCTTAAACATGTTCCAGATTTCTTCCGTCATATCTATGCTTTATTTTTTATTGTATTGGGTTGGGTTATTTTCCGAATTGAAGATCCAACAAAAATGATACAGTATTTTAAAACACTATTTGGTATGAACGGGAACAATAGTATTAAGGCATTTTATCACTTAGAGATTGCTCACTTATTTCCATACTTACTTTTAGGTATGCTTGGTGCAACACCATTGGTAGGAGTTATTCTTAAGAAAATGAATAAACATACCCTTACAGGTATGTTGTTGGATGTATATTTATTAGGTGTCTTTGTAGTATGTATCATCTTCTTAGTAAATAGCTCTTATAATCCGTTTATCTACTTTAGATTTTAAAGCGAATCATTGGATTCGTTTTTTTGTTTTATAAAGAATAAAGATAAATACATTAAGACTTAAAAGAGATAAAATACTTCCAAGTAGGAATCCTCTTGGTATAAAGGAAAGATGAATTTCATGATTGCCTTCTAAAACATCAAAACCTAAGAATCCCTGATCGTTTGTTATGGTTTGTTTTTGGTGATTGATGGTTAATGACCATCCGGCATCATAAGCAATCGGTAAGGTAATGTGCTTGGCTTTTGATGTTAGGGTTGCGTAAATATGATTATCTTTCAATTCACTTATTTCTAATGGGAATGGTTTAGCGCCATGGTCTATATAAATAGAATAGTCATTGATGTTTGTTAAAAATTCAAATTTACTATCTTTTGTTAAATCATACATTCCTTTACTATAACGAGGTTGTCCTAAACTAAAGTTTGGTTGTTTTACCATATAGTACTTAAAACCTAGTTGACGTAACAGATCAATATCTTGAATATCTAATTGCCAAGTAGTCCATGTGATGTTTAGCTTATCTCTGATAAATGGAAGAATATCAAATTGATACAAGGAATCATACGTATAGGCAGATTTAAAATCATAGTAGAGATTTACATTAAATGGCATTGGAGCATTAACATCTGTATAAGGAATATATATACGGTAGAATTGATGTTTATTTTCCAAACCTTTGATATAGTCAATTGCTTTGTTATCTAGTGTTTGATCGAATTCAAATTTCTGAAAGTCCGGATAACGATGTAATGTTTTTCTAGCTCCATAGCTAACTTCAAATAGTAAAACACCAACTAACAGTAAATAACTATATTTGTGTTTCAAAGATAAAAGAATGGTATATAGGACAATGAAGCCTAAGGCTAGAAGTAATCCATTGTATTCCGGTTTTAAATGATCCCAAATAACATCATAACGTTTTATTGCATAAAAGCGTAAGCCAAGAATGATAATACTTAAAATACCTGCTGTTACATATAACCATTTTCTATTTATTGGTTGTTTTAAAACATACATAAGAGCAATAATCATAGAAGCGATATAGACCAATGTCCAACGGAAAGTTGGTTCTTTTAGACCATGCATCATACTTGCACCATACGGTGTTAATAGAAATATTAGTAAGATACCAAGTAAACTACTAAGAGCAATACGTTCTTTCTTATTCTTTAATAAAAGAACTTGTGGAAGTAATAATATGGTAAATACAGAGGAGTAAAGAGTTAATTGGTTGGTTGAATAGTCTGTTGTGTTAAATAACATATGGCCAAGTTCACTGACTTGATAAGGTGCTATAAAGAGTTTTACCAGCATATCAAAGTAGATAAAGGTTGGATTGTATTTTTTTGTTAAAAGGAAAGATCCGCTTATACGAGGTGATTTCACGAGGTGTAATATCGCTGGGATAATCATAAAGCTTGCCATAAGGACACCAAGAAGATAAAAACCAATCAGTATTAAAGTATCCATGACATAGTTCTTAAACTGAAATTCTTTTACCATGTAGTAACGAATTGTCCAGTAAAAAGTTAAGAAAATAGATGTTGTGAAGAAGAAGTAATAATTGGATAAAAGAAGCAGAAAGATAGAAAACGTAAACCATGTATACTTCTTGTTTATTAAAACAGATTCAATCCCAATAAATAGTAAAGGTAGTAAGGTATGCCATATTAAAAACATTGGATGTTCCGCAAATAAAGTGGCCCATCCACAGAAGGTATATAGTAAAACACCAAGTATGCGATGCTTCAAAGAACATTGTAGTTGAATTAAAAAATGATTGAACAAAATTCCGGCTATCAAGAATTTTAAGATATAAGTAACTAGCATTGCCAAAATTAGGTGTGAACTTGGAAACAGTAAGGTGATATAACTAAAGGGATCTCCTAAAATATAGTAGGCTTTACTTGCCCAGAAGTTAGTACCTAAAAAGAAATTATGAGACCAAAAGGGAAGTTGTCCACTATGTAGTAAACGGTGAAAATCCTTATAAAAAAATAAATGTTGATACTGAAAGTCATAACCTAAAACAAACTTAAGTTGTTTGGTTAAATATGGTAAAAATACTAGGACTACAGCTAAACATAAAATAGCGTACAGATATTTGTTTTCTATAAGATAGGTCTTAATTTTTTTCATTTCATCACCAATATTACTATATCATAAATCATCATTTCTAAGTGACAAAGTTGTTATTAATGGGAATATAGTCATGAGAATTATGCTATAATTACTTGGATTGAGGTAAGCAGAATGAAAAAGAAATTATTAAATCATGTGCATATTTTAGTGTTACCATTTTACTTTGTAATAAGTGATGCGTTAGTCCGCATGTTTGCAGGACTAAGGCTTTTTTCACCGCGTGCTATTGCGTTTTCTTATTTCATAGGCTTATTTTTTAGTAGTCTATCTTTATTGTTAAAAGAAAAAGGACAAAAGATTTATTTGTCTATTGTTTTTGTTATTTCGACGTTAGTTGCGTTTAGTCAAAGTTTATACTTTAATTTTTATACTGACTTTTATTCTTTTAATAAGTTAAGTAATATCAAAGAGTTTTTAGCCGTAAAAGGGGAAACTAGCAAGGCATTTCATATGCAATATTTGCTTTATTTTGTACTGTTAGTGTTTATGATTGGATGGATTATAAAGATGCACGTTCCAATCCACAATAAAAAACATAAAATACAGCTTGTGTTAGGTTTCGTGCTTTTTGCATTGCTCGGGTATCACTCTGTTAAGTTCACATTTATAAATAATATGCTTGATTCTACTCAGGTGTATTTAACGGATGATTATTTATATAAGACGTTATATTCGCATCAAAAGGCTGTTGAGCGTTTTGGTGTCTTTACTCATGCCAATCGTGATTTATTGCGTATTGCAAAGACGTATCTTCAAAAAGCGGATCCAAAAGAGGTAAAAAGAATTGAAGAGTATTTTGCAAAACATCAACGTGAAAAACAGCATAACGCTATGACAGGCTTATTTGAAAATAAAAATATTGTCTTGATTTTAGCAGAAAGTTTAGACCCATGGGGGATTCATCAAGAGATTACACCAACACTTTATAAGATGAAACAAGAAGGAATTTATTTTGAAAATTATTATGCACCAATGTTTAATGCAAGTACCATTGATGCTGAATTTATGGTAAATACAGGCTTAGCACCTTCTTTGGAATCTGGTAATACAGCCTATGTCTTTAGTGGTAACACCTTTCCATTATCACTAGCAAATTTATTTAAGAAGAAGGGTTATAGCGCAAATAGTTATCACAATAGTATTGGTTCTTTTTATAATCGCTATCAGTTTCATGAAGCGCTTGGCTTTAGTGAGTTTTATGATTCCATCAAGTTAGACATTGAAACACCGAAAAACTTCGGTTATAACTGGGCACTTGATTACGATTTATTTGATAAGGCAAGTGACATTATTTTAAAACAGTCTCGTCCTTTCTTTTCTTATTTAATTACGGTAAGTATGCATACTCCATATGATGAAAATCGAATTGCTTTAAAAAAGAATTATGAATATGTATCAAAAATTTTACCAAATGAAGACAGTCAAATTATTTATTATTTAGCAGCTGGTAAAGACTTAGATGATGGATTGGAGTTATTCCAAAAAAGACTTGCAGAAGAAGGGATTTTAGATGATACGGTCTTTGTTGTTTTTGGAGATCATTATTCTTATGGTATGCATCATGATATTATTTGGACTTACGATTTAGATACAAAAGGAGATTTTTATAATCTTAAGAAAGTTCCTTTATTAATCTGGACACCAAATATGCAAGGACAAAAGATTAGTGAAATTGCAGGGCAATTTGAAGTGTATCCAACCCTTGCGAATATGTTTAATTTGGAGTTTAATCCGACTTATAATTTTGGGAATGATATATTTAATGAAGATGAAAATATTGTTGTCTATGGTTCAAAGAGTATTTGGCGTGATAAAAACTTAGTGTATGATACAGGTAGCATTGGTGCTAAGTATGTAGAGGATGCGGATGAATCTTACATCTTTGAACGAAATAGTTACGTGATTGAGCGTTTAAATATGTTTCAAAAAATCTTAGAACAAGATTACTTTAAGGAATTTAAGGGAGAATAAGATGAAGAAGTTTAAACAGATATTATCACTTATTATTCTTATAGAAGTAGTTGTCATTGTTGTTATTTCTTTTGCAATTAAAGAAGATCGTAAAAAGAAACAAGCTGAACTGGCAAGTCTTTGGTTTAATCAATATCATGTAGTAGCCCATGCGATGGGCTCTATTGATCAGTATCCTTACACCAATTCTTTGGAGGCATTTTATGCCAATTATGAAAAAGGGACTCGTGTATTTGAGGTGGATTTTGGTTTAACAAGTGATCAACATTTAGTGCTGACACATGGCTGGCTCGAGCATAAACAGCAACGTTTAGGTATGTTGCAGGCAGATGCATTACCAATGAGTTTACAGGAATTTAAAGAGCAAAAGATCTATGGTCAATATACACCGTTGGATGTAAAGGACTTAATGAATCTCATGCATCAATATCCGGATATTTATGTCATTTTAGATTGGGGGAAACAGTTGGATTGGGATGAAGAGGCAAAAGTGGATCATATCTTTGATATTGAGCAATTAATTGCGTTAAATCAACAACTAATCAATGAATTTAAGCAGGAAGATGAAACTTTATTACAACGTGTGATTCCTCAAATTTATTATGAAGATCATTATTATCGTTTGCATGAAGTATATCCATTTAAACATTACATTTATACATTATATAAAAATTACGATAAAACCAACGCACGTAAAGTAATGCAGTTTATTACTAAGAATAAGATTGATGTGGTTACAAGTAATCTTTATGGGAAACAAGCTATGATTACTTCAGAAATAAAACGACAAATTAACTTAGATCGCACAACAAAGGCGTCGATGGCAGTGTTTTTACATACGATTAATAACCTTGAAGAAGCTAAAAAATACATAGAAGAAGGATATAAAGGTATGTATAGTGATGGATTAAGTGAAGCGGATATGAAGGAATAGGTGATTGTATGAATGTATATGATTTCGATAAAACCATCTATGATGGAGATAGTACCATAGATTTTTATGTGTTTAATGTAAAAAAAGACTTACGTTTACTTCGTTTTTTTCCTAAGCAACTCTTTGGTCTTTTTAAGTATTTAGTATTAGGTGCAAGTAAAGAAACATTTAAAGAAGACTTTTATTGTTACTTAAAAGCGATTGATGTCAATACACGTGTGAAAGAGTTTTGGTCTTTGCATCAAAATAAGATCAAAACGTTTTATTGGAAGCAAAAGAAAGAGGATGATGTCATTATCAGTGCTTCATCTGAATTTTTATTAAAACCTGTTATAGAAGTGTTAAAGGTACGTCTTATCGCATCCAAAAATAATCCTAAGACCGGAAAATTTGAGGGATTGAATTGCTATGGAAAGGAAAAAGTCCACCGTTTCCATCAAGAATATCAAGAAACGATAGATGAATTTTATTCAGATTCTTTCAGCGATTTACCAATGAGTCAGTTAGCTATAAAAAGCTATATCGTTAAAAAAGAAGAAATTATACCTTGGGATGAGTATAAACCAAGTACCATTTCAAAGTGTAAGCAGATGTTTTTTTCCAAACAATTTATACAATTCCTGTTCATAGGTGTTATTAATACCATCAATGGCATTGCGTTTTCCTACTTATATTCTTTGTTTTTAAATCCTAATATTGCTTTTATCTTTGGGTATCTTACTTCTTTAGGAATTGCCTATGTTTTAAATAGTACCTTAGTTTTTAAGCATTCATTATCTTTTCAAACATTAACAAAATTTGCGATTTCTTATATTCCTAATTTTATAATTCAAAATTTAGTAGTACTATTAGTATATAATGTTCTACATTTCCATAAATTGATTGCGTATGGTCTTGCGGCAATCTTGGGTATTCCTATTACATTTATCTTTCTTAAAATTTTTGCATTTAAAAAGCATTAGGAGGTTATTATGTTGTTATCGATAATTGTTCCCTGTTATAACGAAGAACAAGTTGTAGCTTTGTTTTATCAAGAAGCCATTAAGCATATTTTAGCTTGTAACATGGACTATGAAATTCTTTTTGTTAATGATGGCTCTAAAGATCAAACACTACAAGAGTGTCTGAAATTAAAAGAAAAAGATCCTCATATTGTTGTTGTTGATTTCAGTCGCAACTTTGGAAAAGAAGCGGCGATGCTTGCCGGTCTAAGGGAGGCAAAAGGGGACTATGTAGTAATTATGGATAGTGATTTACAAGATCCTCCTTCTCTTTTACCTCAAATGGTAAATCTTTTAAATAGTGATACTTGTGACAGTGTGGCAACGTATCGAGTAAATCGTAAAGGTGAACCTTTGATTCGTTCGTTTTTTGCACGTTCTTTTTACAAGCTCATTAATAAGTTTACAGAAGTAGAGATCGTAGATGGAGCACGTGATTATCGTATGATGAAACGTCAAATGGTCAATGCAATTATTGATTTACCGGAATATCAACGTTTTTCAAAAGGTATTTTTACGTGGGTTGGCTTTCGCAGTCAATACTTAGAATATGAAAATATTCAGCGGGTGGCAGGGGAAACCAAATGGAGTTTCTTTAAGTTGGTGAAGTATGCCATTGAAGGTATTGTTGCTTATACAACAGCACCACTTCGTCTTGCGACAGTGATAGGTATCTTAATGTCCATTGTAGGCTTTAGCTTTATGTTGTTCATTGTTATAAAGGCTATTTTCTTTGGAGATCCTGTAGCTGGCTATCCTTCTATGATTGTAGTTATTTCTTTAATTGGTGGTATCCAATTATTGGTGTTAGGGGTATTGGGAGAATATTTAGCGAAGACTTATATGGAAACAAAACGTAGACCAAACTATATTATTAAGAAAAGGTACGATGAATGAAACTATTGATTTCTTTGCTATATCCTATATTTATCCTTGTCATTATGGGTGGTATTTTATACCATCAACGCATGCATAAACATTTTAAATGGTTTGTTTTCTTAAATGGGATTTTTGCTTTTGTTTTATTGGTATTTACATATTTCTATTTTAAATTTGAAGATACCATTTATTTTTGGGATTCAAGTGGACAATGGAGCAACGCTATTTATACATTGGATGCGTATCATTATTCATTAGATGGTCTGTTTTATGAGTTATATCAAAGTATGCTACATACTGAATATTCAAAGTTACCAGCTTTTTTCTTATTATTTCCATTGCATCAATTTGGCACTGAATTTCGCCATTTTGCTTTTGCAATGGTGTTAGTATTTGCCATCCCCGCATGTTTTCTTCTAACCGCTTTTGTTTATCAATATCATCATGAAAAGATGAGTAAATGGCATTTGGTATCACTGGTAAGTCTTGTTTATTTAAGCAGTCCTATTTTATTTTCCATGTTGGAAGGAGAAAGTGGGGCAGCCGGTATTGTATTTATTCTTTTGTTTTATTGGCTTTTTGCAAGCTATCGCTATGAGCGTTTTGAACTGCTTAAAAACATTGCACTGGTAGGTTGTATTCTGATTTTAGTTTTTTTACGTCGATGGTATATCTTTTGGGTTATTAGCTATTTTTTTACGACGTTTCTGTTTCAATGTTATGTAGCTTATCGTAAAAAGAAATTTCCTTTATGGCTCATAGTAAACTATGCTTTTATTACTTTTACGGTACTTGTTTGTTTGTGGCTGTTTTTTAAAGAGTTTGTAATTATGATTACTACGGCAAACTATGTGGACGCCTATGTAGCTTATCGCATTAGTCTGTTGAATCAACTACAACATACACTAGGATTTTATGGTTTAGGTTACCTAGTTTTAGTTATAATTGGGATATATTGGATTTATAAATCAAAAAGCAAGTATGGGTTTCTACCATTTCACATTGTATTTACCTACGCAATTTTTTTGATTGTAGATCGTTTTGATACCCATCATTATTATGTAATTACCATTGAACTTTTATTATTGATAATAACCGCCATCTTAAGGATGGATAAGAAATGGCAACATGGTTTCATGACTGTAGTAATTAGTTTTCTCTTTCTTACAAAATTAGTCTTACCATTTCCAAATCTTTTGGCAGGAACAATTACAAATGCACCTGAAGTACGTAAGGATAAGGAAACCATTATTGCAATGGTAAAGGATATGAATCAGATTGTACAAGATGATTCCATTTATATCTTGGCGAGTTCGTTGCTATATAATAATCAAACATTTCAAAATGTCATGTTACCTCAAAAGATGTCTTCCATGAAGAATATGCTGGCAGTAGCACACATCGATCAAAGAGATGGCTTTCCACTTGTAGTCTTTGATGCAGATTACATACTCTTGGTTAGTCCACATCAAATTCATAAAGAAGAAAAGTATCAAAAAGTCATTATTAAATTAAGCGAAGCTTTACAAACTATGGCAAGGGATCATTATCAACTTGTAAAAACATATAAAATTGATGAAACAAGCTTTACATTGGTAAAAAAAATCAAAGAGTTTACCTTGCAACAACAACAATCTATTATTGATTTTGTTGAAATTGAGCCAATATTGAAATAAAATGTTGCTTAAACGTTGAAACATGAATTTAATAGGCATATAATATTTTTCATGGGGGAGGAAATGTTATGGAAAAAATTTTAGTCGAAATTTCTGCTAGACATATTCATTTATGCCAGGAACATTTAGACATCCTTTTTGGAAAAGATTATCAACTGACAAAGAAAAAAGAATTATCACAACCTGGGCAATATGCAGCCGAAGAGAAAGTTATAGTAAGGGGTCCTAAAAGTGAACTGAAGGTTACGGTTTTAGGTCCACTTAGAAAACATACTCAACTTGAAATTTCATTGACAGAAGCGCGTACCTTGGGTGTAAAAGCATTAATTCGTGAATCTGGGAATATTGCCGGTACTACAGGCATTGAAATTATTGGTCCAAATGGTAGTGTTACCATTGAAGAAGGTGTGATTGCTGCAAAGCGTCATATTCACATGACACCGGAAGATGCGAAAAACTATGGTGTTGAAAATGGTGATTTAGTAAGTGTTAAAATTGAAACAGAGGATCGTTCATTAACGTTCTCAGATACGGTAATACGAGTTTCTGATAAATTCGCGTTGGCTATGCATATTGATACCGATGAAGCTAATGCTGCTGGATTTTCCGGGACAACAATGGGTGTATTAATCAAATAAAACTTCAAATTTTGAAGTTTTTTTAATTTCCAGCTAGTTTCATAATGTATTCTTTTATATAATGTACATAAGATGCTTGTAAAGCGCTTTCGTTTCATCAAACAGAAGAAGTGAAAGGATGGTATAAAGATGAGTACGTTTGATACAAAAATCTGTCGTAAAAGAACAAAGTCCATTAAATATGAATGGGCAATGAAAATGGCAGGAGAAGATGTAATTCCGTTGTGGATTGCAGATATGGATTTTGCCATTTCCCCTATTATTGAAGAAGCATTAAAAAAACGTTTAGATCATCCAATTTTTGGGTATCAACAGGTGGAAGAAGATATTTTCGATAATATGATAGCTTGGTTTAAACAAAGACATCATTATTATTTAAAGAAAGAAGATTTAATTTTAACGGTAGGTGTTCTCCCTTCACTTTCCTTAGCAATTCGTATGCTTAGTGAAAAAGGCGATAAAGTGATAATACCGACTCCAGCCTATCAACCTTTTATCACCAAGACTACCATCAATGAGCGGATTCCATTAACCACTGCTATGAAGTTAGTGAATCATCGTTATACCATTGATTTTGATGATTTAGAGAAACAAATGGATGAAACGGTAAAACTCTTTATCTTATGCAATCCTCATAATCCAAGTGGAACATTATATACCAAAGAGGAATTACAAGAAATTGTTGATTTTTGTAAGAAACACCAACTTTATATTATTTCAGATGAAATACATTGTGATTTCATAGGAAAAGACCAACAGTTTTATCCAATTATGGATATTGATGAGTATAGCCGTAGTCATACCGTTGCATTAACTTCTGTTGGTAAAACGTTTAACTTAGCCGGTATTAAGATTGCTACGGTTATTATTAAAGATCCTAAACTTCATGAAGCTTACGCAAAGGCTGTAAAGCAAATAGGTTTAGATGAAATTAATATTTTTGCCTATGAGGCGTATAAAGCAGCCTATAGTTTTGAAAATAGTCAATGGTTTGATCAGGAACTGGCGTATATTCAAGCAAATAAAGCATTTGTAAAAGAATATATCAAAGAACATATGCCTAAGGTTTATGTAAATGATTCACAAAGTACATATTTGCTTTGGTTAAATTTTAACCCTTTAAAGATTGATGATATTCATAGTATTTTACTGAAAGAAGCAAAGGTAATGTTTGTACGTGGGAATTTCTTTGGGGAAGAGTATGACGGGTATGAGCGTATCAATTTAGCTAGTCCAAGAGAGTGTTTGCAAGAAGCGATGCACCGTATTAGTAAAGTTTTGAAAAAATATAATAATATTTAGTAAAATCTGAATAAAAGTTGAATCAGATATTGCAATTCTTAAACATACACAAGATAATTTATAAAGGAGGAGATCAAATATGGAACCAGTATTAGTTATTTTAGCAGCAGGAATGGGCAGTCGCTATGGAGGGTTAAAACAAATTGATACCGTAGGTAGCAATGGGGAGTCAATTATTGATTTTTCTATTTATGATGCCATTCGTGCAGGCTTTAAAAAAGTTGTATTAATCATTCGTAAGGAGCATGAAGAAGCATTCAAACGTAATCTTACCGATAAAATTTCTAGTAAAATTCAAGTGGAATTTGCTTATCAAGATTTATATGATATTCCAGATGTAATTAAGGTACCGGAAGGCAGAGAAAAACCATGGGGAACAACGCATGCGCTATTGGCTTGTAGAGAGATTGTTAAAGAACCATTTATGATTTGTAATGCAGATGATTACTATGGACCTCAAGCTTTTGAAACTATGTATCAATTCTTAAAGCATGAAGTAAAAGATCATTATTATGGTATGGTTGGTTATGTTTTAGAAAATACACTTACGGAAAACGGAACTGTTACAAGAGGATTTTGCCAACAAGAACATGGGCTTTTAACAAGTATTAAAGAAGTGGCTAAGATTAGAAAAAATGTACAAGGAGCAGAGTATCTTGAAGAAGAACAATGGTTACAAGCACCACAGAATACACTGACGTCTATGAACTTCTGGGGATTTACGCCAAAGATTTTTGAAAATTGTAAGGCAATCTTTGAAACATTCTTGAAAGAACAAGTTTCAGAAAATCCAATGAAAGCTGAACATGTCTTACCAACGGCGGTGGGAGACTTAATAAAAGCGAATGTATGTCAAGTAAAGGTTATGGCATCAAAAGAAAAATGGTTTGGTGTTACCTATCAAGAAGATAAGCCAAGTGTGGTTGCTAATCTTGCATCGTATAAAGAACAAGGTTTGTATCCATTTGATTTGTGGGCATAAAAGAATGAAAACATTAAAAAACACCTCTGTATTATAATGATACAGAGGTGTTTTTTATTTTAAGTTTAGTAAGGTTTTAATTAATTCACTACCACCTAAAAACGTAGCAACGGTACTAAAGATATTTGCCATAATCACAACCAATAGAATATGGGTAACTTTATTGTTGTAAAAGCCTTTAAACGAATTTACATCTTCACTTAAAGATTCAAAATCTTTTACTTGTGGTTTTCTTAAATAAGCCTCACTAATGCCTGCAAACCATCCTGCTGCAAGCAATGGACTAAGTGAAGTAATCGGTGCCATGATAAACGCAAATAAAATGGATAAGATATGCCCTTTCGCAAGCAATACACCAAAGGCGGATAAGGTACCATTGTAAAGAGTCCAAGTAAATAATTGTTTTACTCCAATGGAAGTATCTGCATGAAACGATATGGCCAATATCGCAAGAATACTGATAGGGATAAGCCAACCCAAGGCTTTTGAAATCCATGATTTTTTAGGGATAGACTCTAATTGTGTAAGATCATACTCTTCATAGATGTAGCGTTTGATACCGGGTTGATGGGCAGCGCCAACTACAGCGACAATTTTTTTGCCTTCTGATTGCTTAATCTTCATGGCTAAATATTGATCACGCTCATCTACAAGAACCGTTTTTACTATTGGAAATTGCTTTCCGATGTCATTTAGTGCGGTCTCTAACATATCACTTTGTTTTAGTTGCTCAATTTCTTCTTCACTAATTGATTCCTCTTCAAAGACACTGGTAAATAAACTAGCAATTAATTTCATTTTGGCAAAGAAACTATGTTTTGCCCAAATACGTTTTAATGTAATGTTAACATTACGATCGACAAGGGATAAAGGAATATTCTTTATCTCACTCATAGTAATGGCTTGTAACATTTCACCGCCACTGGTCGCATCTAGACTTTTTGCCACACGTTTTTGAAAGGAAGATAAAATAATGGTAATGAAAAGGAGCCCAACCTTTTTTTCTTTTATAATGCTAAGGATGTCTTGATTTTTATATTGTTTCGGATTTAAAATGCTGTCATATCTTTTTTGATCAAGCTCGATGGCAATGCAATCCGGGTTTACTTCTTCAATGACTTCTTTTACTTGTTGTGCACTGATATTTGAGACATGGGCAGTGCCAACTAAGTAAATTTCCTTGTCATTTACAAGGAGTTTCTCGTATTTTTGATTCATAAATAGCCTCCTAATTTCTTAATTTTATATGAAAAAAGTAGATTGGTCTAGTTAAAAGATAATTTAATTCATACTTTGAATATGTTATAATGTTACTCATGGAGGATTGTATTCAATGACAGACTATAGTGTAAATCTTACCATCCAAACGATTTGGAATGTATCCCGCATTTTTTTAGATGTTTTAATCATGTGGTTTTTAATATATTATGTAATTAAATTTGTTCGTAACAATGCACGTACCATTCAGATTTTTAAAGGAATTGTGTTTATTATTATCATTAATGGTTTAGCGAAAATCTTAGGTTTAGGTACGGTGGAATGGTTGTCAAACATGGTTGTCAGCTGGGGCTTTTTAGCTGTTATTATTATCTTTGTGCCGGAAATTCGTAGTGTATTAGAAAAACTTGGAAAGAGTAATGTTTTTTCAAAGATTACAACCTTATCAGGGAATGAAAAAGAACACCTTGTGGATGAAATTGTAAAAGCGAGTATGATTTTATCAAGACAACATACAGGAGCTTTAATCTGTATTGAACAAGGACAATCCTTACAAGATTATGTAAAAACAGGTATTATTTTAAATTCTGTAGTATCAACCGAATTAATTACTTCTTTATTTGTAACAAGTACACCCCTTCATGATGGGGCAGTGATTATTCAAGGGAACAAAATTGCTTGTGCAAGCGCCTATTTTCCGCCAACCAATTTAGAACTTCCTTCCAAATATGGTTCAAGACATCGTGCTGCCATTGGTATGAGTGAGATTACGGATTCTGTGACCATTGTAATATCTGAAGAAACAGGAAGTATTTCGATTGCAGATGGTGGCAAGATTATTACGGTAAATCGTAAAGAATTGCGTAATTACTTAATGCGTGTCATCTGTAATGAAGAAACAGAATTGAAATACAAAGAAGAACAACATAGTGAATTTGTTGTATTAGACAGTCCGGATGTTGTAGTAGAAAAGAAACAAGATAAGAGTAGTTTCTTTAATAAATTTACAATTCGTCGTCAAAACAAAAAAGTAAAACCGGAAAAACAAGTAGAAGTTATAGAAGAAAATATACAAGAACTTCAAAATAAAGAAGAAGAAATCTTTAAGGAACTGGAAGAAGAAGAAAATAATATCAAGTTACCTGATAAACGTAAATTTACTTCTTTTGAAGATATTGTGAAACAAGATGATGATTTTAGTTATTTGAATTTAGATGGAGATTTAGAAATTCTAGAAATTTCTACGAAAGATGAACCAATCTCACCAAATAATCAAGAAGATGGAGGTGAACAAAATGGTTAAAGATAAAAATAAAATGAATAATGATTCTGAAGTAAAATTAGAACTGGCGAATCGCATTGCGCAACAAAGTAAGCGTGTAAGTACAACTTATCAAAACTTTGAAGCGGGTATCTTTAAAATCTTCCGTACGATTAGTACGCTGATTGATCGAATTTTATTTAATTCTAAGTACAGTATTTTAGTATCTTTAGGCTTAGCGATTTTATTTTATATATCAATTAACTTTAATTCAGACAATTCTCTTTTTTCACGTACGACAATCAATGCCAAAGAACTTTATAATATTAAAGTAAATGCTTCGTATAACGTGGAAAGCTTTGAATTATCCGGCTTGCCTACAACAGCCAATATTACTATTATTGGTGATGCCAGTGATGTCATTACCGCAAGTAATAAATCTGGATATGTCTTAGCCGATTTAGATGGTCTTGTAGAAGGAAAACATGTGGTTAAGTTAAAAGCAGTAGGGTTTGGAGATAATGTCAATGTGAAGGTGGATCCAAGTAATGCCTATGTAACTTTAAAGAAAAAGACAACTCGTCAATTTGATTTAAGTTATGATTTTATTAATACGGATAAATTAAATAATATTTATATTTTAGGGAAACCTGAATTTGAAAATAGTAAAGTAAATGTTCGTGCTTCTCAAGATACATTAGATAACATTTCCCTTGTAAAAGCGTTGATTGATGTAACAGGTGTGGATGGCAACTTTACAAAAGCAGCTAAATTAGTTGCGTATGATTCAAGTGGTAACATTGTAAATGCGGATATTGTGCCGGAAACGGTAAATGTAAGTGTTTCAGTTACTTCTCCAAGCAAGACAGTACCAATTGTCTTAAAGACAACCGGAGAATTACCGGAGGGTATGTCTATTGATTCTATTACGATGGATAATCAAACGGTAACGATTTATGCAAGTGATACGGTTTTAAATAAAGTAGAGAAAGTAACGGTTGAATTAGATGCATCAACCTTGAATAAGGATACAAAGATTGTTCAACCGATTGTACTTCCTACCGGTGTTAATAGTTCAACGATTACAAAAGTAAACTTAGACATTAAGCTTGGACAAACAACATCAAAAGAAATTGAACATGTTGATATCATGTATATTAATAATGTCAATAAATTATCACTTTCGGTATTAAATAATCAGACAACCGTAACGGTGATTGCCTATGGTACCGAAGCGAATTTAGCACAGCTTACAAAAGATGATATCAACGCCTACATTGATTTACAAAATGCCCAAGCAGGTGTTACGGAAGATATTCCAATCTATGTAGATCAAAATTCAACATCGTTTGTAAAATATGTCTTAAAACAAAATAAACTAAACGTTACGTACAGTGATGGAAGTACAAAAGAGGATAAAAAAGATGAGTAAATACTTTGGAACGGATGGAATACGAGGAAAGGCTAATGTAACGTTAACCGTTGAAACAGCCTTTAAAATCGGTCGTTATTTAGGTTATCATTTTAGTAAAGAAAAAAAAGCCCATATTGTTATTGGTAAGGATACACGTTTATCAAGTAGTATGTTTGAGTGTGCCATTGCCTCAGGAGCAAGTAGTAGTGGTTGTGATGTTTCTTTGGTTGGATATTGTCCAACACCGACGATTGCCTATTTAACCAAAAATATGCATTTTGATTGTGGGGTTATGATTAGTGCGAGTCATAATCCATACTATGATAATGGAATTAAGATTTTTTCAAGTGAAGGAATTAAAATTGATGCGCATCTTGAAGAATTAATCGAAGCTTATATTGATGATGAAGTAAGTCTTGAATATGCTTCAGGAAATGCGATTGGTAAAATTGAGACGTATAAGGAAGGCTTACAACACTATTTAGATTGGTTAGCTTCTTTATTTCCAATGGATTTATCAAATTTTCATATTGCGATTGACTGTGCCAATGGTTCAAGTACGACTACAGCACTTCAACTTTTAACACGTCTACATGCGAATTGTCATGTCATAAATCATGAACCAAATGGCATTAATATCAATGAAGGTTGCGGTTCTACACATCCAGAAGCTTTATGTAAACTTGTAAAAGAAGGTAAGTATGACTTAGGCTTAGCATTTGATGGAGATGCGGACCGTCTTATTGCGGTTAATGAAGATGGGCAACTCATTGATGGTGATTACATTTTATACATCTGTGGTAAGTTTTTAAAAGAGAATGATGCTTTAGAAAACAATACGGTTGTCACAACAGTAATGGCTAATCTTGGTTTCTTTAAGGCGATGGAGCGTTTACAAATTGATACAAAGTCAACAAAAGTTGGTGACAAGTATGTCTATGACTGTATGGTAAAAGAACACTTCACTTTAGGTGGAGAACAATCCGGACATATTATTTTTTCAAACCATGCGACAACGGGGGATGGTTTATTAACAGCTTTAAAACTCATTGAAGTGATGCATAAAACATCAAAGTCTTTAAAGACATTATCCGAAGGCTTAAAGATTTATCCACAATTATTGGTAAATGTTCCTGTTAAAGATAAAGAAGTGGTGCTACATGATGAAGATGTAGCGAAAGAAATTAAAGATGTTACATTAAAATTGAAGGATAATGGTCGTATTTTAGTTCGACCAAGTGGTACAGAACCATTAATTCGTGTTATGGTAGAAGCAGAAACAGAAGAATTATGTCATCATTATGTTTATCAAGTTGTTGATTTAATCAAACAAAAGAATTTATAAAAGATGGCTTGCCATCTTTTTGTTTCAAAGTAAAAGGTAGGAGGTATGTACATTGAAAAAAGTCATTAATATTGTAGAGGATGAAAAAGATTTAAATGAATTAGTAAAGAGTTATTTGGAAAAAGAGGGCTATGAAGTAAATTCTTACTTATATTATGAAGATGCTTTGGCGAGTATTGAAAATCCAAATGTTCATCTATGGATTTTGGATATTATGCTAGATGATAAGAGTGGGTTTGATTTAATTGAGCGTATTCGTCAATATTCAAGTGATATACCTGTTATTTTTATGTCGGCTCGTGATAAAGAGTTTGATCGAATTATAGGGCTTGAAAAAGGAAGTGATGATTACATCACAAAGCCTTTTTCACCTAAAGAATTGGTTCTTCGAGTTAATAATTTAATAAAACGTAGTTATAAAAGTATTGATAATAATCTTGAAGTTTATGGTTATGTGATTGATGAAGCTCAACGTAAAGTATTGCATAATAATGAACCTGTAGATTTAACAACCAAAGAATTCGATTTATTGATGTTGTTTGTTAAAAATAAAGGAACGGCATTTTTAAGAGATAAGATTTTAGAAGAAGTGTGGGATAAAAATTATTTTGGATCCGATCGTGTTGTTGATGATACCTTAAGAAGATTAAGAAAGAAAATGCCAAACTTAGTTATACATACAATTTATGGCTTTGGCTATCGTCTAGGCTAATGAAACGTTTTCGTATTTGGTTAAAAGAATTATCACTAGCTCAACAATTATTTGCAATTGTCTTTTTTGTTGTGACTATTTTTACGGTTTTTTTATTTGTGTTCTTAGCAAATAATGTGGATGTATTTGTAAATAATCAAATGTATAGTGTGATACAGCGATCACAAGATAATTTGTTAAAGTATTATGTGAAACCGGAGAATGTAAGAGATATTAATAAAATTGATGATGTTGGAGTATATCACATTCTATATGAAAAAAACAGTCGTATTTTTAAGGTGAATGATACATCTATTTTAAATGATGAATTGATTGTACAAATTGAAGAAGTTATTAATAACATGAATACGACTCGATATCAAGGTTCTTTGTATATAGATAAAGAAAAAACATTATTTATTTTTCGTGAGTTTGATATAGATAAATATTTAGTATCCGGATTAAATAATAATTTTCGTAAAGAATTTCGTTTAGCCCTTTTAAGCAGTATTATTAATTTAAATGTTTGGGTCATTATTATTTTATTTTCTAGTATCATGGTATGGTTGTTATTTTTAATTCATCCGCTAAATTTAATACGTGCATATATTGAAAAAATTAAAGATGGACAAGAAGCAACTCTTAAAATTGATCGAAATGATGAAATTGGAGAGGTTGCTAAGGCATTGGTAATTATGCAGGATGAATTAAAAAGACAAGAAATTGTCAAAGAAGAAATGATACATAATATTTCACATGATTTAAAAACACCTATTGCAACAATTAAATCTTATGGAGAAAGCATTAAAGACGGTATCTATCCTTATGGTAATTTAGAAACAAGCGTAGATGTTATTATTGAGCATGCCAATCGACTGGAAAAGAAAGTTTATAGTTTGTTGATGTTAAATCGCATGGAGTACTTAATGGAAAATACAGCTCAACAAACAACGGTCAACATGAAAGAGGTAACTGAAAAAGTGGTGATGGCAATCAAAATGATTAAACCTTCGATTAACATTACCATGGATCTAAAAGATGTTTATTTTTATGGGGATGAGGAACCTTGGCGTATAGTTGTTGAAAATTTATTAGATAATGCTTTACGATATTCAAAAAGTATCATTCATATTACTTTAAATGAAGAAGGATTAGCAATCTATAATGATGGAAGTACTTTAAGTCAAGACCTCCAAAAATCAATCTTCAAACCATATGAAAAAGGTGTAGGTGGACAATTTGGTTTAGGATTATCTATTGTTAGAAAAGTATGTATGAATTACCACTATCAAGTTATTGGCGAAAATGTCAATAATGGTGTGGTGTTTAGAATCTATGAAACTAATGCTACAGGAAGAAAAAAAATTTAATAATCTTATAAGAAAAGACATATGCTATGTTTTTTCTTTTTATTTTTATGAAATAAACTAGACAAAAACAAATAGGATTGATATATTAAAGAAAATAAACAAACATAAATATCGACCTTTATAAGGGGGATCATCATGTATATTAGTAAAAAAACCATAAAAACGAATATCATCATCCTAGGGTGTATTCTTTTTTGTGGGTGTTTACATCTGATTGGTTATTATGTTGATCAAATTCCCTTTTCTGAAAACAATGTTATTTTTATGGTATATAGCTTTGGTATGTTACTTTGGATTATGCAAATTCAAAGAAGAATCATCCACCAAAAAGCGAAGTTATATCTATTATTAACAGCGATTTTTATGATACTTTGGATGTTGCTTAGAACGATAAAATACATCTATGTACCAAGTGATCACATCGTGCATCGTTATATTTGGTATGCTTATCATCCACTTATGATGAGTATGATTCTTTTTGATTTATTTGCAGTCTTACACACCGGAAAACAAGAACAGCAAGCCATTGATGCAAAATGGTATGGTTTATATGTACCGACAATAGGATTCATCTTAATGTTTTTTAGCAATGATTTTCATCAATTAGCTTTTCGTTTTCATGATCCAATCGGTTGGACATCAACTAAAATGAGCTATGGGATCATCTACTATCTTGCACAAGGCTATATTTTATCTTTGTTCTTACTGACTATGTTCATTGTCTTTCTGCGCTGTCTTGTAAAAGGAAGACGTAAATTTATATGGATTCCTATGATACCCATTAGTGTCGGTATTTTATATGCCGTAAGTTATGTTACGAAAAGTAATGTATTAAAATACTTATTAATTGCCTATAAACCGGCAGAAATGTCTTGTATTGTAATTGGTTTATTTACAGAAGCCTTAATTTTAACACGTCTATTACCATCGAATGATAACTATGAACAGTTTTGGAAATTATCTTCAATGAAAGCTGGGATTTTAGATCAGGATGGTAATCTCTATATTCAATCACCGGGAGTATCAAATATTGATAAAAAATACATTTATAAGGCACAAATTGAAATGGTTTATTTAACCAAGGATATTGTGTTAAAGAGTAAACGTATGTTTCAAGGTTATTTGTTTTGGCAAAAAAATGTTGCGCAGTTTCATTTCTTAAATCATAAATTAAAACAATTAAAAGATAGTATTTTAGAAGAAAATGAAGTAATTGCAGCAGAAAATCAAATGAAAGAACAACACGCTCATATTAAAAATCAAAGAGAACTCTATGATTCCATTTGCAATAAAGTAAAACCTCAAGTGCATAAGATTTCCATGTTATTAAACAGTATTCCAAAAGAGGAAGAAGCATTTTGTAATAGTATGAAACTAGCTTGTATACATAATGTATACATCAAACGATATACGAATTTAATGTTGTTGTATGAAAAAGATAAGTATCATTATTTTGAAGAATTGAAACTTGCTTTTATTGAATCATTAGATTACTTAACGATGGTAAACATAGAAACGTATTTACAATGGGATGTAAACAAGCAACAGAAAACAACCTATGGCTTATGTTTGTATGAACTCTTTCAACAAATGGTTGAAGAAGCCCTTGATACACTTACTGCTATCTTACTGCATGTAAAAGCAGAAGACGATTACATTCTTTTTGAACTTCAGATTGCCAATCCCAGGGCATATTTTTCTCAAGAAGACTTACAAAAACGCTTAGGAGACTTTGTTACAGTAAAAACCAGTTACCAAGAAGATATTTATTACTTAACTATGGAATTACCAATGCAAGGAGGTAATGTATGAGTAACATCTCCTTGACACATATCTTTATCCTTAGTAGTACTATGTTAGTATTAATGATTTCATCCATTTATCTAACATTATTAACCAAACGACTAGAAAAAGAACGCTGGTTATTTTATAGTTCTATTATACTTTTAGTTGTGATGATGGTACTGTCACAATCCTTTGCAGATTATGATTATTATCGCTTAGTACATAAAGAAAGATTCTTTTCTTCCTTCATCACGTTTATGTCCTTAGAAGACATTTATGTAATTCTTGTAGTATTACTACTTGCACAAGTGTATATTGCTAATATGTATCGATTAAAGAAGAAAGTTTATATGCCGGATCAAGTAATTTATGAAGGTTTTAATCATTTTCCGGAAGGAATATGCTTTGCAGATAAGAGTGGTATGCCAATGTTAGTGAATCATCAAATGCAAAACATCATTTATAATCTATTTTGCGTACCAATGGTCAATATGAACGAGTTAAAACAACGTTTTAAACAAGGACAAATAGTAGAAGGGTGCAGTGTCATGGATATGGGGGAATACTACATTGTACATGTTTTCGAAGAAGTCTATAGTATTCGTTATCTCACTTTAAATAATATTACTGAAGTAACAGCGACTAAAATTACGCAAGAATATCATTTACTTCAAGAGTTAGAAATAACAAATCAAAAGTTAATCGAAACCAATCAGCGTTTAAAAGACTTTAATCAAAAAGTAGAACAATATGTAAGAGAAAAAGAAATCTTAGAAGCTAAAATTAAAGTGCATGATGATATAGGAAGATCCTTGTTGGCATTTCGCAGTTACTTAAATAAGACAACGAAAGATCGTAATGAATTACTTAAATTATGGAATCAAAGTATTCATTTAATGAAAGACGAAAGACAGGAACAAGAAAATCTTGATAATTATCAACATGTTATAAAGATGGCAAAGCGATTGGGAGTGCATTTAGAAGTCAATGGGAAACAACCAAGTCATAAAAATGCAAGACGTATTTTAAGTCTATTACTATTAGAATCCCTTACAAATACCGTAAGACATGCGCATGGAGATTGTATTTATGCTGATATTGTGGAACAAGCAGGTTCCTATTGCATTAAGGTATCTAATAATGGCATTCAACCAACCAAACCAATTCAAGAAAAAGGTGGCTTATTAAACCTTAGAAAAATGATTGAGCTACATCACGGAAGCATGGAAATAAAACAAAAGCCTAATTTTACTATCCATGTTCATCTTATGAAGGAGTAAACAATGAAAAAAACAAGAGTCATGATTGTTGATGATCAATATGTACCTAGAGAACTGTTTCGTATGTATGTGGAATACAGTGAACGTTATGAATTAGCGGTAGTTATCAGTTCAGCGGCATTTGCTTTAGCTTATTTATTGGATGAAAATGTGGATTTAATTATTATGGATATTTTAATGAACGATGGATCAAATGGATTGGATGTTGCTTATCGCATTAAACAAACCTATCCTAAAATCAAGATTATTGCCGTAACCAGTATGTTTGAAGAAAGTTGGGTTAAAAAGGCTAAAAAAATAGGGATTGACAGCTTTTGGTACAAAGAAGCCGAAAAGGAAACAATTTTATCAATTATGGATCAAACGATGGAGGGGAAGCACGTTTATCCTACTTATAAACCGAAAATTAAATTAGGGTATATTGATTCGGGTAAACTTACGGAGCGTGAAATGGAAGTTTTAAGAGCTATGACTGCAGGGGCAACCAATACACAAATCGCTTTAAAACTGAACATGAAAGAAAACACGGTAAAAACCCATATTAAGCACATGATGGAAAAAACAGGGTGTGAAAACCGTACACAACTTGCCATACGTGCCAGGGTGGCAGGCATTGTTGTTGATAAAGAATAAATTCACAGGAAAACCTGTGAATTTTTTCTTGGAAACTATACCAATCTACTACTTTTGGGTGATGTGAAAAAATTAGAAAAGGATACAATAAAGGTATAAGATACTATCTTAATGAAATAAAAACAAGCAGAAAAGGAGGACTGGAAATGAATAGGATAAAAAGCAACAAAGCAATCAAAATACTCTTAATCTTCATGATGTTTATTGCACTGTTACCAACCAACATCATTAAGCTACATGCACAGGAAGAATACAACCTTACTATTATTGGTTTGGATAAAACGGAAACTGTCAAAGTGAAGGAAGGCACAAGAAGGGAAGCAACGGTTGTTGTGTACGAAGATGATCAAGCGTTTAGTCACTGGGAAGTAGTCAGTGGCGGCCCTATTGTATTTGAAAAAGGTACAACAGAACCTTGGAATTTTTTTGTCATGCCATCCAATGATGTCGTGATTAAAGCGGTCTATGTACAAGGATATTCTATAAAAATGGAAGGCGGATGCGGACATATTCGCCCCTATAATATATCATTCTATTTGGCTATACGTGAAATAATGGCAAATGCCAATCGTAAGGTAGTAATATGGTACAAAACCGATTCAGAAGGCAAAGAATTCAGTCATTGGGAAGTCATTCGTGGCGGAATTACCTTAGAGAATACCCATGTCGAGCGTACGTCATTTATTATGCCGGAAAATGATGTTGTGATTAAATGCGTTGAAAAAGGTGGTGAAACCTATAGTATTACGATAGAGGATGGATATGCCGTAAATCATACTACGGGTGTTACTGCTAGTGAAGCGTTACCGGGGCATGAGATAAAGATTTATTCTCGTACATATCAGGAAGGAATGGTTTTTGATCACTGGGAAGTCATTGATGGCGGGATTACTTTGGGTGATGTAAACGATTCAATAACGTCATTTATCATGCCGGGAAATGATGTCATCTTAAAAGCTCATCATGTTAAGGGACATAAAATTCAAATAGAAAATGGATATAAATACAACACAACTATTAAAACGTGGTTTGAAAAATCCGGTAACAAGGTATATATAGAGGTAGGTTCACTACCTTTAGGAAAAGTTTTTAGTCATTGGGAAGTCGTCAGTGGAAGTGTTACTTTGGATGATGCAAACGATTCAATGACGTCATTTATCATGCCGGATGGGGATGTAAATATTAAGGCAGTTCTTATTGATGAAAAGCATAGCATTTTGGTAGATGGTGGATATGCTTATTACGAAGGTAGTTTAGTTACAGAAGCCGCTTCGGATCAAATTATAGATATAATAGCGGCATCGCCTTCAAGTGGGAAACTGTTCAGTCACTGGGAAGTGGTTAGCGGAAACATTAAGATTGCACAACCGGGCAGAAGAAAAACACACTTTACAATGGCAAAGGAAGATGTAAGTGTAAAGGCGATATTTAAAGATTCTTACAATATTGATGTTGAAGGTGGAACATCAAGTGTAGATTCTGTAGATACCACTTCTACAATTGCCGGAAAACAGGTGTACATTACCGTTAATAATATTCCAAAAGGGCAGGCGTTCAGTCATTGGGAAGTCGTCGGTGGAAGTATAACATTAGATAATCCATATAGCACTACTACATTTTTCACTATGCCGGAAGAAGATGTAAGTGTCAAAGCGGTGTTTGAAAAGGGAATTGATGTTGAAGTAATCGGTGGCTTTGCACAATTGGATGGCTATGAAATCACACAGGCATTAAAAAATCAAACAATATCTATTCGTGCCGATGCACCGCCTTTAGATAAAGAATTTGCTTATTGGGTGGTTCATGATGGTGGCATTGTTGTAAACGATTCTACCAAACCTGTGACATCTTTTGATATGGGGGATAAAAAAGTACGCATTGAAGCGGTTTATACGGATACCTACAAGGTTAATGTATTACCCGGAACAAATGGTAGTGTTGTTGCCGATAAGGTAAATAATGTGTTACCCGGCGAAACGATTGGTTTAGTAGTAACTGCGGATAGCGGGTATGTTTTAGATGAATTAGTTGTCAAAGATAGTAGTAATCGTATCGTTCCGTTAGTGCATACATATTTTGTGATGCCTGCTTCTGATGTTGAAGTAAAGGCAACCTTTAAACCTAAAGATCCGATTACCTTTGATTTATCGACAAAAGTAATTGATGGTCATGGCAGTATTTCAAAAGGGAAAAAAGATCTTCCGTTAAATAGCATCGAAACGATTACTTTTATGCCTGTTGCAAATTATGAAATTGATTATGTAACGGTAAATGGCATCGTGGTTGTTGTCTCGGGTAATGTCTATAATCTTACAATGGATTCAGATAAACATGTAGAGGTAAAGTATAAAAAGATTGGTAGTGCCTCTACTCCTCAACCTACAACCGTTAATCTTACAACAAAGGTGTTAAGTGGTAAGGGTGATGTTTCGAAAGGTATGGAAAATGTTCCGTTAAATTCCACTGAAACGATTACCTTTACACCGGAGGTTGGATTTGAAATAGAAAAGGTAACCGTTAACGGAGTTGAGGTTACTGTTGTAGGAAATAGCTATCATCTTACAATGGATTCTGATAAACATGTGGAAGTTAGTTATAAAGATGTTCGTCCGATACACTATATTTCTTATAATTTAAATGGTGGAACTTTACAAGGAAAAACAGGGCAAGTGGCGATTTTAGTTAGAGAAGGAGAGACAATTAAGCTTCCGGCTGCTCCATATAAACCGGGTTATCGTTTTAGTTATTGGAAAGGATCTAAATATTATCCTGGTGATAATTATGTAGTACGAAGTGGTCATACTTTTACAGCACAATGGGAAAAATTATCTTTAGAACCTATCAATAATTCAACGATGATTGTAAATCCAAGTAACGAAGTTACACATGTAAAGGTTAAAATACCTAAGACAAAGGATACAACACAATCATCGCTATGGCTTATGATGATGGTGATGTCTCTTGTCGGTTTGTTTGGTTTTTATTCCTTAAACAAGAAACGAGAGCATAGATAAAGGAAGGAAGAAGAATTCTTCTTCCTTTTTTATGTTACACTATAGATAACTATAGGATAGAGGTTTTAGTATGATTGATGAATTAGCGTGTAAAATTATGCAACCGGATATGATTTTAGATGAAGAATTAGAGTTTATGATGGAAAATATCGGACATGAAAATCCAAGAATACGGGATGACCTCATTTATGGGTTATTTTGTATAGGGTTTGAAAAAGAATTGTTTTCTAAAGAGCAAGTAGAATCCATGATTAAGTATTTATTTGATCACAATATATTGTTAAAAGATATAGAAACGAAAGCAATACATTCAACTTTGGTAAGAAGTTATGGTGCGTTGTTATGGTCATTGATTCTTTTTTATGACAATGAAAATATCAGGTTCTTCTACAGGAGGAAAGAGAAAAGATTTTTTCGTTAGCTCTTTGTTATGTTGCAAATGAAGAAGATCATACAGGATATGTAAAGCCTTATGGATGGGTACATACCATTGCTCATGCTTCTGAGTTGTTGCTTTCTATTGTGAAACATCAACAAATGAGAGAGTTTATGGTGGAAGAGGTGTTGAAGAGTATTTATGAGATGTTTATTAAACAAATGGAAATCTTTCGTGATAAAGAAGAGAAAAGAATTGGTTTGGTAGTTTTAGAAATGCTTAAAAGAAAACAATTATCTATCGTACAATTGAAAGAATGGATTGATCAATTTAAGGAATATTATGCTTCTGATCGTCTTTTAGAAGTTAAGGATTTTCGTAGTAAAGAGAATGTTGTAAATATGTTAAACTACATGTTATTGTTTATAGAAACAGAAACTCTGGAGTTAAAAGAAAGTATAAAGGAATTTAATAGAATTTAAAAAGTGTAAGAATACACTGAGCTTGTAAGATAAAAGTAGACATACTTAAGAAAGAATATCCGATAACAGAGTTATGTAGAGTTATGGGTGTGAATAGAACAGGATATTACAAATGGTTATCCGGAAAAGGAATAAAAAATAAATATGAAAAAGACAGAGGGATGTTGATACCATTACTTGAGCTTGCTCATCAAAAGCATAGGTCTTATATTCAGAAATGAAACAGGCTGGCAGTTTTTCGATATGACGGTAATAAAGTATAAAAGTAAAAGATATGAACGGACATATCTACTTGATACATTTAATAATGAAATAATTTCAAATATATCACCGGTATTATTGGAGATAGACGACCATAGTTTAATTGTCTAAAAGATTTAATAGAAAAAACAAAAAAACAGAAAGAACCTGTCATTTTACACACCGACAAGGGTTTGGTCTATTCCTTTGTGGATGAAAAAAGAAATATATTCTGAGGGATGGTACCAACGTTATGAGATTGAAGAATATGTGGATTATTACAACAACATAAGAGTGGCTTATGCGTTAAACTACAAAAGCCCAATCCGGTTTAAAACGGAATTGGGCTATCAGTAACTTTTTTACTTTGTCTACTTTTTGTTGACACGTTCCATTTTTTATATTTTTTTTTACAACAATCTTCTTAATCTTATCAATCATTGTTTCTTTACTTGTTTGACTAAAATACATTCCTATATTATATTTTACCCCATTTACAACTTTTTGGACTCTAATTTGATTATTTTTCTCTGTAAATGTTCTGTTTTTATTTTCATACTTTCCGTCCTTTTTACAATAAAAAAAGCAACTAGATTTTTTATTTCTAATTGCTTTAAATGGTTTCTATTAAATTTTGTTTTTACAACGCTGTTCCCTCAGATAAAATATCTACGTATTTTTTATAAACATATTGCCTATATCTTTTTTTATCTTCTACAAGTTCTAATATTCTCATATCTCTTAAATTGTCTAGTAGTTTATTTGCTGTAGGTTTACTAACACCTAGTAGATTTCTTATATCTTCCATTTCAATAAAAGGATGCTTTAAAATATAATCATATATTAAAAGTATATTTGAAATATTACCATTAGAAAAACTACGAATTTTTTCTGTGTCTTTCTTTTTAAGTTCAATAATTTTTTGTATGGAAGTTACTGCATCTTGGGAAATTTCACAAACACCATTTATAAAAAATTTCACCCATTTTTCAAATTCTCCTTTAATACGAACATTGTTTAAAAGTTCATAGTATCTATTTCTATTCTTCTTAAAAAAATAACTCAAATAAAGAATAGGATAATTTATCAATCCTTGCTCTTTTAAATACAATATAATAAGAAGTCTTCCGATTCTTCCATTTCCATCTAGGAATGGATGTATCGTTTCAAACTGATAGTGTATTAAAGATATTTTGATTAGATTTGAAATATCGCTATTTTCGTGTATATATTTTTCTAAATCACTTAAACAACTGTCCATTTCATCTGGTGCTGGTGGGATAAAACTTGCATTTTTTAGAGTTGACCCTGCGTGTCCAATCCAATTTTGAGATTTTCTAAATTCCCCGGGCATTTTCTCATCACCTCTAGTATTACATAAAAGGACTGAATGTGTTTCTTTCATTAGCCTCATACATAATGGTAATTCATTCAATCTTTTAAAGGCATAGTTCGTTGCCTTTATATAATTTACAATTTCTTCCGTATCTTTTATTTTCTCATTAACTCTATCTTTTTGTAGAACATCAATAAGAGATGCTTGAGTTCCCTCTATTTGCGAACTAATAACTGCCTCCTTTTGAACATACATAGATACAAAAAGATCCATATCCGGTAATGTTATTGCCATACCATCCAATCGCCCAAGTAGTAAGTATGCTTTATTTATTAAAGTATTTATTTCTGTATCAATATTTAATTTTATATTTTTTAAGTTATGGGGTATAAAACATTCGTAATCACTCTGCATTCTTTTTAATTGTCCTGCTCTATTATTTTCTAGTTTCAAAATATACCTCCTAAGTTAAATCTATTTTATTTAGAACTATTATATCAGTTTTAAGTAAAATTTTCAAAGAAATACTTTACTTAAAATATAACTTATTCTTCTAAGTTAAATTTTATTTACTAAAAAAGCAATTAGATTTTTTTTCTAATTGCCTTTACTCGTTTATTAGATACTGTGCTTTATTTAGTGTTTCTTTACTTTGTACTTTTCTTCTATCTACTTCTACTACTTTAAGGGGTAAACACATTTCAATTATCCTTAGATCTATACTAAAAAAGTAGATATACTAAAAAAGTATGCCTACTTTTTTATGATAAAGTTTTCTGGGAGGTAAATTTATGAGAAGAGAAAAAGGTGGAGAATCTGCTTTAAATCCTGAAAAGTTACATCCGAGCAATCAATATGCAGCAATTAGAAGTAGTAAATCATTAACAGAAGTTGAACGATTAAAAAAGGGTATATGGAAAAGGAAATAAATCGATATGAAAAAGACAGAGAGCTGTTGATACCATTACTTAAGGTTGCTCATCAAAAGCATAGGTCTTATGGTTAGAAATGAAACAGGCTGGCAGTTTTTCGATATGACGGTAATAAAGCACAAAAGTAAAAGACATGAATGGACATATCTACTTGATACATTTAATAATGAAATAATTTCAAATATATCACCGGTATCATTAAAGATAGACGACCATAGTTTAATTGTCTAAAAGATTTAATAGAAAAAATAAAGGAACAGAAAGAACCTGTCATTTTACACACCGACAAGGTTTGGTCTATTCCTTTGTGGATGAAAAAAGAAATATATTCTGAGGGATGGTACCAACGTTATGAGATTGACGAGTATGTGGATTATTACAACAACATAAGACCGACTTATGCGTTAAACTACAAAAGCCCAATCCGGTTTAAAACGGAATTGGGCTATCAGTAACTTTTTTACTTTGTCTACTTTTTGTTGACAAATCAAATAATACACCTTTATTTTTTAATGACTTCACTTAATGCGGCAACCGTTGCTGAGATATCTTGTAATTGACTTGGGATAATCAGTTTTGTAGAACTGCTTGCACCAATCTTTTCAAGTGCTTCATAACCCTTTAAAGTAATAAATGCATTGGTTGGGTTGGATTGATTAATCAATTCAATCCCTCGAGCTTGTGCTTGATATACACGTTCTAAAGCGGCAGCTTCCCCTTCAGCCTTAGCAATCGTTGCTTCTTTTTCAGCGATGGCACGAAGAATTGTAGCTTCTTTTGCACCTTCAGCTGTTAAGATAGCAGCACGTTTTTCCCCTTCAGCTTGTAAAATCTTTTCACGACGTTCACGTTCCGCACGCATTTGTTTTTCCATTGATTCTTGAATATCACGTGGCGGAATGATGTTTTTAAGTTCGACACGTCCTACTTTTACACCCCAAGGGTCTGTAGCTTCATCTAAGATAGAACGCATTTGCGTATTAATTAAATCTCTTGATGTTAATGTTTCATCCAATTCCAAATCTCCAATGATATTACGAAGAGTTGTCGCTGTTAAGTTTTCAATCGCACTAATTGGACGTTCTACACCATAAGTATATAATTTAGGGTCTGTAATTTGAAAATATACAACTGTATCAATCATCATTGTAACGTTATCTTTTGTAATAACCGGTTGAGGAGCAAAGTCTTTTACAACTTCTTTTAATGTTACACGATTTGCAACGCGATCAATGAATGGAACAACAATATGCAAGCCTGTATGCCATGTTGCATGATAAGCTCCAACACGCTCAACAACATAAGCGGTAGCTTGAGGCACAATACGTACGCAATAAGCTAATGTAATGGCAATCACTAAAAATACCACACCAAAAATAATAAATTCTACCATAAGTTCTCCTTTACTTTTCTATTTTTCTTACGATTAATTTTACACCATCAATGGCTAATACTTCAACTAAATTTCCTTCTTCAATGGTCGTATTATCTACAGACTTTATATTCCAGATAACACCATTGATTTTCACTTCACCAAGTTCTTGAAAAGTAGTCTGTTTTATCACCGTTGTAATAGCTCCAATGACACGATCGGCATTGGTATGAACGACATTACCACGTAAATAATCCTGTGCTATAGGACGAATAAATAACAGTGAAAGAATCGATAAAACAAAGAAAAAAACCACTTGTATCAAGAAGGATACATGCAACTGATTTGCTACTAAAGCTCCAATTGCTCCAATTGTAAACCAAATACTCACTAAACTGCTTAAGGTAATTATTTCTAAAAATAAAGAACCTATTAGCACAATAATCCATAACCAAAAATATTGCATACATTATCCTTTCTATAATTGTTTATTTAAATCAACAATTAACATCTTATTCACTTCATCATAATTTACAGTAAACTTCTCACCATTTAAAGGCTTTTTCAATAATTTACTAATATCATCGATAACAGCTTTATTCGAAATCCTGAGATACCCTTTTCCATGAGATATTTTATGAATGTGATTCAAGTTTACAAGTTTTAAATCAATCTCTTCTTTTGTAACTGGTTTAATCGCAACCAATAAGCTCTTACTATCAATACCAATCTGGCACCATCGTACTTCATCTAAGTAATAGGCTGCATTATTGTTTAATGTAATGTTATTGGCATACAATGTACAGATTGCAGTATAAGCGCTACCTTTTGTCCATTCAAACATCAAGCCACCACCTTTCTATTCCATTATAGCATAATCTTATTTTTCTTCAACATAATATTTTTATTATTAATCCTAGACATGAACTTTCTTTAAAATTCATATATAATAATAAAGTAGGTGGAAAAATGAGTACAATACAGATTAAAGACTTAAATATTTACTATGAAGTAAAAGGGAATAAAAAACAAAGTGTAATTCTATTGCATGGATGGGGGCAAAACACGACAATGATGCAAGCTATTCAAGAAGGACTACATCCGTATTTTACGGTGTACAATTTAGACTTTCCTGGCTTTGGAAAAAGCGATCCGTTAAAACAAGCATGGTCAACCATAGATTATACCGATTTTTTAGCGAAATTCATTAATGCCCTTAACATTCAAAATCCGATTTTAATTGGACACTCTTTTGGCTGTCGAATTGCCCTTCGCTATGCCAGTCAATATCCTGTTTATAAAATGGTTTTAACAGGGGCTGCCGGATTAAAGCCAAAACGTGGATTTGACTACTATGTAAAAGTTACAACGTATAAACTGTTAAAACAAATGTTCAAGTTACCATTTCTTGCCAAGTATAAAGAAAGCATGCAAAGCAAATTTGGAAGCACTGACTATAAAAATGCCAGTCCAATTTTAAGGGAAACTTTAGTGAAGGTTGTAAATGAAGACATAAAACCACTTTTAAAAGACATCCAAGCGGAAACCTTGTTGGTCTTTGGAAGTCATGATCAGGCAACTCCACTATGGATGGGTAAAGTCATGGAAAAAACGATGCCTAATGCGACTTTAATCGTCTTTGAACAAGATGATCACTATGCCTATTTTCATCAAGCACAACGTTTTAATCTAGTGTTAGAAGCATTTTTAAAGGAGGACATCCATGATTAAGTATATTGTATATCCATTGATTCTTAGTTTGTTCGTGTTAAATCTTAAAAAAGCGTTACACATGTTTCAACAAAATCGTTATGAATTTGATCGCTATACCAATTGGTTATTTCAACAGATTAAGGTCAATGTAAAAAATATTCTACTCCTATTGCTTACCATCTTTTTTCTAATCGCAAGCTATTGGTTACAACCCTACAGTATTCTTGCCTTATCAACGATATTGGCAATTCTTAATGTGGTGATTTATCATCAAGAAAAGAAAAAAGACTACATTAAACCACTGCACTATACCAATCGTGTAAAACGTCAATGGGTGTTTTTACTGTTCGTGTTTCTTGGTGCTTCTATATGGATTTATGCCCAAAGTGAGCTTGTTCTTTATGTGTTTAGTGCAAGTGCCTTACTTTTACCCTGGTTATGTATCTATGCTTTGATTCTGTTAGAGCCGATTGAAAACTATGTTAAAGGACGTTTTAAAACGAAAGCAAAAAAGAAATTACAAGCGCAAACAGCATTAAAAATAATCGGTATTACCGGATCTTATGGTAAAACAAGTAGTAAGAATATCTTACAAGCAATTTTATCCGAACAATATTACTCGTTAATGACTCCGGCTTCTTTTAATACACCGATGGGTATTACAAGAACGGTTCATGAATATTTAAAGCCAACACATGAAGTATTTATTTGTGAAATGGGTGCCGATCGTGTGGGTGATATTAAAGAATTAATGCAGTTTGTCCAACCTCAATATGGTGTTGTAACTTCAATTGGTCCACAACATTTAAATACTTTTAAAACAATGGAAAATATCATTCAAGAAAAGATGCAGATGATTGAATGTTTACCAAAGGATGGAGTAGGGGTTCTTAACTATGACAATGCATATATCAAAAATTATAAAATTAGTAATACTTGTCGCATCCTTACCATTGCCATTGAAGAAAGTGAAGTAGATTATCAAGCAATAAACATACAATATACACCGTTAGGAACTACCTTCGATGTAAAAAGTAAAGATGGCATAGAAAATTATGAAACAAGACTGTTAGGTAAACATAACATTATGAATATCTTAGTTGCGATTGCATTAGCCAAAGAGTTTGGTATTACAAGTCAACAGCTACAACATGCGATTCGTATGTGTCCTTACATCCAACATCGTTTAGAATTAAAGAACATAAATGGCTATACCTTTATTGACAATGCCTTTAACTCCAATCCAAGTGGAGCCAAGATGTCATTAGAAGTATTAAGTAGAATGCCAAATCGTCGCTTTATTATTACACCGGGCTTCATTGACTTAGGTAGTCTTCAAGAAGAAGCGAATTATGAATTTGGCTATGCGATGAAAGATAAGGTCGATGTGGTTATCTTAGTTGGAAAACATCAAACAAGACCCATTTATCAAGGGTTACAAGCAAGCAACTTTGATTTACAACAGGTTCATGTTGTGGATAAAGTGGTGGAAGCCTTCCAGTTAGTATATCGCTTAGCGGATAAAACCGATACCATCTTACTGGAAAATGATTTACCGGATGCCTTTAATCATTAAAAAATGTTGAATTACTTCAACATTTTTTAATGACTTCATTATCGACAATTTGAATCCCTTTTCGCTTTAATCTTGCATGAATATATTCAGAGCCAATGGTATAGATACAAGCTGTTAATGGAACTGCAATCAACATCCCAATCACCCCTAACATACTACCAAAGATAAAGATGGAAACCAAGGTCCAAAGAGGGGGCAAGCCAACAGATTTACCTACTACACGTGGATAGATAACACTATTTTCAAATTGTTGAACAACTTGATAACCAATTACAAACCAAACCGATTGCAATGGATTTAAAGAAAGAATTAAGATGGCACCAATCATCATTGCTAGTGTTGCACCGAAGACCGGTACCAAAGACAATACTGAGGTAATGGAAGCAATTAAAATAGCAAAAGGCATATTTAGAATAATCATCATTAAGTAAATAAGGCCACCGATAATTATCGCTTCCACCAATTGCCCGGATACAAAACTTGTAAAAATATCATTACAGATGCGACTGACACGTAATACTTCCGTAAGAGGCTTATATGGAATGATGGCAGCCATAACCTTCTTTATTTGCACAATGAGCAATTCTTTCGAACTCAATAAGTATAAACTAAACATAAATGCTAAAAACCATGTCGCTAAAACACCGGTAAACTGCGAAAAGATATTTACGATAGAAACACCGGCATCTGAAACAATGTTGGTTGTATTTTTTAAGATGTTATTGATGTCTAAACCGGATTTACTTAGAAATTGATTGATCGAATTGGTATCAAAATTCAAGTCAATTTCTTCCAATTTAAAGAAAGCTAAAATACTATCAATGTTTTTAAGTAAGCTATCAATATAATTTCCTAAGTTTACAATTAATACATAAACACTGTTAATTAATTGTGGAATAATGATATATCCAAAAAAGATAATAATAGTAAATGTTAAAATAACAGTAAAGAAAATGGAAATTCCACGCAGTAAATTGGTATTTTTAATATAGTTACCTAAAAAAGCTTCAATCTTTTTTAAAGGGATATTTAACACATAGGCAAAGCCAATTGCAATGGTTAAAGGTGTAAAATAATTTAAATACTTAGCAATAAAATTCCATACCTGTTTATATTGAAAAACAAAAAACGTTAATAAAATGGCGTATGTAATCAATATAATCCAAGGCTTTAGTCTTGATAATTGTTCCTTTAAATCTTTCATAGTAAGGTCCTCTGGTCATAATGTACAACAATTAAAGATAAAATGCAATATTTATAAAAATGTGATAAGCTTATAGAGATTAATGGAGGTTCTTATGAGTATCAATGTCGCTATATTTTTTGGTGGTGAATCCGTTGAACATGAAATCAGCATTATTACTGCCAATCAAGCACTTCATGCATTAAATAAAGAAACATATCAAGTTATGCCTGTGTATGTAGCTAAAAATCGTCAGTTATATACAGGGGAAGAATTATACAATTTAGAAAACTATAAAGACTTAAATAGTTTAGTATCAAAATTAAAACAAATCACGATATATAAAGTAGATAGTCAAGTGCATATTTATCCGGTAAAACGAAATCTATTTCAGCATAAACCACTATTTACCATTGATGTAGCTTTTCCAATTATGCATGGAACTAATGGAGAAGATGGTACCATCCAAGGCTTCTTAGAAATGTTAAAGATTCCTTATGTAGGATGTGATGTCATTGCTGCATCAGCCGGACAGGATAAAGTCATTATGAAACATGTCTTTGAAAATTCAAATTTACCGGTGATTCCATGGTTTTGGCTTTACGGTCATCATTACATGAAAGATGAAATTTACTACAATCAAAAAGCGATGGACTTAGGTTTTCCTGTTATTGTAAAACCGGCTTCTTTAGGTTCAAGTGTTGGAATTGAATTTGCTTATGATAAGGATGGTTTAAAACAAGCGATTTTAAACGCAAGTAAATACGATAGTAAATTAGTCATTGAAAAAGCATTAAGTGATTTTAAAGAAATTAATTGTTCTGTATTAGGGAATCGTTATGCAGCCCAAAGCAGTGAATTGGAATTGATTGTTCAAGATGGTTTTTTAGATTACGATGGCAAATATGGGCAAGGTAGTAAAGGCATGGTTGCGGCAAAGCGTATTGTTCCGGCACCACTTAATGAAAATGAAAGTAAATATATTAAAGATTTAGCGTTGGATACGTTTATGGCACTTGGAGCCAGTGGTGTATGTCGTATTGATTTTATGAAGGATGAAGTTACCAAGCAAATCTATGTCAATGAAATTAATACCATTCCAGGCTCACTTGCTTATTATTTATGGAGTCCGGTAGGTCTATCGTTTGAACAGTTATTGGAAAAACTTATTCATATTGCGATTGATAATTATCGTGCAAAAGAAAAGATGACATTTTCATTTGAAACTAACGTCTTAGCTAACTTTGATAGAAAAGGTATCAAAGGAAGCAAGGGTATAAAACAATAATCATTGTGTGATAAGGAGGAAAAAGATATGGCAACACCACACATTCAAGCAGAAAAAGGGCAAATCGCAAAGATTGTATTAATGCCCGGTGATCCGTTACGTGCAAAATTTATCGCAGAAACATTTTTAGAAAATCCTGTTTTATTCAATACTGTTCGTAATATGTTTGGTTATACAGGAACTTATAAAGGAATACCGGTATCGGTAATGGGTTCTGGTATGGGTATGCCAAGTATCGGAATTTACTCTTATGAACTTTATACAAAATATGATGTAGAAATCATCATTCGTATCGGATCTGCCGGAGCTTATACGGAAGATTTAAAAGTATATGATGTCGTATTGGCAAATGGTGCATATTCAGAATCAACGTATGCACTTACACAATCTGGATATGATAAAGATATTACTTATCCAAGCACTTCTTTAAATGAAGCCATTGTAAAGGCAGCGAATCGCTTAGAAATTCCGCTTCATCAATCGTTAATTCATTCTTCTGATGTATTTTATCGTCAAAGCAGTGACTATTTAAAAGATATTGTTGCAAAAGGGTGCTTAGTAGTAGAAATGGAAAGCTTTGCATTATTCCATAATGCAAGTGTTTTAAAGAAACAAGCAGCGTGCTTATTGACCATTTCTGATTCTTTTGTAAGTGAATTTGCAACAACAGCCCAAGAGCGTCAAAATAGCTTTACAAACATGATGAAAATTGCTTTAGAAGCGATTGTCGAATGAAACGACTTTTGTTTGTAAAACAACTGTCAGACCCTAAAATTCAAGAAGATATTAAACTTGCTTTAGTGGATACTGGTGTTACTTATCAGCTAAATCCAAGCAATGATTGTATTGTGATTGATGGTAACAACGATGCACTAAGAGCTTGTCGTATTGCGATTTTAGAAGCAGGTTATAAAGTAGAATAAAAAAGCTATAAGAATTTCTTATAGCTTTTCTTTGTTAGTACTACCAAATCCACCGATACGCTTTTCACTTACTTCATCATCCATACAGATACCAAATGGTATAAAAATTCCTTGGGCAAAACCTTCACCTTGTTGAATGTTTAATATGGAATCACTATGATTGGTTATTTTAATCATGATGTGACCTTCATTGTTTGCATGGTAATAATCACTATCAATAATACCTACTGTATTATCAAGTTGTAAACGATACTTGAAACCTAAACCGGAACGTGGAAAGATGGCTAAAAACCAACCTGGTTCTATAAAACAACGAATGCCAGTAACCAGTTTAATTGTTTCTTTTGGTTTTAATGTAAAAGCGTAAGGGGCTTTAAAATCATAACCAGCAGAACCGGTTGTTGCTCGAGTTGGAAGGATAATTTCTTGATAACAAGAAACATCTATTGTAGGGGTAAGATCATTTGTAAATTGAGCTAAACTCACTTTTTCAAAACGTGCTATTTTATGCATTTTATCACCAAGTAGATTATACTACAAAGCACTTGCGAAAGTAAAAATAAAAAATAATTAAAATTTTTATAAAAAGTACTTGCATAAGTATTTTTATTATGGTAGTATGAATAAGCACCAAAAATAATGCTGAAGAAGTACTCAAGAGGCTGAAGAGGTGCCCCTGCTAAGGGTATAGGTCGAGCAATCGGCGCGAGGGTTCAAATCCCTCCTTCTTCGCCATATTGTTTGGTCCGGTGGTGTAGTGGTTAACATGCCTCCCTGTCACGGAGGAGATCGCGGGTTCGAGTCCCGTCCGGACCGCCATTTTTGCAGATGTAGTTCAATGGTAGAACGCGACCTTGCCAAGGTCGACACGAGGGTTCGATTCCCTTCATCTGCTCCATTGAACTTAACGCCTTTATTTAAAGGCTTTTTTTATGTTTTGACTATCAAAAAGGAGTTATACAAACTCCTTTTTTACTTGAAACGTTGTTGTTTTACAATATGACCATCTAAATCATAAATATATAAACCATCTTCACTTAATAAACCATATGTTGAAGGATTACCTCCTTTTGGCATGGAGATAGAACCGGGATTGTATAGAGTAAGAGTTCCTTGTTGTTCCAGTTGGAATAAATGGGTATGTCCATACATGAAAAAATCGTAATGTCCCTTTGGTAAATGTTCCGGATGATAAATATGTCCATGAGTTGCGAAAATGGATTTCTCATTGATGTATAGGGTTGTATAAGTCTCTAATAAATCGAAGTGTAAGACCATTTGATCTACTTCACTATCACAATTTCCCCTTACTGCAATGATGATGTCTTTATACGAATTTAAAAGTTCACAAACTTTAGCAGGATTATATTCTTTTGGTAAAGGATTTCTTGGACCATGATAAAGGGCATCTCCTAGAAATAATAATTTATCAGCTTGGTGCAGTTTCAATAATTCAATCACTTTTGTGGCATAGAAATAAGAACCATGTAAATCAGAAACAATCAATACTTTCATAAAAGAACCTCCAAATAGATTATAAAACAAAAAACTTTAAATGTTTGCTTAACTTTACTATAATAGAAGTACCTGGAAGGTGACAATAGCACCTATCTGTAAAAGGTTACTACATGATTTCAAATGAAACGTTGTATCGTAGGAACGACAGTGGGAGGTAAAAAATGAAATCAAAATATGTAAAAAAATTAGTACTTTTAGCTTTATTTTTGGCAATCGAATTTATTTTAATCATCAGTCCTTTAGGTTATGTGAATGTTGGACCGGTGCGTGCAACCACATTACATATTCCTGTGATTATTGCTTCGATTGTATTGGGACCTAAATATGGAATGTTTGTAGGCTTATTCTTTGGAGCAAGCAGTGTAGCGATTAATACTTTTTCTCCAACGCCGGCATCGTTTTTATTTAGTCCTTTTTATCAAGTAGGACAATATAAAGGAAGTATATTTAGTTTAATCATTGCCTTAGTTCCAAGAATTGGACTGGGATATTTTAGTTATTATACTTATCACTTCTTACAAAAAGGAATCAAACAAAATGATGTTGCTATTGCTTTAAGTGCATGTTTAAATACATTACTTCATTCTGCATTGGTCTTAGGCTTTATTTATATTTTTTATGCGGAAGGCTATGCAGCATTAAAAGGGGTTTCGGTATCAAAAGTATTAGGTATTATCGCTTCGATTATTGCGGTAAATGGTGTTTTAGAAACCGCTGTTGCCGGAGGTGTTGTATTAGCGGTTTGTAAAGTGATGTTTAAATTGTATAAAGAGGATTAATATGAAAAAAACAATTGTAATTGGGGTAACAGGTGGAATTGCCGCCTTTAAAGCATGTCAGTTAGTTTCAGATTTAGTGAAATTAAACTTTGATGTTCATGTGATTATGAGTAAACATGCCCTAGAATTTGTAGGGCCACTGACGTTTGAAACTTTAAGTAATCATAAAGTACACATCGATATGTTTGATCGAAATTTTCAACACGATGTTACGCATATTTCACTTGCCAAAAAAGCAGATGTCTTTTGTATTGTACCGGCAACCGCTAATACCATTGGTAAATTAGCTTGTGGGATTGCGGATGATATGCTTACTACAACCTTCATGGCAACAACAGCAGTAAAGATTATATGCCCGGCGATGAATACAAATATGTATACAAATTCAATTGTACAAGAAAACATTGAAAGATTAAAACAACATGGAGTGCGTATGGTAGAACCGGAAAGTGGCTTGTTAGCATGTAAAGATGTTGGAGTGGGAAAACTTGCTTCTATTGAAGAAATAAAAGAAATGATTTTAGATAGTTTAACTGAAAAAACCTTAAAGGGTTATCGTGTATTGATTACAGCTGGAGCTACGTTAGAAAGCATTGATCCGATTCGATACATTACTAATCATTCAAGTGGGAAGATGGGATATAGTCTGGCACGTATGGCAAAGCGCATGGGTGCAGATGTAACCCTTGTTGCAGGAAATGTAGCACTACCAAGGATTTCGGGAATAACGACGATTTTCGTAAAAAGTGCTTTAGAAATGTTTGAAGCAGTGAAAAAGCACTATAAAAATCAAAATATGATTATTAAGGCAGCAGCCGTAAGTGATTATACCGTCAAAACATATCAATCACATAAAATAAAAAAAAGTGATGATGAACTTACACTGGCATTGAAAAGAACCGATGATATTTTGAGTTTTCTTGGTAAACATAAAGATAAAAAAACCATACTATGTGGATTTGCGATGGAAAGCGAACATGTAATCGACTATGCTCAAAAAAAATTAGTAAGCAAACACTGTGATCTGATTGTAGCCAACAATGTTACAGAAGCTAATGCAGGATTTCAACATGATACAAACATCGCAACCATTGTGACAAAGGATCAAGTAGAATCGCTGGGTTTAATGAGTAAACTGGACTTAGCGAACTATATTTTATTAAAAATGAAAGAGATGGGATAAAAGATGTTATTGACGATAGATGTTGGAAATACCAATATTACAATGGGGATTTTTAAAGAAGATGAACTTCTTGGTACGTTTCGATTGATGACAAAAACACAACGTACCTCGGATGAATTTGGTATCTATATGAAAGCATTTTTAGACCGTTACCAAATTACAACTCAACAGATTAATGATGTAATTGTATCAAGTGTTGTCCCGAAGATTATGTACTCTTTAAATAGTGCTATTATTAAAACTTTACGTATTGAGCCAACTATGATTGGTCCGGGAATTAAAACAGGAATACGTGTCAATACCGATAATCCAAAAGAAGTAGGAGCAGATCGAATTGTCAATGTTGCCTATGCCTATCATACCTATAAAAAGCCATGTATTGTTATTGATTTTGGAACTGCTACAACCTTTGATTTTGTCAATGAGGAAGGTGTCTTTGAATATACTGTAATTTCTCCGGGTTTAGAAATTTCAGCACAAGCATTGTACTTACAAACGGCCAAGTTACCGGAAATTGAAATTGTAAAACCAAAATCGATTTTAGCTTCTAATACTATTTGTGGTATGCAAGCAGGAGTTGTATATGGATACATTGGACATGTAGAGTACATTATTAAAAAAATGCTGGAAGAATTAAAGGTGAAAGATGTCAAAGTCATTGCCACAGGAGGGCTTGGAAAAGTGATTGTTCCGGAGACAAGCTATATCCATGAATATGATCCGGACATTGCTTTTAAGGGTATGAAAATTATTTATGATCGAACAAAACGTTTAACAAATAAGGGGGATGTGTAATGGAAATCCTTTTAGCAAGTAAATCACCACGACGAAAAGAGTTATTACAGCTGTTGCAGATGGATTTTAAAGTCGTAAGTAAAGATGTAAAAGAAGAGTTAGATCTGTCAAATGACTTAGAAGAAGAAATTCAAAAACTGGCAATAAAAAAAGCGCAAGCAGTTGCTTACGAACATTCGGATTGTCTTGTTATAGGTGCAGATACCATTGTTGTATTGAACAAACAAGTGCTTGGAAAACCAAAAGATGAAGAAGAAGCCTTTACCATGTTGAAGTCTTTAAGTGGAAATACACACGAAGTACTTACAGCAGTAGCTCTTATTTATAAAGGTAAGGTTGAATCTTTTTGTAGTAAAACAGAAGTGAGTTTTGAATCATTAAGTAATCAAGAAATTTTAGACTATATTCAAAGCAAAGAACCGATGGATAAAGCAGGTGCATATGGCATACAAGGTTATGGCTCTAAATTTATTTCTCGTATCAGAGGAGATTACTATGCGGTTATGGGGCTACCGGTAAGTGCTTTATATCAAAAGTTAAAACAATATCGATAGGTGCAATATGGAGAGGAAACAATTAGAACAGTGGGTCAATCAAGTTTATGACATACATATTCCAAGATGGGATGAGCTTCCGGAATTTGATTTATATATGGATCAGGTTATTACTGTTTTAGATCGTTATCTATGGTTTTTGCTCCCTATGGACTATGGTCGTTTAGTAACACCTTCCATGATAAATAATTATGTAAAATTAAAGTTATTGCCAAAACCATATAAAAAACAATACAATCGCTATCATTTAGCGAATTTAATCGCCATTACAATTTTAAAACAAGTATTGACGATTAAAGAAGTAAAAGATGGTATTTTAAAACAAGTAGAAGTCGAGGGAGATGGTAAGGCATACGATAATTTTTGTTATGAACAAGAAATGGCAATTAAACAAGTATGTAGTTTGATTGATGAGCGTAAGCCTTTAATACAGCAAGATAAGATTGATGATGAACATCATGTGGCATTAAAAATGACAACACGTGCCTTTGCTTCGAAACTTTTAGCAGTGCATTTGGTAAGTAGGTAAAAAGATGAAATGTATAAATGAAGTATTAAGTAAAAAAGATTTAGTGGACTATTTTTTAAGGCTCGGTTTAAAGAGTGGAATGATTGTGGAAGTACACTCTTCCATAAAAGCACTGGGAACCATCTTAGGGGGAGCTGCTACGGTATTGGATGCCTTAATCGAAGTGGTTGGCTACAACGGAACGATTATTATGCCCATGCATAATTATGCCAATACGGAACCATCTAAATGGCAATATCCACCGATTGCTTTATCCCTTATTTCAAAGGTGCGCAATGAAATGCCGGCATTTGATCGTAACATGAGCGATGCTTATAAAATGGGAGCTTTGGTCGAGGCTCTTCGTCGAAAAGAAGGAGTTGTCATCTCAAGTCATCCAAGTGTAGCTTATGTAGCGTGGGGAAAATATGCAAAGTTATTGTGTAATCATCAATCGTTTCACTTTGCTTTATCGGAAGAATCCGCAACGGCTACATTATATGCGATGAAAGCTCATTGTTTATTATTGGGTGTTGATTATGATAGTGCCACATGCATGCATTTGGCAGAATATCGCAGTGATATACGTCCAATTATCGTAGAAGGAAGCGCAATTCACTTAGATGGTAAGCGTCAATGGAAAAAACGATTAGATGTCGATTTAGACAGTGATGTTTTTCTTGAGGTCTTTAAAGTCATAGAAGCCAAGGGATATGTTAGAAAGCAGGCGATTGGTACAAGTGCCATGAAGCTATTTCGTATTGATGTAGCTATTGATGAAGCAATCAAGTATTTTGATAATCATCATATCTATAATTTATACAGGTAGGTGAACGAGATGATTAAAATAGCGACAGTAGGAACCGGTAGTATTACAGAACAATTAATTCAAGCGATGCAACAATGTCGAGAATATGAAGTGGTTGCAATCTATTCGCGTTCCTTGGAAAAAGGAAAAAAACTTGCTGAAAGATATGGTGTTGCAAAGGTCTATGATGATTATCAAATCATGCTAAAAGATTCTGAAATTCATTTTGTATATATTGCAAGTCCAAACAGTTTACATGCTAAGCACGCCTATGAAGCGTTAAGTCATGGTAAGCATGTCATTGTTGAAAAACCTATTACGGCAAATCTACAAGAATTTATAAAATTAAAAGAATTCGCCGAAGCAAAACAGTTAAAAATATTTGAAGCAATTACGATTTTACATCAACCGAATTTTAAAGTGATTCAAGAACATGTATCATCTCTTGGGCAAATTCGTATGATTCAAATGAATATGTCGCAATATTCAAGTAAATATGCAAGTTTTAAAGAAGGACAAAGTCCTAATGTCTTTACTTTAGAATATGCCGGTGGAGCTTTAATGGATATTAATGTATACAACATTCACTTCTTGTTAGCATTATTTCCGAATTATAAAAAGGTGATCTATACACCGGTTATACAACAAGGTATTGATACTTCGGGCGTATTGACCATCCTCTACGATGACTTTATCGCTTCTATGGTTGGTAGTAAAGATAACATTGGTAAGAACTTTGTTCAACTTCAAGGGGAAAAAGGATACCTCTATGTAGAAGGCTCACCAAGCTTAGTAGGAGCAAGTTATCTTACCCTTTATAAACAAGAACCAATCGTTCTTACAGATATAAAAGAGTATGATGTATATTATTATGAGATGAAACGCATTGCAGAAATCTTTCATAGCAAAGATGAAGCAATGTATCAATCTTTATTACAACATTCTTATCGTGTTATAAGATGTTTACAACAAGCCAAGGAAGCAGCAGGATTAGTGTTTGAAAATGATAAAAAAGAAACCGTTTAGGTTTCTTTTTTGTGGACTATCGCTAAAGTTGATTGTAGCAAACAAAATTTTGATATTGATTTTTAGCAAGAATGTTTGCTACTTCTTCTAATAACAGTTGATCTTCTAAATGGAAGTTTGCATATTTATAGGAATCAACATCAATCAAAGCTAACACTTCATTGTTGTGTAAGATTGGTACTACAAGCTCACTATTGCTTGCGTTATCACAGGCAATATGACCTTTAAATTCATGTACATTGTCTACGATGATAGAATGTTTAGTCGTTGCACAATGCCCACATACACCTTCGGTAAGTTTGATTTTACTACAAGCTACTTTTCCTTGGAAAGGTCCTAAGACTAAAGCATCTTGTTTTAAAAAATAAAAACCAATCCAATTAATGGAAGTAAAATGTTCATTCAATAAAGCAGAAACATTACTTAAAGCTGCAATAAGATCTTCCTCTTTACTTAAACTATTCACTTGATTTAATAAAATATCATTCATACTCATCACCTTAAGTATTATATAAGTTGAAATACGATGTTGCAATGGGGTATAATGCTTACTGTGAGCAGGGGTGCACGAAATGCTGAGAAATACCCTTATCACCTGATCTAGTTAGAACTAGCGTAGGGAGCTTTCGCTTTTTCCTTACGCCTCATAACGTTGGAGGTGTTTTTTTATGAAGGTCAAAGAACTAACTTATGTATCAACTTACATCGCATTGGCTTTGGTATTGGAGTATGTATCAAAGTTGATTCCAATCTTACAAATGCCACAAGGCGGTTCCATTAATCTGGCTGTGATACCTGTTTTTATCGCAAGTTACCATTTAGGGTTTAAAAAAGGCTTTTTAGTAGGAATTTTATGGTGGTTAATCGGATTTTTATTAGGTGGGAACAATTGGTATTTAAATCCAATGCAATATGTCCTTGATTATATTGTGCCTATGGGTATTATTGGTTTTGCATGTTGCATTCCAAATGTATATGCATCTGTAACCGTTATTGGTGTAATTCGCTTTCTATCTACTTTTATTTCAGGAATTTATTTCTGGCCACCAGAAAATACAGTAGCGGGAAGTATGTCAGCTATTCTATATTCATTTCATTACAATGTTGGTTATAATTTAGGCACCGTAATAGTGGCAATTGTTCTAGTTCCGCTTTTAATGAAAGCATTAAAAAATTTAAAACTTCAATTTTCACATTAAATTTTAAAAAGTTTCTATTTATAGAAACTTTTTTGATATAATACTTTAGAAAGGGAGGGCTAGATATGTTACCAGAAATTAAATCTTCCGTATATATACAGAGTTTCAAACATGATGGTTCTCTACATCGAACATGGGCGAAAGGTTATGTTGTAGAAGCTGACCAAGAGCGGATTGTGGTGGTAACCAATAAAACATGGGTGACAGAAGCGGATGGCAGAAAATGGTTTACAAAAGAACCGGCAATTTGTTTTTTTTACACCAAGTATTGGTTTAATATTATTTCTATGATACGTAAAACAGGTATTTATTATTATTGTAATTTAGCATCTCCTAGTTTATATGATGGAGAAGCCATTAAAAACATTGACTATGATTTAGATATTAAATTATATCCTGATAATTCTTATATTATCTTAGATGAAGAAGAATATCGCTTGCATGCAAAACAGATGCAATATCCAAATGAAATTATGGAAATTGTTGAAAAACAGATGAAGGTATTAATTGAACAAATGGAAACCTATCAAGATCCATTTAACGAACAAACAATAAATTACTATCATAATAAATATTTGCAGATGCTACATGAAGAGTAAATGTTGCGGCTTTATAAGAAAGATGCTTGAAAGAAAAAGATACTTTTAACAAAGTATCTTTTTAATATAATTAGTTTGAATAGCTCTGTGCCTTTTCACCGATAAATTCTAAATAGTTACTTAAGCGTACATATTTATGAGGTACGTTGTCTTTCATGAATATAATGTGATCGTTATCTTTTACAAAGATGGTGTATGGATTAGAGTTGATTGTACTTAGATAAACATGAGTATCATCTGTAGTGCTATAACTTCCTTGAAGAGCAAATGTTAGTTGGTCGTAGTAGTAAATCATGTGTTGAGACTGATCGAAAACTAGGTATTGGGCGCTTGGACTTTGATTTTCCTCTGTAATGAAAGTTCCGTGAAGGTGGTGGATGGTTGCGTTAGATTGTTTATGTATTTTAACAATATAAGCAACGAAAAAGAGAATAATAATGAGAGTAAGTAATAGTAAAACCCAAGGTGTATTCATGTTCCATTTCTTTTGCATAACGATATCCTTTCTGTGATGAATTATAGATGCTTATACCTAAAGTATAGCGCATTTTATTTTTTATAAAAGAACAGTGTAAAAGATGTATGATGTTTTAAAGATATAAATAGACATAAAAAGTATGCAATCCCATAAATAATGTAAAATAACATACAATTTTATAAAAATGTTCAAATATAAAACATTAGAAAAAGGCTAGAAAATAAGGGGTATGAGAGGATGGAAGTGGAGAAAGGAAGAAGAAAAAAGAAAAAAAGGAAAAATAGTAAAAAAATAGTATTGACTTGGAGTAGAAACTTTGATATTATAAACA
>RQZE01000021.1 GCA_003858585.1 Erysipelotrichaceae bacterium OH741_COT-311
ATCGAAATCAATACAATCCCAAGTCCTGCTACATAAATTTGCGCTATGATTAACGGACTGATGGATACCTCATAGTTACTTGTTAAATCTTCAATCGTAATATCCGTAAAATAGTCATTTGCATCTGTAAAGAAGAAAATATCCTGATCGTTACCTGTTACATTTACATCAGATTGACTCACTTGATAATTTAATACTGTTTGTCCAACTTTTTTCGCCATCAAGCTACCACTAATAACCGCTAATGTAAAACCTACTACAGCAACAATCGCTAATTCCAAGAAGAATTGTAAGACAATCTTTAACTTAGAAACACCCATTGAAAGTAAAACCCCGATCTCAAATTCACGAGTTTTTAATGTTAAGGC
>RQZE01000022.1 GCA_003858585.1 Erysipelotrichaceae bacterium OH741_COT-311
GCCTTAACATTAAAAACTCGTGAATTTGAGATCGGGGTTTTACTTTCAATGGGTGTTTCTAAGTTAAAGATTGTCTTACAATTCTTCTTGGAATTAGCAATTGTTGCTGTAGTAGGTTTTACATTAGCGGTTATTAGTGGTAGCTTGATGGCGAAAAAAGCTGGTGAGACAATTTTAAGCTATCAAGTAAGTAAGAGTGATGTTAGTATTGAAGAAAAAAGTACGTTCTTTGATTTTAGTGCTGATTATTTTACGGATATAACGATTGAAGATTTAACAAGTAACTATGAGGTATCCATCAGTCCGTTAATCATAGCGCAAATTTATGTAGCAGGACTTGGGATTGTATTGATTTCGAT
>RQZE01000023.1 GCA_003858585.1 Erysipelotrichaceae bacterium OH741_COT-311
GGTCTAATCTTAGCTTTAATTGCGATCGTAGTAATTGGAGCTATGTCATTAGTTGGTGGAAAATTACAAGGATTATTTAATAAGATTAAAGATACATTGCCTGCTTAATGGTATAAAATTTTTAAAGTATAAGAATAAAATGAGGGAGAAAAAAGAAATGACTAAATTATTAAATTGGTTCACACAAGAAGAAAGTGGACAAGGATTAGTAGAATACGGTCTAATCTTAGCTTTAATTGCGATCGTA
>RQZE01000024.1 GCA_003858585.1 Erysipelotrichaceae bacterium OH741_COT-311
TTGCAGAAAACAGTTTGTCAGACTTAAGGAATGTGGGGTTCAAAACTGTAAAAGAGAATGAAGAAGTAATGGAAAGAATACGTGCAGGAGGAATGCCTGTATATAAAAAAACAAAGTGTAGCACGATAGATATAGGTGAAATTGGATTAAGTGATAGAATGGTGAATGCACTTCGTCGCGCTGGTGTACATAAACTAAATGATTTGGTGTTATTTCTTGCAGAAAACAGTTTGT
>RQZE01000004.1 GCA_003858585.1 Erysipelotrichaceae bacterium OH741_COT-311
CTGGCTTATTCAAAGTTTAGCATAAGAAGGACTTTTTTGTTCATCGCTTAAGCTCATCTTTACCCACGCCACTATGGCGTGGTTTTTCTATATAAAAAGAAACAATGTAAATACATTGTTTCTTTTAGTTTATTTTGCTTCTGATACGTTTTTATCACTTGCTGCATTTTTACCAGCAATACGTCCAAAAACTAAAATATCTCCTAAGGCATTACCACCCAAACGGTTTGCCCCATGGATACCACCGGTTACTTCACCAGCTGCATATAAGCCCTTGATGACATTTCCATTTACATCAATCACTTGTGCTTCTTTATTAATCTTAATACCACCCATTGTATGATGTACTGTAGGAATACGTGGAGCTGCATAGAATGGACCTTGATTAATTGGATCTTTAAATAATGTACGTCCAAATGGATCTTTAATTTCTCCACTTACTGCTTTATTGTATTCTTCAATCGCTTTTACAAGATTATTAGGATCAACTTTAATTTGAGCAGCTAATTCTTCTAATGTTTCTCCTTTAAATGCACGACCTTCTTTAATCAATGTATTGACTGATTCATTAAAATTATTCACTTCATCACCAGTAGGATAATCATGACTATCTAAAATTACCCATAGCATTGAATCCGTTTGCTCCATAAGTGCAGCTGTCATAACATCACGTCTAGCACCTTCATCTACAAATCGATTTCCTTCTTTGTTTACGAAAATACGATTTTCAACCGCTTTTTCAATATTACCACTTAATGAACCTGTTTTTGGATCTCCCATTGGTAATAATTGAATATATTCCATGCCAACTAACTCCGCATTTACTTCTTTAGCCATTAAGATACCATCTCCGGTAGCACCAGGATGATTTGTAGATTTAATATTTTCACCTAAATCTTTCCAAATTGTATTGTATTCTTGACGCATTTGTACATTAGCACCAAAACCACCTGTAGCAATAATCACTGCATTATTCGCATTTAATGTAACCTTATTACCAGATTTACCAGTAGCCACAACACCGGTAACACGGTTGTCTTTTACAATTAATTGTTCTGCTTTTGTTTCTAGTAAAACTTCAATATTTTCATTAGAATCAATATATTTTTGATATGTATTAAAGAAACCTGTACCCACCGGATCAGAAGGTTTGTGTGCTCTTGGCCATAAACCACCTAAAACTGTAAATGTACCTGGTTCAAATTTCATACCTAGACTTTGTAGCCATTCAACGCCATCCCATACATTTTCCACATATGTACGAATAAGTTCCGGATCACCTTTTTTATCTCCACCTTTATAAGTTTGTTGAAAGTGTAACTCAGTAGAATCTTTATTTGCCTTTGCAGTTTCACTACCATCATCAACGGCATTTAAAGCACCACCTGACATAATCGTATTTCCACCCACTTTTGGCATTTTTTCAATAACGATAACACTTGCACCTTCTTGATGAGCACTGACTGCAGCTGCTAAACCAGCACCACCTGCACCAATTATAATAACATCTGCAGTTAACGTTATATCTTCTTCTTTTTTAACAGTATCCTTTACTTGTTTTAATGCTTCAACATCATAACCAGCTTCTTTCAATGCTTCAGCAGCAGCAGCTAAAATAGCATTACTTGTTACTGTTGCTCCTGAAATGGCATCTACACCCAACCCCTGAATCGCAACAATTCTTTCAGGAATCGAAGAAATAGCTAAATCACTGATGTTTGGTGTTTCCTGGTGTTCAACGACTTGAATCGTTTTAATTTTTTCACCTTCTACCACAGCTTCCAATTTAAGCGGACCATTATGCCCATCCACTGTTGCTGTGTAAGTTCCATCCGTTACTTTCTTAGGAACATCTGTTTCTTTTGGCTTGTTATTACAAGCGACAAGTGAAATTGATAAAAAAGTAACAATTAGAAATGTCAAAATCCTTTTAAGTCTCATAATTTTTCCTCCTAGTAAAATTATAAAGATTAGAGTAACACTAAGGTCAAGTAAATTTTTACTATGTTAATTTTAAGAGTAAATAATGATAATTTAAATAATGGTCGTTATGGGCAATTGAATGCACGATACTACTATAACAATCTAAATGTGAGCTAATACCATGTTTTTTTAGATAATCCTGTAAACGATGAAACGAATCAAAACCAAATGGATCTCGATTTTTCTTTTCATAAATGGTAATTAAATATTTTCCTTTTGGTATCATCTGAAATTGTGTGACATCTAAATTCAACTTTAATGCATGTTGATAATTCATATTTAAACCAAAATGATATTCTAACTCTCCTTCTTTTAAATCGACAATCGGACTTGGTATTCTACTAACCCATTGTACAAGTGGAGAATACTTTAATACTTCATTTCTTAAGTGAATTAAGTGTTCATTTTGTTCAATGATTTCTTGATTTGAAAATTCTAAACGAAGAATATCATCCAGTTCAATTTCAATTACCTCATCTTTTAATCTATCAAAAATTGAAAAGAAACGATTAAATTCATCTATTTTCTCAAGACATAATTGCTTAAATAAAATCTCTTTTGCAATCACTTCTTTTTGTAAATTAAGTTTTTCAATTAATTCATCACTCTTAGAATGCTTTAAGATTTTAACTGTCTCATTTAACGAAAACCCTAAATCTGTATACATACAAGCTAAATTAAACCGTCTAGTATCTAACACGGAATAATAGCGATAACCATTTTGTATATCACTAACCGGACTAATAATATCTAGTTTTTGATAATAGCGCAGCTTATGAGTTGTAGTTCCTAGTAAATTTGCCATTTGCTTAATTGAATAACGCATACAAATCCCTCTTTAGTCTTTCATAATAACAATATCATCTTCCATAATCATCGTTTTACCATTGGGTATTACCAATTTGTCATCACGAATAATAAAGATAACCAGTTGATTCTTTTTAAATGAAATTTCAGATAACGTTTTATGTACCCAACGATGCTCTCTATCTATAATTACTTCTTCTAAATGGATTGGTTTGGTATTAGTAACAACTTTGGTTACTAATATGACAATATCATTTACTTCTATTTTAAAATTTCCATCCGGCGTAATTTCTTCGTTGTTACGATTAACACTTACTAATAACGTATCCATGGGTAGAATAATATCTTTAACTAATTGATTTTTCCAACTGTGATTTTCTTTGATTTTAATTGGTATCGATTGTACTGGCAATTCTTCAACATAATCATTAAATGTTTTTAAAACATCACTACTATCATCAAGCATATAATATCTTTTACTAGCATAAGGTAAAATCATGCCTTGAATCAAAATAGAATACAATACAATTAAAAAGACAATATTAAATAAAAATTGATTATTAAATGTTGTACTAACCGCAATCATGATTGCAAATACAATCGAAGATGCCCCTTTTAAACCGGCAAGAGAGATAATAAACATTTGATTCCAATGTAATTGAAATCTATGTATTAATAACCATACAATAATTGGTCGAGCAAAAAAAGTTAAAAAAAGAAAAATGAAAAAAGAACTATATAATACACTACCTAAGCTAGATGGTGTTGCTAATAAACCAATCATAAAAAAGGTTAACATCTGCATTAATGCTGTAATCCCATCAAAGAAATTAACAAGTATTTTTTTATTGGGTAACATTTGATTCCCTAACAATAATCCCATTAGATATACACTTAAATAGCCATTCCCTTGTACATACAACGGCAATACATAAGCAATTAATACCATGGCAAAAACAAAAATAGTATCAAATCCATCACTGATAAATTCAACATGATTTAAAATATATTTTGTTAAATAAGCAAAAACAACACCTAAAACACATCCAAATATCAGTTGTAATCCCAATAATTTCACTATATCAAATAATTTAAAAGTACTATATTGTATAATGTTTAAAATTAAAATGGTAATTAAATAAGCAAATGGATCATTACTACCACTTTCTAACTCAAGTAAAGATGCTGTATTATATTTTAAATTTAATTTGCGTTGCTTTAAAATAGCAAAGACAGAAGCAGCATCCGTAGAACTAATTGCAGCACCGATAGCATAACTTAATAATCGATCCATCTTTAAAACATATTCGCAAAAAGCACCTACAAACAAAGCTGTAAAAACAACACCAACAGTAGAAAGAAGAATAGATTGTTTCACAACCGGTTTTGCCATTCTCCAATTAGTATTAAATCCACCATAAAAAATAATAAAAATTAAGGCTATCGAAGATAACTCTTTCACTAAATTATAGTTTTCAAAGTGTATTTTAAAAATACCATCACTGCCGAATAATAAACCTAAACTAATAAAAATGATTAGAGTTGGTAATCCCGATTTCTTTGATATTTTTGAAAAAGCCAAACAAGCAATAATAACAAAAGCAAAAACTAAAATATATAATTCCATGATTAGCTCCTTTTAACTATAAATGATACAAAATAAATAACATACACGTGTTTATTATACCTTTTTTTAATGATATTTCCTATAGCAACTAGTGATTACTTTTATTTAGATGATGGAAACCAAGGTATGCAACGATTTACACATTTAGAATAAATAATATATTCATTTTGAAATCGCTGTAGCAACCATTTCTCTTCTGTATATATTAATAATAATGACAAAATAATCCAGTGTATTATAAGAAGTGGAAACAACAAAATATTAGCGCTTGCAAGTAAAATTGAAAAATTCATAAATAAAAAAGCACTATAAATTGGATGTCGAACATAGCCATATACACCATCTGTAACTAATTTATTTTGTTTAATTTTACTTGTAATATGATTAAAAAAGATAGCAGATCCCCATAAAACAATTGCTATAATAATAAATAAAAACGAAATTAATTTACATACTATATTTAAAGAAGGAAGATAATATATCAGTGATTTATTTTCGGTATAGAAAATACTTAAAAACGTTAATAAAAAACTAAATAGAGTATAATATGGTCCAACACCCAAAATAGGTAAATTAGTTTTTGCTTTCATCAAATTTTTCTTCTTCCCTCATCAAAATATAAGTATTAGTAAATTCAAAAAAGTTTGCTTAAAAAATCATCTAAGTATAGCAATCCTTGTTCATTTATTTCTTTTAGTATACCATAATATGTTTCTGAAACACTTCCTGCAATAGCAGCTATCGTATCACTATATTCCCCTATCTATGTGTATGAAATATACTCTTTTATATCCAAAATCGAATAACCGGTTTTTGCCATATGTACCAACTGCAATTGCCTCTACCCCTTTAATACCTTCCAGGTGATTATGGGTAACAGATGTTACTTGATATGATAACTCTTTAACTTCTTCTATACATTTTGCAACATATGCTAACGGACTTACACACGTTGATTCCCCATTTCCAAAACGATCATATGGTTTCGGATATCTTTGTATTAACCTTTGTACAAAATAACCTCCATATCCTCCATTAGGATAAGATTTTCCTATCTTATGCATCCAATAAATTGTTTGTTCTTGTTTTGAACCAATAATATCTACTATAATGGCTTCTAGGATATTACTTTTCCTTCAATGTATCTTTATTGTATATAAAAACATGTTTGCAAGCAAACATGTTTTAGGATTCCTGTATAATTATTTTAAACCTAAAAATCGGAATTGTCCAAATGCACTATCTACATGAAAATCTGGAACTTCCGTTTTTGGATCTACCCATGATATCCACTGCATAACCAATTCATCATGATTCTTTGTAAACTCCGCTCTAAATACACCAACACGTATGATTTGATCTTCTGAAAATAAGTTTAGTGCTTTTAAAGTCGTTAATGGTATATAACCTTCAACAACATAACCATCATCTACAATTTGTGCTGCATTTTTTGCTCCATCAAAATTAAACTTGGAATCAAACTCACGATAATATTTAACAGAATAATCATGAGCTCTACCCAATGGATCTACCTCTGTAGCATAGTATAATGGAATTTCATACTCTACAGGTTTATCAATGGAAGTACTAGCAAAAAATAATTCTACACGATCTTCATTATCAACTGTACTTTCATCTTCTTTCCATTCTTCTTCAGAAACAACAGCTTGATCCTTTACTACAAAACTAAAATAAAAATTATTATTGTCATGATAAGCCTTAAACTCTGTAAATGGAGCCTCTATTTTTTCCCATGGATATAAAAAACTTCCCGAAATCACACCCAAAGAATTCCAAACTTCCTCCTCTAAGACACCATCGATATTTACCGAAGAGTCACGATAATTTACATCATAGTTACTTGTACTTAATTGTACTTGATTTACAACTTTCACTGTCACTTCTGAATTGGATGGTGTTTCTGTCGAATTATGCATAGTCGTTGTTTGGTTTGTAGCTGGTGCTGTGCAAGAAACTAGTAGAAAAGTAACAATTATAATAAGAAATTTCATTTAATATCTTTCCTTTCTGATTTCTATTTTAAATAGTAAGTAATCCTTATCCTCCTTTCTATTTACTTACTATACATATTTTTTAAACAACACTTAACTTAGTTTTAGTTTAAAACATGTACTTTTAATTGTCAATCGAGCTACGATTTTTATTAAACAAATAGTGCAATCTATTTTCTAAATACTTCATTTCTTTACGAGCTTTTATAGAGTGTGGGTACATAAAACGACTACCAAAAGAACTATTGTAAAGTATGAAAAGAACAAAAATAATAAATGTTTTCGGTAAATATAAAATATAATACATTTTTTTAGGTATTAATCGATTGTAAATCGATTGTACTTGACTTAAATTATACTTTAATTCATCAACTGCATTAGAAAGTATGGAATAGTTATATCCAGCATATTTGGATTTCTCAACCGCATAATATACGTTTGCTAAAGGAACTACCAAAGCTAAATGACATATTTGCCATAAATGCATATTATCAACAATATCATAAGGAATTCGAGATGTTTTAAAAATATCTTTTAATATATTTAAACGTTGACTTTTCTTAGAATGCAATTCACCAAAGGTTGTTTTCTGGATATAGCTTGGGGTTAAATATGCTCTTAAAATACCTTCTTCATCAATACTTCCACCCGCACCAGGAAATGCCGGTAGTATACGATTGTATCCACATATATTTTCCCATGTTTGATATGTGTCTACCGTATTTACCATAGTAACCAATGTTTTACTTCTATTATTTTTTAACTGTCTCAATGCATCATATATTTGATCGGATTTTACTGTAACAAAAATGAAATCATATATATCATTGTCTCTTAATGTATCGATAACATTTACATTTAATTTCTTAATGGTTTTTCTTTCTTGATATACTAACCCATTGCTTAATAATTGATGAAAGCGATTGTTTCTTGCATACATAGTTACTTGGTATCCTGCTTTTAAAAAATAAAGAGCATAAAAGGATCCAATAACACCGGAGCCAAAAATTAGTAATTTCATTTGAATCCACCTTTCTATAGAATAAAGTTTATGAATATGAAAAATGAGCATGTAGGTCTACATACTCATTTTAATACTTTTAATTTACTTTTTCTTCTTTTCTATACTTAATAAGTAAAATTATAGATACAACAGATGCAACAAATAACAATCCATAGACATTACTTGTCGTATCTCCAGTTTTTGGAATCGAAATTTTTGGTGAATATACAGTCATATCATCATGATCTACATTTGAAATATTAGGTAGAATAACCTTAGTATTTGTTACAACAAATCCTGTTGGATCTTTTACAATGTTAGTTACATATCCAGGAATTGGTGTTTGTTGAATGCTATATACAATTTCTTCACCGGTCATCTGATCATACTTGAATAAATTCGGAAAGCTTCCTTGCCAATTCATAGCCTCTTCTATGCGTAATGTTTGTCCTGTATCCACATTATTTGCCAACAACTTAATCATAGCATGGTCTTTCTTTGGACCGTTCCATTTTACAGTAACTGGAACATGAATTGTTTCTTGACTGATATTCTTAACCACAAAACCTGATGTAGTATTTCCTTCTACACGTGTTGTATAACCAGGAATAGCAACTTCACGAACTGAATAAACAATCTCATGATTATCACCTAAATCATATTTTGGTAAGTTCACGAATTGACCACTCCAATTTGATGCTTCATTTACTACAATTTCCTCTCCGGTATCGACATTATCCGCATACAATTTTAAAGTTGCTGAATTTTTACTTGCTCCATACCATTCTTTTTTTACATTGACTGTAAAGATTTCAAAATTTAAAACATCGAATTCATAAGGACCTTTTATTAGGAGAGAATAATCATAATTATCTATTGCTATTTCTTCTATTGAATATTCGATTTCATGACCATCATTTAGATCATATTTGTCTAATCCGTCAAAACTTCCTGTCCAGTTCATTTGTGCTGTCAATGTAAGACGTTTTCCTGTATCAACGTTGTCTTTTAGCAATTTAAATGTTGCAGATGCAGCTTCTTTTTTCAACCATTTTTTATTAACAACAACATTAATTTTTTCATCTGCACGTTTATTCACAAATTCTTTAGTTGCTATTTTTTGATCATTAAAATCACTACTTAATACTTTAATAGGTGTAGTGTTTAAAAGATACCCGTTTGGTGCTGCAACTTCTGTAATCGTATACGCATCTTTTAACAGATTGTCAAAAATAATCTCTCCTGCAGCATTTGTTTTCAAACGTGCCAATTCTATCCCTGTAGCATCTCGTACCAATTTAAATTCAGCATCTTTTAAAAGCTGACCGTTTTCATCTTTTTTAACCACTTTAATTTTATATTGGTAACCAATAATCTCACTACCACCAACATTATACGTTAAAATAGATGTAACTGGTGGGATAGTAACATTATCCCCTGTCAAAGTAACCGTATTTTTAATTTTTTCACCTTGAATTGGATCATAACTTGTTGTTGCACGATAACGAATACGATATCCTTCATTGGCCGCCACATTTCCTAAAGAAATATGGAATCCCTTTTTATCGGCATCTAAATGAATTGTAAATTGACTTGTAACATCTTCAGATGGATTAAGTTTAAAAGTACCATCTCCTGCATCTACCCATTGACCACGATAAATTAAAATATTACTAATATCTAAATTTGTTTCATCACCAAATCGATCTGTAATTACCGCATTATTAATTTCGATATTTTTTTGGTTCACATCAATTCTATAATCTAAAGAACGCTTATCAGAACCCCCTGTTTTCCATCCTACTTTTTGTAGATCAAACGGTTTAGCTGCAGGCGCACCATTATAATGTATAGAACCATTGTAAATTGTTGCACCATTTGATACTAAGGTAACCGGAACATCCTGCTCACCAATCACTATTGCGTTTTCTACACGTACTAAGAAGAAAAAGCTTCCCTCAATATCATTTAAATTTGCAATTTCATCTGTATATGTGATCAATATCTCATTTTTTGCTTTATTGAAAGTAACATTTGCAAAAGTTTTGTTATCTTTTTTTATTTCAATTGGAACTTCTTGTGTAAATGTTAGCTCACGATTCATCTTTATGGTTGTTGTATCACCAGATGAAACAGTACCATTAGGAATTGAGAAATTTAAGTTAAACTTCATTTCTTCCCAAATATTTACATTCCCTAGTGGGCTACCATCTCTTTTTGTTAGTGTAATATTCGTAAATGTAATTCCTTTTTCCTCTGCAAAAGTTTGAATACCTGCAAACAAGAAACAAACAATACTACACATCAAAATAAGCGTTTTCACTATTTTTTTCATTTCTATATCTCCTTGCTTTGACATATTACACATAATTGTACCATAATTTCAAAAAAAATAAACATAATAATTAGTTAAAAACAGAAATTACATACTAAAAATTATATTTATCCTTTATTTATTATTTATACATATAATCATGTATTTTAATGAACTATTTGATGATCTATATTCAAACAACGTTTAACTATATTAATTTTTCATTAAATAATATAATGTTTTAACCATAGATCCCGTTGCTCCCTTCACATTACAGTCATACGGAGTAGAAATATACGCTGTACCCGCAATGTCAATATGTAACCATGGTACATCTTTTGCTAAAAATGAGCCAACAAATAAACCTGCTGTAATCGCACCACCATATTTTCCACCTGAATTTTTTATATCGGCAACTTCTGACTTATTCATATTTTCATAGTAAGGAAGATTAGGGAATAAGTGAAGATATTCTTGTGCTTTTACACTTGCTTCTTCAAGTTGATGATAAAAGTCTTGATTATTAGTTACAATACCACTTACTTGTTCTCCTAACGCACTCACACATGCACCAGTCAGAGTTGCAATATCAATTACTTTAGTACATTCCAGATGACTTGTAGCATAATAAATTGCATCTGCTAAAGTTAATCTTCCTTCTGCATCGGTATTAATAATTTCAATAGTTTTACCACTCATTGATTCTATAATATCACCATTACGATATGCATCTCCACTAATCATATTTTCACACGCTGCAACCACTCCAACTACATTACACTTCACATTGGCGTTTGCTAAAGCTTTGATTGCACCAATTACAGTTGCAGATCCACCCATATCATCATACATAGTAACCATAGAAGCTGCCGGTTTGATTGCTAATCCTCCAGAATCGTAAGTAACTCCTTTGCCGATTAATCCTATTTTTTCTGTAGAAGAAGAATCATTTAAGTATTCTATAACAATTAATTTTGGTTCTTTTGAACTTGCACGTGCGACATTTAAAAATGCATGCATATTTAATTCTTTTATTTCTTCAAGCCCATATATCTGTACATTAACATTTGAATGTTTGAACTCTTCTTGCACAATCTTAGCCAATGATTCTGGATAAATCACATTCGCTGGTTGATTTACTAAATTACGAGTTAAAAACATGCCATTTACAATACACTTTGCTTCCTTAATACCTTCTACTACTTTTTGGTATTTTTCTGGATTTACATTATAGTTTACAACTAACTCTTGGCTTACTTTTTTTTGAGTTTTAAAGATATCATAAGTATATTCACTACACAACATCCCTTCTGCAATATTTAATGCTGTTTTATACGAACATAATCCGTTTATTTTGGGAATATCCATGGCAATCTCTTGAATATTTGAATCAATCAATTTTTTTGCAAAATTATAAAAAGTAACACGTAAATCTTTCAATGATAACTCCTTCTCTTTGCCCAAACCCAAATAAACCACTAAATTTCCATCTTCTAATAAATGGATATACATTTGTCCCAATTTAGCCTCAAATAGTTTTGTACTGACTAATTTACTTAATACTTCACAAGTAATTGTATCCTCATAAATTACTTTTACTTCAACACCTTGTTTTACATTAACATTAAACTTCATACTAATCTCTCTAACCTCTCTTTTCTAAATTACTCATCATTACATTACAAAATATAAATACATACACGAAAATAATTATGTGTTATGTCATGTATATTTTATCAACTTTAATATATTTTTCAAAAAATATTTTACACATGTTTATATATTTTCAAATTATATGTTAGATATAATACTTATCTATATCAATCATAATAACATACAAAAACTTAACAAGAATAGTTACACACCTATATATACCTTATCCTTTAATCAATCTTTTATCGCTATATATAAACACGCCTCTACACTTTATCCTAAATTGATTCATGCTCTATCATTTTACTACCTTCATTTGTTAGAGTCAACTAACAAATGAACAAATATCTTAGATACAATACTTATGAAATGGACTGAATATACTTTTCAATTTCTTGTTCAATATTCATTTCTAAAAATAACGGATCCATATGTGTAAAAAAATACCAACGATCTTCCTGTCCCTTTTTACGAACAAATATTACTTCCCCATCTTCAGAACCAAAACATTCTCGACTAACTTCAAAATCATGTTCAGTAAATAGTTCTCTGCATTGTTTAAATCTTAATTCTCTTTCTTCAATATAATTTTTTGCATTTTCATTATTAATGGAATACGCATCAACCTTAATAGATCCAATTGAAACACGATTATCAGTAGTCGCGCTATCTAGATAATCCAATGGTATCCAAAGAACTATAATATCTTCTTCAAAAGAAAAACGGCTAATCGGTATTTGATAACCATTATAGCTAATCAGTTCAATATCCGGTAGTTTAGCATATTCAATTGTTTCTTCTTCAAAAGGAACACCATCTATATCTACACAAGTATAATTATAACCGGGTACTTTCTTCATAAAGAATCTACCATGTTCTATACTATCAAAAATTCCAACCAATTGTCTTGTATTTTTACTGCTCCATTCAAGTAAATACATAATCTAACTCCTTCTGTATAATTCTATTATACCAATAATCATAAAAAATACAGATTGAGTCTCAATCTGCATAATAACTTATTCTTTTATTGTTTTTTTCGTATATAAAATCGAAATTAAACCAATTATCGATACAACTGTAATCGTAAACAAACTCATCATATTTGTAGAATCCATTGTTTTAGGAACATTTAAACTTGGAGTTTTATACATATCCACAATTGTAGTTGATTCTACAACCACATCTTCCATTACATTTTCTTCTGATGTATCAACCTCATCTACTATTGGTGCTGGTGGATTAACCGGAACTGTTGGTTGTGGATCAGCCGGAACTGTTGGTGGTGGATCAGTCGGAGTTGTTGATGGTGGATCATTCGGAATTGTTGGTGGTGGATCGGTCGGAGTTGTTGATGGTGGATTAACCGGAACTGTTGGTTGTGCATCAACCGGAAATATACTAGCAAGTTTAGCTGGTTCACCTAGCCCAATTATAACTACTTCAGCAATGCGTCCCGTTTTAGCTATAAGTTCTAATCCTTCTTCTACACGGAAATGAAAATTCGCCTTAACTACAAATCTTCCTATCGAAGTCGAAACATAAAACACAAAAACAAATATAAAAACGGCAATCTTTTTTTGTATGTTCACTTCAATTCCCCCTTGATATGTATAATACCTATTCTATAAATTATTATATTTCTTATATTATTACATGTCAATCATTTATCAATTAATGTATATATGTATATTTTAGTAAATTATATGGAAATAAAAACATAAAAAAATGTATAAGAACTATGTATGATTTTTTATATAATAACTAAATAAAAATGATTTTACATTATAAAAAGTGAACCTTAACTTTAAGACTCACTTGTTTTTTAAATTATTTACTTTTTTGTATATTTAATAACACCACTAATGCAAGTAGCGAAGTATACAATAGTGTAAACCAGATTAATACATCCGTAGTATCCATCGTTTTAGGTATATGGAAACTTGATGTTATTTTTGTTTTTTCATTTACGATTGGCTTTACCTGAGCATTTGGTTTTGGTTGTGGAACAGGAGCAGGATTCATCTTTGGTTTCGGTTTGTGAATCATTTGCAATTGAGCATTCGGCAGTAAATTCCACTGACCGTTCTCCTGCAACTCTATACTTCCATCTAAATTTAAGCGAAATACCATTGCTTTAGCTAAACTATATCCATTTGGAGCCTTCACTTCTTCCAATGTATATTGATTAGGTTCTAAACTTAAAATTTTTGCCGTTTCCGTTGTATCCCATTCATCTTGAATACTACCATCTTGACGAATAATTCGCAACTTAGCACTAGGTAATTCACCATTTTTATCTTGTGCAATACTGCTAAAAAGTACATCATGTTTTTTTAAATTATGCACTAACTGTACCATTTTATCTGTAACTTCAAGTCCAACATTTCCAGAAAGAATATGTACTGAACTATCTGGACCCACAAGAAACTCCACTGAAGAAGCTTTTTCATACCCAAATGGAGCTTGGATTTCCTCAGCAATATATCTACCAGGAAATAGCATCAATTGTTTTTTTGTATCAGTAGTTGTAATATTCTCAATGATTTGAGAAGTATTTTTTTCTTTAATAACTAACTGAGTACCCGAAAGCTCTATATCTTTATCTTCTTCTACACTACTTATTACCACTAGATGTTTTTTTAAGTGATTGAACATTTGAATAGTTGAGTTATTTACAACAACCCACTGATCACCTTCTTTTTTCTCAAGCAATCCATCTATATTCAATCGAAATAGGACAGGCTGTGCTAACTCATACCCAATAGGAGCTTCTATTTCCTCTAGTTTATACTCCCCTTTTGTTAATTTTAATTTTTGGGGATGTTTTGTTGTAATCCACTGTGCAATTTCTGTTTCTGTATTATTTGATATTTTTTTTACTACTAATTTTGCATTTCGAAGCTCCGAATTTTGTCCCTTCTCCATCTTGCTAATAAACACATCGTATTTCATCAATTCGTTCACCACCTGAACAAAATCAACAACCTTTATTTCTCCATTTATACTTCTTGATATTTCTCCATTAATTGACACTTCAAAATCGATGCCATCTGTGGGAGCATAGCCTTGCAACCCTCTTTGAACAGTTACCCTGTATTGTCCAGGTAGTAATCGAATGACTTCCATGTGATCGGTAGTTGTCCATGAATGAATCAATTCACCACTTTGTTTTGATAAATCTAAATGTACACCTGGAAGCTCTTCAGTATTATCTTCTGAAATATTACTAATTTTTACATCAAAGCCAACAAGTATATGATTAAATACAATTGTTGAATTTGGCACAAAAGAACTAGATGCTCCTTCTATTAATCTTAAAGATCCATCATCAAAAACTAAAAATTCTCTTTGAGAAACTTCTGGCTGATATCCATTTGGAGCTATTTCTTCAACCAATACATATTTTCCAGATTTCAACTTTACTGTATGTGGAGCATTGCCAGAATCCCAAGACATCAAAATATTTGTATTGGTTGAATCTTTAATACTAAACCTTGCTCCGGCAAGTTCTTCTGCATTACCTTTTACCACAGAACTGATAATTATATCATATTCATTTTGTTGTGCTTGCACTTTAGAAACCAGCATAAAAGATGAAATCATTACAATAAATGCCATAACAAAACCTACAATCTTATTTACCCGAATTTTCATATTCTCTCCCTCTAGAATTGTATATTAAATAAATTATCCTTTGAATTGTAAGATAGTTTCAATTCCTAAACTATACTAGTACAGAATAACCTCCATGTCAATTTTATAAAAATGACAATTTTGTCATTTTTATGATAAAACAATCCATTTTTTCTCTCAATAGATATTACTATAAAGAAAACATACTTTAAAAAGTACGTTTTTTAATTTATATTTTTATTTTACTATTAAATACAATAAACTACATTATGTTACATTTCATCTAATTCTTTTAAAGTAAGTCCTTCTTTATTTTTCCATTCTGTTCGTCCATTCCTACTCATCCCAAGAATAAACATCGCTGCATAAGATGGACTGTTAAATAGATAATCTTTTGTTATTCGCCCATTCACAATTTCATTATTCTCTCTTAAATTATCTCTTAACAATTTTATTGATTTAGGTAAAGTTTCTGAATCATTCATTTCTATCATACTATCTTTTAATACAACAAAACCTTCATTTGTTCTTTTACATTTTGCTTTAATTACATAATTTGATTTTTTTGTTTTACTATTTAGATTATAAATTTCTTCAGTTGTAGATGTTAATGCATTATTGATTAATGGTACAAAGATTTTATACCCCAAAACGCCTAGCACCATCTTTGAATATTCTACAAAATCTTCAAGTTCAGATTCTTTTTCTTCCGTTACATTTCCTGGATTTGGTTCATTCTCATTTTTTACAATATACCTTTGTGCTTCTTTTGCTAGATTTGTAAATTTATTTTCAAGATAACTTATTTCAGTTGGACCAAATGAATTGTTTTGTGTAGTCAGTATCACAACATCTGTAAAATAAAACTCATCTTTTAAATGTTCCAACACTCTATGTAAGATACATTCTTTATTTTTTCTAACACCCGCTTGCCCGATATAAACTTCATCTTGTCCATCATCATTTTTAAAAAATAAGAAATAAACACCACTTTGTTTTAAATCTTGACGAATTTTACAACTATCAAGAAGAGATCGTGGAATTTTATAAGCTAATCCAGTCCAATTTAATAGTGTGCATTTAATTCTACCTGTAACTTCTCCATCCATAAGAAATAAATTAAAATTTTTACTTTTATTCATATACTTATCCCTTTCATCTCATGTTCTACCATTAAACATTTTTAATCTATTTCTATTATAGCGAACTATATCCTTAAAATTTATACGTATTTATTTTATATTTTTTATAAAATTTAATATTTTTTATCTGCTAAGTGTATGTAAATATGTTTCACTATTCATATAATTCATAAACTACTAAAAAATCAGATGACCATATGACCATCTGACTTTTGTATTAAATACTAATTTTCATTAATTTGTTCCCATTGACATAGTTTCTGGTAACGTGCTTCCTCCATCAATTACAATTTGAGAGCCGGTCATATAACTTGATTCATCACTTCCTAAAAATGCAAATAACTCTCCAACTTCAATTGGTTTCGCTAAACGTTTCATCGGTACACCTGCTGCAATACCTGCAATAGCCGATTCTGGATTTTCAGGGTTAGATTCCATTGCCATTTTTTCAACCATCGGAGTTCTTGCATAACCTAATTGTGTACAATTCACACGAATGTTACGACTTGCATATTCAACAGCCAGACACTTTGTTAAACCAACTAACGCCGCTTTTGTCATGGCATAGGCAGCCTCACCTGCATCCGCAACAATATCTCCGGTTACAGAAGATGCAATTACAATATTTCCTTCGCCTTGCTTTAACATATATGGAATCACTGCTTTACAAGTATTCCATACACCTTTAATATTGACATCAATATGGAAATCTCGCATGGCATCATCCATTTCTTCAAAAGGAGCCAAGCGACAAACGCCTGCATTGCAGCAAGCAATGTTAATCTCACCAAAGGTTTCAATTCCTTTTTTTACAGCATCTTCCATTTGTTCACGATTAGCTACATCTGCAATAACACTGATAATTTTTGCATTATACTCTTTGCGAAGTCTATCTGCTGTTTTTTCAACTTCCGGTGATAAATCGACCATAATCAGTTTTGCACCATACTTTGCATAAGCGATAGAAATTCCTTCACCAAGACCAACTGCTGCACCAGTAATCAACGCAACTTTTCCATCTAATTTAGCCATTTCACAAACCTCCTTTATTTTATCTTTTTTTTTGTGATTCTCTTATTTCTAAGCGGATTTTCCGCATAGCTTTACAGTATAACTTTTTACTCTATTTAAGTGAAATGTCAATTATTTTTTTCTAACTTACAAATACTCAACCTTCTTTATATGTTAAAATAGATTACACTTAAAAATAAACTCTTATAATATTTTATACATATCACTTTTATAAAACATCACTGATTCATTTTTATTTACATTTTTCAGTACTATCATGGTGTTATACACATCTGGAAATGGCGATACCATTCCCATACATGCCATACCAAACATCAACCCATTCCATTCTTTAAATTCAGCAGGGCTTATTATAAAAACCATTAATGGAACTATGCCAAGTATAAACGGCAATAAACACATTAGTATAAATCTATTTCGTTTTAATGGATAGGATGCTAATGCGACAAAAATGAATTTTCCTTTGATTTTTCCGATGATCACATTTGCTTCCTTAGGATAGACAATTCCATGTAACCATTCATGAACAATCAGTAACAAATAACCCAATACAAAACCAATAAAAATAAATATTGGAGAAATTACAATTTCTTTACATGCAATCGTTTTGCATAACATAACGATAAAAAGCAAAAGGCACAGAATTACCGCAATCGGTGTAGCCTTTTTCATCATCTCTTCCACACTATGAGGTGTTTCTATTTTCACAGCATTATCCGGTAAATTAGCAACTTGATACTCATTGATATCATTTATTGATAGTCTTAACTTTATCATTATACATTCACCTTGGTTTCATAAAAAACTGAATATGATAGAGTCTAACACTCCATATTATTACTACCCTCATCATATCATAACACTGGTATTTTTTCTATTTGACACAATTTAAAAAACAGGAAAATAATTCCCTGTCTTAATAACAGTCATAACAACTTAAGCTATTTTTACTATATATAATTACATCAATTGTTCATTCCATCGTTAATGAGTAAATCTTTATATCTAACCATTAAAGCTAAACAATCTTCTTTTGTATAATAATCAATATAGTAAACATCCAAATAACTTCCATTTAAAACAAAGGTAAAGTATGCTTTTACCTATCGACACTTATTGGACATTCAAGAATAAAAAATAATGCATTATATTTTGAGTTGCATAATTTATGCCTTTTCACTAAATATAACATGTCTTCCATTTTCTTACTTCTCTATCTTTGTTAATAAAGCAATACACTCCACATGATCTGTAAATGGAAACATATCAACCGGTATTACTTCTGTATACTCATAACCAACTTTTTTAAATTCTTTTAAGTCTTGTTTTAATGTAGTTGGATTACATGAAATATAAAGCACTTTTTTAGGTTGTAATTTCCCTACAGCCTGTATAAAACTTTTTGTTGAACCACTTCTAGGAGGATCCATAATCAAGACATCAAACGTTTCTTTTTTCATTGCCATTTGATTCATAAAGACAGTGGCATCTTTTTTTATAAATTCGACATTTGTAATTTGATTTATTTTTTGATTAAACATAGCATCACCAATAGCAGCAGGATTTGATTCAACACCTACAACAAAATTTGCAAGTCTCGATGCGAGTAATGTAATGGTACCTATACCACAATAGGTATCCAATACTTTATCACTGTCTTTAATATCTGCTTTTTCAAGAGCCACTTTATATAAACGTTCTGTTTGTATAGGATTTACTTGATAAAAAGAACGACTTGAAATACGAAACTTTAAATCATCTAAATAATCATAGATAAAACCAGGACCAATTATCGTTTTATCATTATTTCCTAAAACAATTGATGTTTGTTTCGCGTTAACACTATAAGTAATCGTTTTTATATTAGGATGCTGTTTCATGATACTTTGGGCAAAATTTTTTCTTGAAGGAAACGTAGAATTTGCCAAGACAAAACAAACTAAGATTTCATCTGAATACTTCCCTACCCGAATTAATACATGTCTTAAAAGACCATAGCCGGTATCTTCATTATAAGGTTCAATCTTATATGCATTTACATATTGTACAATGGTTTTTAAAATAGCATTGGCTTGTTTATCTTGCATGTAGGTATCTTTTTCTGCTATTACTTTATGAGTGTTTTCTTGATAAATACCTGCTATGACTTTTCCTTTCTTTTTTGCAAAGGAAGCAATCACTTTACAACGATAATGATATGGATTTTCCATAGATAAAAATGGTGCAACATTAGCACCATGAAATAAACGTTGTAATTCATTTCTTTTCTTCGTTGAGCCTTCTTTGTACTCTTCCATCGTTGGAATCATCGTACATACAGCTTTTTTCATATGGTTATTTTTCATATTTTGATTATACATTAAGCACTATAAAATGTCATCTTTAATCGTTTAAATAATGATAGCTATTTTGTCCTGCAATTGCTCCATCGTTAACCGCAGTTACAATTTGTCTTAAATGCTTCACATTACAATCGCCAGCACCATAAATTCCCGGGATTGTCGTTTCCATCTTATCATTGACTACAATATATCCTCGATCATCTAAAATATTCAAATGTTTTAAAAAGGCGGTACTTGGTGTAGCTCCAATATAAGGGAAAATACCATCTACTTTTAATTCTGTAATTTCTTTTGTTTGAACATCTTGAATACATAAAGTATCTACTTTATTATTCCCTTTGATTTCTATTGGAACATGATTACGTATAATTTCTATCTTTGGGTGCTTTAACACTTTTTCTTGAATAATCGCTTCTGCTCGAAATGCATCTCTACGAATAATAATATACAATTTTTCAACAAACTGGGTTAAGTAAAGAGATTCTTCTAAAGCAGAATTTCCTCCACCAATTACCGCAACAACTTTGCTTTTAAAAAACGAACCATCACAAATAGCACAATAAGATACTCCCTTACTTATAAACGTATCTTCTCCAGGAATATTTAAAGGATTTGGATTTGTCCCTGTTGCCACAATAACAACTTTCCCTTGATATACTGTACCATCCATACAAATAATTTCTTTTATATTTCCATCTTTTAAATCAATCACTTCACCATATAAGTAATCTACTTCTAAATTTTGTACTTGCTCAAACATCTTTAACGATAAATCGACGCCATTGATTTGTGTAAAACTTGGATAGTTTAAAATCTCAGCCGTTTTCACCATTTTTCCACCCGGTGCACTATATTCAATCATACCAACAGACAATCCAGCACGCTTAGCATAAATTGCTGCGCTCATACCTGCCGGACCTGCTCCAATAATGACTACATCATAAATTTTACTCATAACAACCTCCTAGTTATATTTTTAGTATACATGAATCATCATACCTTGATATAGATTTTGCTTTTTAAGACTACTATAAGGATTAAGAATACCTCCAGAACTTGCATCCACATAGATGTTATTACTAGAAAATATTTCTCTTTCTAAAAGGGTATTCAAAGCATTTAAGTTTTCCGATAAAGAAAAATGTATGCTTAAATACGTTTCAAATGTTTCATTTGTTTTTAAAGATTTAATTTTTACATAAATCATATTATTCATTTGCATAGCTTATTTTAATTATTTTCCCTTTATAACAATATAATCCTTGATTATCTTCCACATAATCTTTATAAGGTATATGAAATGTAAATTGTTGTTGATAACCATCTCCCAGCCACAATAACGTGGAATAAAAATAGTTATTTTTTAATATAGATTTATTATAATCATAAGGATTTAAAAGTATGATTTGTTGTTCCTTTAAGTTTGTAATTTCTTGATACTGATCAATGACTTTTATCTTACTTACTTTATTAAGTACCTGTTTATATTTTATAAGCAAATCATCATATAAACTTGAAATCACTAGAATAGGTTGCAGTGTAAAATCAAAATATACTTCTTGTAGTGTTATTTCATCGATACCTAATAAAAGTTTAGAGTTTTCATATTTCATTGTTATGGTTTTGGGCATTTCTAAAGTAAATGAAATATCTTTTTTTTGATAGTTAAAGGTAGATGGATGAGATAACTTAAAGATATATGGCATCGTAGTATAGGTAATACCATCAAATTCACTTTCTAATGTTGTTTTGACTACCTTATTAAATATCGCCATTAATTCATTAGTGTTACTTTTACCAATCACATAAGACTTAGAAGCAAGCTGAAACATATTAAAAGAAATGGAAGAAGAAATCGTTGTAAAAACCATAAATCTTAAGGAATACATACTATAATTTGCCATAATATTTAAAAGAAATTCTTGTAGATGTGGGTATAATTCTTTAAAGACATGATAACCATTAATAATTACTAGGGTATCTTGTTGATTATTCATCAAATAATGAAACACTCTTTGTATCAATTCTTTTTGATAACCATCAATGTATAGCCACAAGATGTCATAATTAAGATATGTTTCAATACCAAAGCGATTAAAATCAATGAAGATAACACGATAATCAAACATAGATAACGATGTAAGAATATTTTCAATACATCGATGTCTAGCTTCTTTAAAAAGAGAAAAAATAAATGTGATTGGATATTGTTTTAAATTATGAATAAATAGCCCCTGTTTCGCTTGATCGATATAATCAATTTCTCCCAAGAGTATCTCATATTTTTGCAAATCATACTGATATTTATGTAATAGCTCTTCCTGATTACATTCAGTTAACGGTTGTTGCCATATAGTTCTTGCTTTGTACTGATTGGCATACATGATAATGTTTTGCATAATACAATCAATTTCTTTTTTCATTGGTTTTTGTACGGTAATACTTTGCTTTTCAACCATACACCTAGAATTTAATAACGCAACTTTTAAAGTGTCATTTGGATTTTCAATGTTCATTGTACTTAGGGCTGCTTTAGCAAACTTAAGTTTCTGATCACAAAGAAAATAAAATTCTCCTGGATGTTTAATCATACTGGCTACATTAGACTCTATCATCTCTTTAGAATCTTGAGCTGTTTGCACTTTTAAACATAATTTAAATCTTGCATTAGACCATATCTGATCATCCACTACACCACTTGGTTTTTGTGTAGCAAGTAATAAATGTATTCCTAGTGATCTGCCTATTCTTGAAATGGATATTAAATCATGAATAAATTCAGGTTGTTGTTTTTTTAATTCAGCAAACTCATCTGCTACAACAATTAAATGCGATAATTTTATAAGACCATATTCTTCTTTATATAATTGTTGATATAAATCGATATTCATAACAGGTTCATTTGTCCTATCGATCATCTTTTTAAAAGCTTCTTGACGTAATTGAACTTCTTTCTTTAGTGCTAATATACTTCTTTGTATTTGTTCAGGTTGAATATTTGATATGCTTCCAACCAAATGAGGTAACACATACTGATCATTTTCAAACGCTAAACTTATACCTCCTCCTTTATAATCAATAATAATGAATTGCACATCACTTGGATGATAATTCATTGCCAAAGATAAAATTAAAGTTATTAGCAACTCGCTTTTTCCACTTCCTGTACTACCAGCAATCAAACCATGGGGACCCATACCTTTTTCATGTAAATCTATTTGAAAAAAAGTATGTTGTACCTTACCAATGTTGGCTTTTAATCCATGATATGGTTTATTTAATCGATAATTTCTTTCAATTTGAGTAAGATCTTGAATATCCAATATCGATAAGCATCCTTCTTTTACATCGTGATTTAGATATGTGTTAGAAATATATAAATTTAAAGCATTAAAGTCAATATCAGTTAGATCATAGATATTGGTTTGATATTCCATACCATTTATTACAATAGTATTATGAAATTGATCATTATAGATGATACATTCGCTATGAATATTAACTTTTTCTTTAGAAGTTACTAAATAGATATAAGATAATTTTTTAGGTGAAAAATCATAATCGAAATTACAGTTTTGAACAAACACAATTGTTGGCAAATCTTGAATATGAATGTAATTGTCTTGATATTCTTGTTGTGATGTGAATACAAAATGTGCATATTTGTTTCTAACAAATGATAGTGTATTTAGATATGAATGTCTATTCAAAAAGAATGCATCACATAAAATGATAATTTGTAAAACATCATAACCATGATAGCAAACCAACTGCAATAATATATATTTAAACATATATTCATCTTTTGAACATAAAGTAATATGTCTATATTTTTTAAAATCTAAGATAAACATCGAATGTTCATGTCTACTTAGCTGTTCTTTAAAACATTCTATTTTAAAATACAATTCATCTTCATCCACTAATGTATTTGGATACTTAAGATGATATTCTTCTTTTGATTGTCCAAATCCTAAGGAAATAGTTAAAAAGTCACTATGTGATGGTAAACGTTGAAATAAAGTTGGAAGACGATTGACAATCATTTCATGCATATCTTTGATATTGGCATAGTTTTTTATACGTTGATTTAAGATATCATTAGTTTTACTTTTATATTCTTTTAATAATGCATCTAAATATGTTACATAACGTTTCCTACGTTTTTGATTGTGTTTCTTAACACCTTTATGTTCAAAATAGCGTTGTAGTGGATTCCACAGTATGGTACTAATAAACATGGTAATCGGTAGAATTAACATAGGTATAATTTCAATTATTTTTCTTCTATTCAACAATGCATTGTAAAAAGTAAGTCCACCTACTGATAAAGAAGCCAATGACATTGTTAAAGCCGGTCCCATTTGTATTACAAAAGGATTTTTATGATACTCTAAATAACGCATTGGTTCTTTTAATGTAATCGTCGTTTCCATCTCTTCCACATATCTACGATAGTGCTTAAAAAAAGAAATTGTATTTATGGTAGATTGAAAATCATATTGTGGTTTATATGGTTTTAAATCACAAAAAAAATTACATGCAATGAATTTGTCATGGTAAATAATTTTATAATGTTTAAAATCGATATAATCAAAGTTTTTTAATAATCCTTCTTTCGTATATTCATCATTAAGAAATACTTCCACATTAGAGCGTAAATAGCCATCTATAATAGATAATTGTAATTTATTTTTCACTATATAATCACTATGTTTATAGTAATGATATTCCATTGGAAGATCAATGACTTCAATCGTAATTGGATAGTATATATCTTGGCAATCTATTTTATATTTTGACTTAATAAATGGTAATTTTTGTTTTAACTGAATGTTTAAATGTTGTGATAATTGAATCATCAATTGTTGGTCATAATATACTTTTACTGTTCCATTCATCAATGAAAAAGAAGTTTGAAATCCTTCTTTTTCGATCAATGCAACATCCGTTTTATGCTGATTTTCAATGAGACGTAGATACTTCATCTTGTACTAATACACTTAAAGCTGTGTGATATTTTTGATCTTTGGTTTTTATGATAATCATGGTGCTTCCTTTATTTATACCTGTAATCAATCCTTTTTCATCGACATCAGCTACTTTACGATCCTTACTTTCAAATAGCAAATCATTTATTTGATAGTTACTTGGTAAACCTTTAATATGAATTCTTACGTTTTTATTTTTAACAATTAAATAATTATAACGATCTATTAGGATTTTATTTGCATTTAATAAAGGTACTTCTAACGGTTTAAAACTAGTTTTATGTTCAACGGTACACTTTGGTACAAAGAGCCAATTTTCTAAATGTGTGTATTTGTTTTTGAAAATTTGATGTTTATCGTCTAAAAGTTCAAACGTTTTCCCTAAATTAAAACGTCCAAGCAATGTATTTTGCGAGTTGACTGTTATATTTAATAGCCAATGTAACGATAAATCTCCACAAATCTGAATATTGGAATACTTTTTACTTAACTCATCAAGATAGTCCATTGGTAAATCACTTTGTTCACTGCTTACTTGATTGTTAGTATCAAATATATGAATCGTTGACTTTATTAATCCTTTTATACCAGCTTTTAAACCTATATCCATAATTGGTTGTCCAAGCACTCTCAATGCAGCTTGTAATCCAACATATCCATTAAAACTCGCTTTTAACACAAAATCTAAATCACCATCAAAATCATTTAGAAAACGAAAATGACCATCTTTTATTTCAAATCCATAACGATTATTAGTATCAAAAGTTAATTCCACTCTTCCACTTGCATAAATATGAAGATTTAATGTTAAATACATATCAGCAATAGGGGCATTGGGTAGTGAAACTTTTAATTTCAATATTGGTATAGTAATATCAGTAATTTCTTTATCCTTTTGAAACGACTTTGTAATTGTTGTAAAAAATTGACTGACATCTTTATGTAGATGTTTATATACATCAATATAGTTTGATCTATTTAAACCAAAACTACTTAATGTTTTAAAATCCAATCGAAAATATGCATTTTGTAAATTTTTGTATTCATAATTTGGTTGTATATCATAGACATCCAGTTCTCCAAATAGGTTATAGTTTCCATTCACTTTCTTTGAAACGTATACATGAATTTTATTTTTATAAATAGAATAACTAACTTTAAAATCTTTATATACAAATTCTTTTACTTTATTAACTTGAGTTGAAATATAATTCTTTTCCACAAGATCTTGAATATTAAGTGTTTCTTTGACATCATGTAAATCAATAATATCTGCATCTTCAAGATTTAATGTAAAACTACCCGATAACTTCATGCTTTTCAAAACATCTTCCAATACAGCATCCTTAAGTTGAAGTTCATAATATTCTTTTTTATCTATAACATCAACAACTTCTTTTAATACGTATCCATCATTACTTTGATATTGAATAACATCTCCTTGACTAACATCCTTATCCGTGATAATTTTTTCATCTTTAACAATTCCTTCAACCTCAATGACATTTGTTTTATAATCAATTTCAAAATAATTTTCAAATACCTTATGATTTAATTTTTCTTTTATAAATGCAATCGCAGCTGTCGCTTCTTCAATTTCTACATAATCAGGTTTGTCATGAAGTATTGCACACGGTTCATATTCGTCGATAATTAAACGTTTTATAGTTATGCAATAATATTCTTTTGTAATATAGTCATCTAATTTAAAAGTGTCTATTTCCTCAATAACACCCCAATTATTTAATGCAACTACAATATCATAGGCTTCATCATTCTTTAACGAAAGGAATTGTTCTTGTACATTTTTGTTATCTTTAATATTTAAGTTATCACTGATAAGTGTAAACCAATCTCTAACAGTTATAAAATCTTGATGTATTGTTTGTTTACAACCACTTAAGCAAGTAATCAATATAGTGATTATAAAATACAAACAATACTTCTTAAATTTAAAAACTTGATGCATTTGAATTAATTGTTGTTTCAATTGTTGAATATGTATTTGCAGTAAATTCTAAGAATTTTGCATACGATTCTATAATTTCCTTATCTTCTTCAAATACATTTGAAAAGTTAGAAAAACGACTACGAATCGTTTCGGAACCTTCACTCATCCATACAAGACTTAAATCTTGCATTTCCTTTTTAACCTTTAACAATGCTTCATACATATTGTTGTTGATACTACGAATGGTGGACGCTAAGTTATTTACTTCATCCATTGTAATTTTAATTTCATCCATAATAGCCTCCTAATTTACTAAAGCCTTAGCTTGATTATAAATTTCATCTTGAGTTTCACGATATGCACGTGCAGTATTCTTTAAAAATTCACTGTACTGCGTCATAATGTTACTTAATTGTTTTAAGTCATCATGAAATCCTTTAATTTGATTTGAAAAAGCAAGATTATCTTTTCCATTCCAATTGTTTTGCATCGTATCTACCGCTTGAAACAATTGATTGAAGAGTCGTTGATATTCTTGATTTAACGAATCGATGATGGATGCTGAAGCATCCAAACGTTGTGGTTGACATATAATTTGTCTCATAATATTCCTCCTTCATCCCTTTATAGTCACTCAACGATAAATGTCTTAAAAAATAAAAACCATATATAGAATTCCTATATATGGCTTTATGTTATTGTTTTGTTTGACTAATAATGGAATCAATCAGTTGTCCTTTTTCAATCGAATCATCAAGAACAAAAATTAATTCTGGAACTTTACGCATACTTAACTTTGAACCAAGTTGACTACGAATATACCCTTTCGCATGATTTAACGCCTTCAATCCAGCTTGTTTTCTTTCATATTTACCAATAAAAGATACATAAATTTTGGCATAACTATAGTCATTGGTTACTTCGACATCTGTAATGGTGCAAAATCCTACATTTGGATCTTTTAAATCAAATTGTATGATTTCACTTATATCTTTTTTAATAATCGATGCTACTCGATGTTGACGTACTGCCATTATTTCACTGGTACTTGTTGATCAATATATGCTTCAACAATATCACTTTCTTTAATATCATTATAATTTTCAATCGTTAGCCCACAATCATAACCTGCGCTCACTTCTTTGGCATCATTTTGGAAACGTTTTAAGGAACCTAAACGTCCTGTATAAGCAACTACACCATTACGAATTAAACGTACATTACAGTCTTTTGTAAGTTTGCCATCTGTAACCATACATCCGGCAATCGTACCAATTTTTGAAACTTTATAGATTTGACGAACTTCCGCTTGTCCAATTACTACTTCTTCATATACCGGAGCAAGCATTCCTTTCATCGCCAACTCCATTTCCTCAATCGCTTTATAGATAATGTTATGCAAGCGAATTTCTACACCTTCTTCTTCTGCTTTTTTACGAACATTAGCATCTGGACGTACATTGAAACCATAAATGACAGCTTTTGATGCACTAGCAAGCATAACATCTGACTCACTAATTGCTCCAGCAGTACTACGAATAACATTGACTTTTACACCATCCACATCAATCTTTTCCAGTGATGCTTTTACGGCTTCAGCTGAACCTTGAACATCAGCTTTAACGATAAGTGGAACTTCTTTTACATCTCCTGCTTCAATTTGAGCAGCCAAATCTTCTAAAGACATCGCACTGGTTGACTTACGTTCTTGTTCAATTTTAGCTTGTGCTCTTTTTTCAGCAACAAAACGAGCTTCTTTTTCACTATCAAAGACTTTAAAGACATCTCCTGCAACCGGAACATCATTTAAACCAATAATTTCAACAGGTGTTGCCGGTAAAGCAGTTTTAATTTCCATACCCATATCATTTGTCATCTTACGAACACGTCCAAAACAAGCCCCAACAACCAAGCTATCTCCGGCTTTCAAGGTACCATTTTGAACAAGTAATGTTGTTACCGGACCTCTACCTTTATCTAATTTTGCTTCAATAACCGTTCCATAACCTGCACGATTTGGATTTGCTTTAATTTCGCTTACTTCTGCCAATACTAAGATATTTTCTAAAATATCCTTGATACCTTCACCTTTTTTCGCACTGATTTTTACAAAACTTGTTTCTCCACCCCATTCTTCCGGAATTAATCCTAAATCTGCCATTTCATTCATAACACGATCAGGATTTGCAGATGGTTTATCCATTTTATTTACTGCCACAATAATTGGTACATTGGCAGCTTTGGCATGATCTACTGCTTCTTTTGTTTGGGGCATAACACCATCATCCGCAGCTACCACAATAATACATAAATCAGTAACTCTAGCCCCACGAGCACGCATTGCAGTAAAGGCTTCGTGTCCTGGAGTATCTAAAAAGGTAACCTTCTTACCATTTACAGTAACTTGATAAGCACCAATATGTTGTGTGATTCCACCAAATTCACCATCAACAACCTTTGTTTTACGAATTGCATCCAATAATGTTGTTTTACCATGGTCAACATGTCCCATAATCGTTACAATTGGTGGACGTTCCTTCAATAATTTTGGATCGTCTACAATATCATCTTCAAGCGAATTTTCTTCTTTCACTACTTCTTTTTCACATTCAATACCATATTCTAAACAAATTAGTTGAATGGTTTCATCATCTAAAGAAGTATTAATTGTTACCATCTTTGATAACATAAATAATAACTTAATAATTTCACTGGCATTTTTATTCATTAACTCTGCAAGTTCTTTGACTGTAATACCTTCTTGATACGTAATATGGGTTACTGCCTCTACCTTCTTACTATTGAAATTACTATGGTTATTCTTATTATGTGGACGTTTATTTCCACTTTTTCTTACTTGTTTTGCCATAATTACACCCTCTTTCTTAATAGTTCTTTAAATCTATCAGCAAATCCTACATCAGTAATCCCAATGACCATATTGTTATAAGAACCAATGGCATTACTTAAATATTCACTATTAAACTCAAGACTATATGCAATTTTATAGCTATTTGCTTTATCGGTATACCGTTTTATCGTATTGTCTGAAGCATCGTTTGCAATAAATAACAAATACACTTTCTTTTTAAGAATTGCATCTAAGGCTGATTGTCCTAAAACTATTTTTCCGGCCCTTTTTGCAAGTCCCAATAAATTAAACAGTTGATCCATTAAGTATAATACTCTTTAATTCCTCAATTACTTCTTCTGTTAATACAACATCCAATGCCCGATTGATGGATCCCTTTTTTATTGCAATATTTAAAGCGTCAAGATTATTTTGAATATAGGCTCCTTTGCCATTTAACTTACCAGTTAAATCTACTTTTAATTCTCCAGTAGGTGTTTTTACAATACGAATCAATTCTTTCTTGGGGAATTGTTGATTGGTCGCAACACATTTACGCATCGGAATCTTTTTCATACATTACATTTCCTCATCATAGTATTCATCATAATCATCATAATCTAGATAATCATCCCACTTAGAATTTTCCATATCTTCTAAACGTTTGATTTCTTCTAATTCTTCTTCTGAATACTCAATCTTAATTTCATAATCTTTATCTTTTTTAAGATCTTTTGCTCTTAAACGACGCTCTTCTTCCTCTTTATTTTTACGACGATGATCTTTTTTCTTTTCTGCAACTGGTTTTGATACTTCTGCCAAACGTTCAAATTTAGATACATATTCGCTACGAGGTTTTAATTCTTTCTTTACCTTAACAGGTTTTTCCACTTCAACAACTTCTTTTTCTACTTCTTTATTTACTTCAACAACTTCTTCAACAGGTTCTACATACTCTTCTACTGTTTCTTCAAAAGATTCTTCTGTCACTGTTTCATCAACATCTTCTTGCGTTGCCTCTTCAATATTTGAAGTCGTATCTTCTACGATTTCTTCTACCACTTCTAACTCTTCTTTAATTTCATCTAATTTCGCTTGTACTTTTTCACGACGTATTTTTTCTTGTAAAGCCATGAACTCAAACACTTTCGCTTCCATATCAATGCCTAATTCTTCAATTTCACTACGTGTTTTAATATCTATTTTCGTTCCACATAATTTCACTGCCAGACGAGCATTTTTCCCTTTTTTACCGATAGCTAAAGACAATTGATTATCTTCTACTACAACTGTAATTCCTTTTGCATCGTCTGCCTTAAATACTGCTAAAATTGTAGCAGGAGCTAACGCATTTTTAATTAAATCCGCTAAATTATCTGACCATTCAAAAATATCAATCTTTTCACCTTTTAATTCTTCAATAACAACTTGAACACGACTTCCTCTTGGACCAATACACGCCCCGATTGGATCTACTTCACTATTTTTTGAATAAACAGCCATTTTTGTACGTTCTCCAGCATCACGTGCAATCGCCTTAATTTCAACAATTCCTTCAAATATTTCTGGAACTTCTTTTTCAAATAAACGCTTTACTAAACTAGCTTCACTACGTGAAACTAAGACCTGTGCTCCTTTTGTTTCTTTATTACACTCTGTAATAATGACTTTAATTTTTTCGCCTTCACGGTAATACTCACCAGGAATTTGAGCACTCTTTGGCATTAATGCTAATGTCTTACCTAAATTTACTACCACAAAACGTTCTTCCACAGATTCAATTAAGCCTGTCATCATTTCATCAATCATATCAATGTATTCATCATATACAGATTGTTTTTCCGCTTCACGAATTTTTTGCTTCATAACATTTTTTGCAAGTAAGGCAGCGGCACGACCAAACTCTGTGATATTTACTTCATCTGTTGAAACAGTTGATCCAAGTTCAACATTTGGATCGATGGCTTTTGCTGCTTGTAAGGAAATTTCTAAAAAATCATCTTCTACTTCTTCTACAACTGTTTTTTGATGCATAGCCTTAATTGTACCTTTTTTTTCATCAATTAAAACCAATACTTGAACATCCGGAATATCCACATGTTTGCGATATGCCTTTGCAATGGCTTCTTTTAAAGCAGATACAACGGTTTCTTGATCAATTTTACGATCATCTTCAATTAATTGCATTGCTTTTAAAAGCTCTTTAAATTTAATTTGCGAACTCATGATCTCTCTCCTTTAAAATTTAACTGCCAAACGAATCATTTCTATTTCATTATAAGAAAAGGAAACGCTCTTTGTCACAGCTTTTTCTTTATAAATTACGGTTAAAACTTCATCCTCAACATGTTGTAATTTAGCCAATAACTCCAGCTTATTCTTTAAAATTGGCTTTTTAAATTTCACATAGATAGGACGATTGATAGCACCCTTTACTTCATCAAGATTTCTCAATACACGCTCTGCACCAGCTGAGCATACTTCAAGCATATACTCTCCATCAATGACATCTACTTGATCAAGAAGTTGTGATATATCTTCACTTACTTTCATACAAGTGTCAATATCAATGGATTCTTCTTTTTTCATAATCGAAATTTCTAAAATTTTACTACGTTTTAGATTTTTGAGTTGAATGTCATATAACTCAACTTTATGTTGTATTAAAACCGGGCTAATTAATTCCTTAATCTTTAAGTTTAAATCCATAATTTCTCCTTAAACAATAATATAAGGAGTGGTATCCCACTCCTTGATTACTGTTTCATTATAAATGAAATTCCATGAAAAAGCAAATAAAAAGGACTAAAAAGTCCTTAAGCTAACGCTTTTTTTGCAGTTTCAACGATTTGTTTGAAACCTTGTTGATCATGAATCGCAATTTCTGATAACATTTTACGGTTTACATTTACATTTGCAAGTTTTAAACCATGCATTAATTTTGAATAGCTAATATCGTGCATTCTTGCAGCCGCATTAATACGAGCAATCCATAATTTACGCATTTCTCTCTTTGTTTGCTTGCGTCCAATATATGAATATCTTAATGAACGCATTACTTGTTCATGAGCAGTACGGTATAGTAAGTGTTTAGAACCAAAATACCCTTTTGCTAACTTTAATACTTTTTTACGTCTATGACGTGTTGGTGTTGAACCTTTTACTCTTGGCATTTCTTAAACCTCCCTATTAACCTTGTAATAATAATTTAATACGTTTGTAATCTGATTTTGAAACAAGCGTAGACTTTCTTAAATTAACTTTTTGTTTGTGTGTTTTATTTGCAGCGAAGTGAGAAGTATAAGCATGACCTCTCTTTAATTGACCAGAACCTGTTACTTTAACACGTTTAGCCAATGTCTTTTTAGTTTTCATTTTTGGCATAATTTATCCTCCTATTTCTTTTTAGGTGTCAATACCACTGACATTGTATTACCTTCTAATACCGGAGCTTTTTCCACACTAGAAAGCTCTTTTAACCCTTCCATAAAGTTATTCATAACTTTTTTACCGACTTCAACACGCGTAATTAAACGACCTCTAAAACGCATATCAACTTTTACTTTCATACCTGCTTCAAGCCATTTACGAGCCTGATTTAATTTTGTCTCAAAGTCATGTGTATCAATAACTGGAGACAAACGCAATGGTTTGACCTCGGTTACATGTTGGTTTCTTTTCGCTTCTTTCGCTTTCTTTTGAGCTTCAAAACGGTGTTTACCATAGTCTAAAATCTTACAAACTGGTGGATTGCCATTTGGTGCAACACAGAATAAATCTAATTCATGTTCATAAGCCTTTTCTAAAGCTTCTCTGCGCAACATAATTCCAAGTTGTTCTCCATTTGGTCCAATGACTAAGACTTCTTTGAAGCGGATGTTTTCATTTACTAGCTCTTCAGCATTGTTTTTACGTGTAATACTTGACACCTCCATCATATAAAAAGTAGGCATATAAAATACCTACTTCCAGCTTCCGAATCATACAGTAGCACAGACCCAAGTCTTAAGACATCAGGTGAGAAGAGGTACTTCTACTTTCCACATCTTTTTATTACTAAGTAAATTTATCATAGATTTCTTCAAAAGTCAACGTTTAAAATCATTTATCACATATAGAAATATAAATCTCCATTTGTTATAATTAAAGGCGATATGTACTTAAGGAGAATAGCTATGCATAAACTTGCTTTTGATCATGATTTATATATTAAACTACAATCTGAAAAAATTGAAGAACGTATTAAACAATTTGGTAATAAATTATATCTAGAATTTGGTGGAAAACTATTTGATGACTTCCATGCTTCAAGAGTTTTACCTGGCTTTCAACCAGATTCAAAAGTAAAAATGCTATTAAAATTAAAAGAACGTGTGGAAATGGTTATCGTTATCAATGCAAATGACATTGAAAAAAATAAAGTACGAGGTGATTTAAACATCACCTATGATCAAGATGTTATTCGATTAATTGATGCCTTTCGTGCTATTGACTTATATGTCGGTTCGGTTGTTATTGCACAATATAACAATCAACCACTGGCACTACAATTCAAAAATAAATTAGAAAGTTTAGATGTCAATGTTGTTCTTCACTACCCTATTGCAAATTATCCAAGTAATGTTGCCTATATTATTTCTGAAGAAGGCTATGGGAAAAATGAATACATTGAAACGACAAGGGAATTAATTGTCATTACTGCTCCAGGTCCTGGAAGTGGAAAAATGGCTACTTGTCTATCTCAGCTATATCATGATCATCAAAAAGGTATTAAGGCAGGTTATGCTAAATTTGAAACGTTTCCAATTTGGAATTTACCTTTAAAACATCCTGTTAATTTAGCTTATGAAGCTGCAACCGCTAATCTAAATGATGTAAATATGATTGACCCCTTTCATCTTGAAGCTTACAATCAAACGGCAGTGAATTATAATCGTGATGTTGAAGTATTTCCAGTTTTAAATACCTTATTTGAAAAAATTCTTGGAACTTCTCCTTATAAATCACCTACAGATATGGGTGTAAATATGATTGGTTTTTGTATCAGTGATGATGAGAATGCTCGCTATGCCAGCAACAATGAAATCATACGTCGTTATTACCATGCCCTTGTAAACCATCGTAAAGACTTAACATCCAAAGAAGAAGTCGAAAAGATTGAATTGATTATGAATCAAGCTCGTATTGATTCTACATTCCGTAAAGTCACTTTAGCGGCTAAAGCAAAATATGAATTAACAAATACACCTTGTTGTGCGATTGAATTAAATGATGGAACCATTATTACAGGAAAAACGTCTTCTTTATTAGGAGCGGTAAGTGCTTGTATTTTAAATGCATTAAAACATCTTGCAAACATTGATGACCAACAAGTGGTTATTGCTCCAAACGTTATTGAACCAATTCAAAAATTAAAAGTCAATAATTTAGGTAACAACAATCCACGTTTACATCCTGATGAAATCTTAATTGCTTTAGCGGTATCTTCTACAACCAATGAATATTCACTAAAAGCATTAAAACAATTAGATAAACTAAAATTTTGTGAAATTCACTCTACGGTAATCTTACCTGAAGTCGATGTCGCAACATTAAAAAAATTGGGTATGCATTTAACACAAGACCCAATCTATCAATCTAAAAAACTATATCATAAAAAATAAAAGGCTTACGCCTTTTTCTTTTTTCTATAAGTCATATATATTAAATAGACAATAAGAGTGCTAAATATTATAGTTGTAAAAATACTAGCTTCAGGACCAAAAAAACCCCCTGAATATAAACTATTTCCAACCGGATGAAACTTCATTAAAGAACTAGAAGCGTTCATTCCACTCACATGAAAACCAAATATACTGCCCTGTGCATAATTCCACGCAACATGAATCCCACATGCTCCTACTATATCACCCTGTAGCAAAGCATAAAGACCGATAAACAAACCAAATAAAATTAAATTTAGAATCGCTATGACATTGACATTTGGATTAGCAAAATGCAATAAAGCAAAAAAACTGGAAGATAAAATTAAACCTACAACAACATTAAATTTAATTGCTAATGTTTGAAGTTGCCATCCTCTTGAAAAAATCTCTTCCGCACTACCCTGAATGCTCCAAGCAAAAAACAGTAAGAATACAGCCGGAAATGCTGAAAGATGAAGTTTAAAATCACTGCCGGCATGATTTGTCACAACAAGAATAGCCGTTAATAGAAAAAACAATCCAAGTCCAATCAAGATTCCTTTAAAATATGCTGGAAAGAAACGCTTTGGTTTTAATCCTAAACTACTAATCGGTCTTCTTTCTACATATTTTGTCCAAAGGAATACAGATAAAATCATAGGTATAAATAAATATAAGTCTAAAAATAAAGCCAAGTCAGGATGATTGGTTATTGATACTAAATATCTATTTACCGGTAGTAAAAATATCTGCATAATGCCGGTTAAGAATAAAATAGCGATTGGACCCAATACAACATTAAACCAAGTATTAAAATTTAAACCTTGAGCTTGTTGAATTAATTTACTATCTGAATACATGCAACTACCTTATTTCAAATGATCAAATACAAAACCATTAATACGTATGTTTACCACATGACAATTTAATCCTGTCATATTCAAAATTGCTTCATGAACTTTACTCTGTAAACGAGTACTAACACGATTTACATTCACGCCATATTTAAACTTTACATCAATAACCAAAGCTAATTTATTATCCTTAATTTTACAATGAATGGATTTTGCCTGTTTACGATCTACTAGATAAACACCATCAAACTCATCAATCGAAATCTTTGTAATAGCTTCAAATACCCCTTTACTTAATGCAACAATACTTTTTTCATCTTTTTTATTTAATAAAATATATTCTTGTGCCATAAATGTCCTCCCTTAAAATTATAACATTCTTAAAACATTTTTATAATACTATTTCTAATACGCATATTACATTGTTCAAGATCTTCATCATCAATCTTCTTCTTTAAATGTAAATCTTCTACATTGCTTTTAATAATATCCATCATAGCTAATAGATTTTCTTCATAAATAATATCAATACGATTGCACATTACTAAAGAAGTCGCTATGTTCATTATAATGGATTCTTCAATCCTTATACAATTTGGAAGATGCACAAATAACGTTTTAAACCATTTTGGTTGTAATAATAAATCATATAATAATTGTGCAAATGCAATTAAATTATTCTCTATTTCTTGTTCACGTATTACAAACAACATAACAAAGAAGATATGCCAATCAAAATCATAATTTATTACAGAATCAAAATATTCCAACAATATATTAATAAATACATTGTTTGTTTTAAATGGTTGATAAATAATAGTTTCTTTAAAATCTAACTCTTCAATCGACAATAAATTAAAACGTTCTAAATACTCCACTAATTTAACTTGTGGTTCATTAGCTGAAAGAAAATCATGAATATATATAAACTGACTTAAAAAACCACTACTTTTTTTAAAATCAACACTGACACCTAAGGATGCAATACTTTTAGAAGTATATAAATGATTAATGGATTGGGCTAAAAATAATTTAATTCCATCATTATTTAACCCTAACATATTGTGTTTATTTTCATTTTGAATTTGTTCAAAAATCATTTTTAATTGATTATCAATAATAGTTAAGTTTTCATGTATCGACTGTAATACATTTTTGATAAATGAATTATATAATACAAAATTATAATTCTTATATACAATTTGATGTTCAATTTCATTATAAAAGTTACGTATCAATGATTTAATCTGTAACTCACAATTAATCTTTGAACCATGAAACATATAATACCCATCAATTCGATACACTAAATGTCCGTTACGTTGTAGTTTCGGTTGTAAATCTTTAAAATTTACATAAAAGTTTTCATCTTGTTTACAATAACCATTGTCATCAAACAAACCTTGTAACTGATAATAGATAGTATCTTCATCACTAATAAAGCGACAAATAATATTTACACCGATTAAATCACTTAGATTATCTAAAATATCACGACTGGACTGATAGTTTATATAAAATTTATTACGAATAATTTTTTCTTTTAAACTATCTTCTCCTTTAATACGACTATGAATGGTAATGTAGTGTTCATGTTGTTGAAAATGATTTGAAAGCATATCATAAATACGTTTTAATACATAAGAATACGTAGGTTTATGATGGTTTAATTCTTGTATGGTTTCATCAATTAAATCAAACATAGAAAGTTTCATGTAATCACCTATATCCTCAATCCTTTTGGAAATTTATTTTTTAAATATATTCCATCTCCCTTAGCATAACCAATTATATGTCCTAGATATCTTATAGCTACATATCCCCTTATATCACTAGAAATTGTTAATCCTTGTACATATTGCTGAAATTCAACAAAACTTAACTCGTAATACTGTTTGTGTTTTTCTTTCAGTAAGGAATTGGTATATAGATGATGATGCGGAATAAAACGATGGTTTTTAACCTCACCTGCCATAATTGCCTTTGCTAAAGTTGGAACTTTTAAATCTAATAATTTTTCTTTACTTACATAAACGAACTGTTTAAATTGATAAATATATAAATCAAAGTCTATGAAATTATCCTTAAAAAAAACTTTAACACATGGATCAATGGAATCACTTTTAAGATATTCAAGAGCTTTGTATCCCGTATCCTTCATTTTTTGTAATCGACAAATAAAATGCCCTTCTCCTTCATCCATTGGAAAAATACGTCGCATATGATCTGCAGAAACACCTTTGATTGGATACCCTTTACGACCAAAGTCAACCTTGGGATCTACAACTTGCATATCTGAATGTTGGTTTAAAAATGCTTCTATAACTTTTTCATTTTCATTTAGATTATATGTACAAGTTGAATACACTAAAATACCATCCTTTTTTAACATCCCGTATGCATCTTCTAAAATATCCATCTGACGTTTGCTACAAGTAAGAGTATATTCATTACTCCATTGTTTTACTGCTTCCTCCTCTTTTTTAAACATACCTTCGCCGGAACATGGCGCATCCACCAAAATATAATCGGCACAACCCCTTAGAACCTTTGCTAGATTTGAAGTTGTGGTGTTGGTTACAATCGCATTACTAACCCCCAAACGTTCTAAATTACTAACTAAAACTTGACAACGCTTATAGTCGATTTCATTACTGATAAGCCATCCTGTATGGGCTAAGTACTCTGCAATTTGACCACTTTTTCCACCAGGAGCACTGCATAAATCTACCACAACAGAATTTTTTTTAGGTTTTAAAATCGTTACAGCACTACTTGCACTTGGCTCTTGAAGATAAAATAAACCTGCAATATGCAAAGGATGTTTGCCAAGCTTTAATTGTGGATCAATATAAAATCCATTAGGTGCAAATAAAGAGGGCTTTAATGAATATTCAAAAAGGTTTTTAAATGCTTCTACCGTCACTTTTAATGTATTAACACGTAATCCTTTAAAAGGTGGCTTGTTTAAACTTTCAAGATACTTGGGATACTCTTCTTGCAATAAATCTTGCATAATTTCTTTAAATTCTTTATTCATGATACACACTTTGCTTGAATGCTTGAACTTTATCTTGATTTAATTGTTCAATCAAAGCTTCAATACTTTCAAATTTATATTCATCACGTAAATATTCATTAAAATACACTGTAATAATTTGATCATAAATATATTGAGAAAAATCTAAAATATACACTTCGACCGAAGGAGTAAGGGATAAATTAAACGTTGGGTTATGTCCAATATTAATCATTGCTTTATACATCGTATTATCATGTTTAACATAACCTAAGTATACACCAGGTTTTGGTAATAAAAGTTTATGATCAACAGCTAAATTACAAGTTGGAAAACCTATCATGCGCCCTTTTTGTTTTCCCTTTACAACTAAACCATCGACATGATAATAATAATTCAACAAACGATTTGCTTGTTTTACATCACCTTGTTTTAGACAACGACTGATTCTTGTTGAAGAAATCTTTTCGCCTGTATCTTTAATTTCTTCAATCATAATCGTTGGAAAAGAACTAGATAAAGTTAAAACATCCCCTTTTCCTTGGTATCCATAATGAAAATCAAAACCACATATCATGGTATCAATATGCAATCTTTCTTTTAATAATAGATTAAATTCTTGATAAGTTAGCTTTGCCATTGCTTCATCAAAATGTAAGACAATAAGATGCTCTATCCCAAACTTTTCTATCATTTCTATACGCTTTTGATAAGTAGTTAAGTACTTATATTGACACATCTTCTTAATAATAATCCAAGGATCTAAATCAAATGTAATCAATGCACTTGCAATTGTTTTTTCCTTAGCAACTTCCTTTGCTTTTGAAATCAGCGCTTGATGTCCCAAATGTAAACCATCAAAATATCCAATACAAGCAGCAACTTCTACATTTAAGCAATCTTTATTATTTAAATCTAAATGAAATATTTCCATTTACCATAACCCTCTTAAACAATGGTAGTAGCCATCTTCTTTTCTTTGATAAGCTGCAATAACTTCCTTTTCAAAGGTAATCATCACCACATCATCCATACAATCCAACTTAATTTTCTTACCATGATAAACATCTTGTATGTTGTTATATTCAATCATGGTATACATCATACTTAATACATCATATCCATTATGTAATTGATAATTACCACATTCCACATCACTTAAAGACACACATTGTTGTAAAGAAACATGACCAACTTGGCTACGTAACAAACTTTGCATAGTTCCAACAGTTCCTAATCTACAAGCAATGTCTTCACATAAGGTACGAATATATGTTCCACTTGAAACACAAACTTTAAACTCAATGGTCTCTTGATTTCTTAATAATTTTATATCATAAATTTCTATTGGACGTTCTTTACGCTGAACTTCAATCCCTTTATGATACAACTCATATAATTTTTGTCCCTTTACTTTAATCGCACTCATCATAGGAGGCACCTGCATAGAAACACCTAAAAAAGAATCTAAAACTTCATGAAGTACTTCATCATGAAAACTAGGTACTTCCTTTTTTTCTTCTATGACATTACCCCAAATATCTCCTGTATCCGTTTTTATCCCTAATCTTAAAGTAGCAATATACTCCTTCCTTTGCTTCACTAAAAATTGACTTAACTTTGTTGCTTTGCCAACTAATACAATTAAAACACCAGTTGCATTGTAATCTAAAGTCCCTGTTTGACCAATCGCCTTAATTTTTAAATAACGACGTAAAATAGATATAACATCCATTGATGTATAGCCGGCAGGCTTATTAATATATAAGATTCCATTCATATTTTTTTACCCAAGTTACATTATACAACATCGTGCTATAATATTGAAGTGCAAGGAGTATTTATGACAATTAAAAAAATATTAGGCGCAATCAAAAAAGCCGACGAAGATTTTGAATTAATTCAAGAAAATGACTGTATTGCCATTGGAGTAAGTGGTGGAAAAGACTCTACCCTTTTACTACTTGCAATGGCAGAATATCAAAAATTATGTAAATTAGCCTACAATAAACACTTTAAAGTAATTGGTATACATATTTCTATGGGCTTTGACGGTATGAACTTTACAGAATATGATCAATTTTTTAAAGAAAAAAATATTGAACTTCATCACATCCCTAGCCAAATATACGATATTTTAAAACTACACTTAAAAGAAGATAAACTACAATGTTCACTTTGTTCAAAGTTAAAAAAAGGAGCTGTTATTAAGGCTGCCAAAGAATTACAATGTAATAAGGTCGCATTTGCACATCATAGTGATGATGCCATTGAAACCTTGATTATGAATGCCATTTATGGTGGACGACTAGCAACCTTTGATCCAAAAATGTATTTAACAGACTCACAAGTCACATTTATACGACCATTTAGTTATCTTTGTGAACAAGATATACGTAATGCTTGTCAACACTTAAACATCCCTATTGTAAAAAGCACTTGTCCAAACGATGGATTTACCAAACGTCAAGATGCCAAAGAAATGTTACAATACATTTATAAACACTATCCTAGTGCCAAAAAAAATCTAGTCAAAGCATTAACCAATCAAAAACAACTTCATCTTTGGAATATCACCGGGAATCAAGAAAAATAATACTAGCTACTAAAGCTAGTTTTTTTATACTATAATGTCAGTATGATAAAACGAATATATATCGAAATTACCAATGTATGTAACTTAAGTTGTGCCTTTTGTAAAAAAAATCATCGTAATGCACATTTTTTAACACTTAAAGAATTTAAACATATTTTAAATCAAATGAAACCTTATACATCCTATATTTATTTGCATGTTCAAGGAGAACCTTTAATGCATCCGCAACTAAAAGAATTTTTAGATTTAGCGTATAACATGCAGTTTTATGTACATCTAACAACAAACGGAACACTACTACATAAACATCTTATGCTTATGCAACATCCTAGCATACGTAAACTAGCCATTTCTTTACAAGCTATGGATTATAGTTCCATAGGTTTAGAAGATTACTTCAAAACATTAACTTCTCTTATCAAACAAAAGCCAAGCAATCAATATCTTGAGCTACGTTTCTGGAATTATAATCAGTTACAAAAACAATCCTCTTACTTATACCAAAAACTACAGCATCACTTCTTTTTTCAACCAACCAAAAAACCAAACAGTTTCCAGATACAAGATAAAGTATATGTTCATTTAGATTCCATTTGGCAATGGCCAAGCATGCTGAATGAAGATCAAAGTCACATTGGTTATTGTTTAGGTGCCAAAGAAATGCTTGCGATATTATCCAATGGACAAGTAACGGCTTGTTGTATGGATGAAAGTGGACAAATCAACTTTGGTAATATCTTTCAGCAAAGCATAAAAGATATTCTTGCAAGTAAACGATATTTAGATATGGTGAACGGATTTAACAAACATCAAGTAGTAGAATCACTCTGTCAAAAATGCACTTATCGTTTACGCTTTGACACAAAAAAGGCTATGAAATCATAGCCTATAATTTTGTATCATCAATACGATCTAAGAATGTATTTGCCACTGCAATAACATCAACTAAACAACCTTCTTTAAAAGGAGATTTAAGATTTGCTAATTCTACAAGCTGTGTAAATGACTTCGTTCCACCCGCTTTACATAATCGAACATAATCATTCCAAGCATCTACATCTTTATTTTGCATTTTTAACCAAAATTGCAATGCACATACTTGAGCGAGAGTATAGTCAATATAATAGAACGGACTTTCAAAAATATGTCCTTGTTGAAACCAGAAACCACCTTTGTCAAACAATGTATCTTCTTTATATTGTTTCCATGGTAAATACTGTTTCTCTAAATTACGCCACACTTCCTTACGTTGTTTAGGAGTATACTCAACATGCTTATATACTTCATGTTGGAAATGGTCGACTAAAACCCCATAAGGTAAAAAGGAAATAGCGCCACTAATATGATTGAAATAATATTTTTCAGTATCTTCTTTAAAGAAAGACTTCATCCATGGCCATGCGAAAAATTCCATCGACATAGAATGAATTTCACATGATTCATACGTCGGCCATAAACATTCAGGCGTTGTAATATCACGTGACATATACGCTTGAAATGCATGTCCAGCTTCATGTGTCAATACATCAACATCATGACTTGTACCATTGAAATTAGCAAAGATAAATGGAACTTTATAATTAGCTAACGAAGTACAATATCCCCCTCCTGCTTTATTCGGACGATTTTTTAAATCCCATAACTCTTGTTGAATTAATATATCAATAAATTCTTTTGTTTCAGGACTCATTTCATGATACATCGTTTTACATGCTTCTATCAATTCATCATAACTTCCCTTTGGAGTAGGATTTCCTGTTTTAAACTTAACTGAAAAATCATAGTACATTAATTCAGAATAGCCCAAACGTCTCTTTTGACGCTCAATAAACTTAGCTACAGTTGGTGTAACATGATTTAAAATTTCCCTACGATATACACTTACCATATCAGCATTATAATCCAAACGACTCATGCGATAATATCCCAATTCAATGAAATTTTCATATCCCAATTCTTTGGCAATTTGGTCTCTTAAGTGAACCAATTCATCATAAATACGATCAAATTCTGCTTCATGTTCTTCATACCATGCAACATTTGCATCAAATGCACGTTTACGAACATCACGATCCATAGATTCACCCTTCGCTGAAATTTGTGATAAATTTAAGATTTCTCCATCAAATTCAATACGAGCTGATGCTTTTAACTTACTATATTGTGATGTTAATTTATTTTCTTGTTGTAAAAGCGGAATGATTTTTTCATCAAACGACTTTACGGCACACTCTGCTAGTTGAAAATACGTGCTAGGTATCTCTTTTAACAATTCTTCACGATAGGGTTTTGATAAAGCAATCTTACTTAAACGATTATCAATGACTGCATATAAGGGAGCATATTCGTCCCAATAATCATTTTCAGCATTATAAAATTCATCACTTGTATCAATCGTATGACGTATACTTGATAGTACCGACATTGTCGATACATCATTACGAATTTGATTGATTTGATGAAATAACGAAATAAATTCTCGAGCATTATCACATGCCTCTAATGTATCTAAAAGAGCATTCGCTTTGGTATTTATTTCTTCAAAATTTGGTCTTTCATATTTAAAATCTTTAAATAACATAAACATACCTCCTAACAATGATTCTATCACAATCCATAAAAATAAAATACGTAAGTTACGTATTTTATTTTTCTATATATCTTTTGCAATATCCGTTCGATAAAATAAATATTCACCTTTAATCTTTGAAACTTCTTGATAAGCATTTCTAGAAGCTTCCTTTAAGGTATCTCCACTACCAGTAACAAATAGGACACGTCCCTTGTCATTAAAAAACTGATGATCTACTTTCTTGCTTCCCATATGAAAAAGTGGTGTATGTACTTTTTCTAAGCCATCAATACGACCTCCTATTTTAAGTGCTTCCGGATAACCAAGACTAGCCATTACAATTCCTACATAGTATTGATTTGACCATTGTAAACTATATTCTTGTTTATTTAATACGGAATCAACAACTTCATATAGGTCACTTTCTAACGCCAACAATAATACTTCCGTTTCAGGATCGCCAAAGCGTACATTGTATTCTATGGTTTTTACCCCATGTTTTGTAAGCATACAACCTGCATATAAAATACCAGTATATGGATGATTTAAAGAGGATAAACCATATACAATGGGCTTTACAATTTGATCTACCGCTTGTTGATACACTTCCTTTGAAATATAATCACAAGGTGTATAACTTCCCATACCACCTGTATTCAATCCAAGATTACCATCATATACCTTCTTATAATCTTGAGCTAGCTGCATGGGAATAATTGTGCGTTCATGAACAAAAGCCAGTAAAGAAAACTCTTGTCCTTCTAAAAATTCTTCGATTACAAGTTTATGACCTGAACTTGCAAATTTATCGTGTTTCATCATATCTTCAATTGTTTGATAAGCTTCTTGATAATCTTGTGCAATAATAACACCCTTTCCGTTTGCTAAACCATCCGCCTTAATTACAATAGGAAATGTTTGTTTCTTTAAGGAATCAATAGCTGCCTCAAACTCATAAAAGCACTCAAATTTTGCAGTAGGAATATGAAACTGTTCCATTAAATGCTTACTAAAGACTTTTGAACCTTCTAATTGGGCACAATAAGCATCCGGACCAAAAATTCGTAAATTATGTTTTTTAAAATAATCAACAATTCCCTTTGTAAGTGGTAATTCCGGACCAACAAAAGTTAAGTCAATGGCATGTTCCTTTACAAAATCAACCAATCCTTCAAAATCCAAAACATCAAGATTTACCATTGTAGCCACATCGCTCATTCCAGAATTTCCTGGAGCTACAAATACATGGCTTACATGCTTACTTTGTTTAAATTTATAACACAAAGCATGTTCTCGACCACCACTACCAATTACTAATATCTTTTTCATATTAATGTAAAAAATGACGTACTTTCGTAAATATCATAGCGATGTTATGTTTATTGCATTGATCAATCGAATCTTGATCTTTAATCGAACCGCCCGGTTGCATAATAGCCTTAATACCATAGGTACTAGCTAATTGTACTGTATCATCCATTGGAAAAAACGCATCTGAAGCCAGTACTGCATTCATAGATAGTTTCCCCGCTTGTTTTAAAGCAATGCTTGCTGCTTGTATACGATTCATTTGTCCTGCACCTACACCAATGGTTTGTAGATTCTTTGCTATTACAATTGCATTGGATTTTACATGCTTACATACCTTATAAGCAAATAATAAATCATCCAACTCCTGTTTACTAGCTTGAGCATGTGTAACAGTTGTAAGATCATAGCAATTTACATCATCGCTATCTTGAACTAATAGCCCTCCCTTTAATCCAGTCACTTTTTGATAAGAGCCACTACATTTTGGCAAGTACGTCATAAGACGAATATTCTTCTTAGCTGTTAAAATATCTAGTGCTTCCTGAGTAAATTCTGGTGCAAGTACTATTTCAATAAATAATTCATGCAGCTTTTGAGCAACATCCTTATCTACGGTTTGATTGAATGCCACAATACCACCAAAAATACTAATCGGATCACTTTGATAAGCCTTTGTATAAGCTTCTAAAACGGTACTACCTAAAGCAACACCACATGGATTCGTATGCTTAAGGGCTACACAAGCAATATCTCCATGAAATTCTTCTATGATGTTTAATGCAGCTTGTGCATCTTGCAAATTATTATACGATAACTCTTTGCCATGTAATTGTTTGCTATTTGCAATACTATAACCTAAGCAATCATCATTCTTTAAAAAATATGCCTTTTGATGTGGATTTTCACCATATCGTAATGATTGTCCTTTTTCATAAGCAAACACTTTAGGATAATAGTCTTTATTTGTAAATGTACTTAAATATCTTGTAATTAAGCTATCATAATAACTTGTATAGGCAAAAACCTTAACTGCTAACTCTAAACGAGTTTCTAATAAAGTATCTCCATACTGTTGAATTTCTTCTAAAACCAATTCATAGTCATTTACATCATGAATAACAGTGACACGTTGATAATTCTTACAAGCTGCCCTTAACATACTTGGTCCACCAATATCAATGTTTTCAATCGCTTCCTGTAAAGTCACATTTTCTTTCGCAATCGTTTCTTTAAAAGGATATAAATTGACGCAAACTAAATCAATTTGATCAATGTTAAGATTCTTTAATGTATCTTGATGTTCTAGATTATCCTTTAATGCTAATAAACCTGCGAAAATAGTAGGATGTAATGTTTTTACACGACCATCCAGTATTTCTGGAAAAGCAGTTACATCTTCAATTTTTATAACATCGATATTCTCTTTTTTTAGTAAGGCATACGTTCCACCGGTTGAAATAATTTGATAACCACATGCATGTAACCCTTTTGCAAATTCAACAATATGTGTTTTATCACTTACACTAATTAGTGCTTTTTTCATAACCATCCTCCCAAATTTTCTTCAATGTTTTACTATAGAATTCATGTTCAATCGCATGAATGGCTTGTATCACTTCGTCTTTGCTTTTATGTTCAATATTTAATGGATATTGTGCAATAATTTCTCCTTCATCCATATTTTGGTCTATAAAATGAATAGTAACTCCTGTTACTTTTACACCATAATCCAACGCTTGTTCAATGGCACCTTTTCCTTTAAACGATGGTAATAACGATGGATGAATATTAATAATTTTTCTAGGATATGCGGTTAATAATTCTTCTCCAATCATACGCATATAACCTGCTAAAACAATATAATCAATTTCCAATGCTATACATTTTTCTTTAATCTTTTTTTCATACTCGCTTTTTGTTTGATAGTCTTTAGAATGAAAAGAAAAGACTTCAATATTTCGTTGCTTTGCTTTTTCAATCACTGGTGCATACATACAATCCGATACTACCAGTTTAATCTTAGCCTTTAAATATCCAGATTCAATATGCTTACAAATAGCTTCAAAATTACTTCCTGTTCCCGAAGCAAATACAGCAATATTAATCATAGAAATGGACACCTAACTTATCACTTATTTTTCCAATGATATAAGCATTTTCATTATTGTTAATAAGAATCTGCATAGTTTTATTTACATCTTCTTGTTTAACAATCAAAATCATTCCAATACCCATATTAAACACATTATGCATTTCTTCATCACTCATTTTAGAAAGTTGTTGTAAGAATTTAAAAATACATGGGATTGGATAAGAATTACGTTTGATTTCAATACCTTGATTTTCCTTTAATGATCGAGGCATATTTTCATAAAAACCACCACCTGTAATATGGGCAATTCCACAAACATCCACTTCATTTAACACAGCTAATACCGGCTTTACATAAATTTTCGTTGGTGTCAGCAAGGCATTGGCAAGCGTATTATTTAGTTCCGGAAAATATTCATCTAAATGAAAATGATGATCTTTAAATAAAATCTTTCTTACCAAAGAATACCCATTAGAATGTAAACCACTAGAAGGTAAACCGATTACGACATCACCAACTTCAACTTTACTACCATCCAGTATGCGATCTTTTTCAACAATACCTACAGAAAAAGCGGCAATATCATAATCATTTTCTTGATACATATCCGGCATCTCTGCCGTTTCTCCACCAATTAATGCACACATACTTTGTAGGCAACCATTAGCTATCCCGCTTACAATCTCCTCAATTTGAACCGGATTATTTTTACCTACTGCAATATAATCCAAAAGAAATAATGGTTTTGCTCCTAAAGCCAAAATATCATTTACACACATTGCTACAGCATCAATACCGATGGTATTGTGTTTATTTTGTTCAATGGCAATTTTAAGTTTTGTACCTACACCATCTGTAGAAGACACTAGAATGGGATGCTTATACTGTAGAGAACCAAGATCAAATAAACCACCAAAAGAACCGATATCTCCTAAAACACCCGGTATTTTTGTTTTCTCAATGTGTTTTTTAATACGTTCTACGGCATCGTAACCGGCTTGTAAATTTACACCTGATTTTGCATAATTATCACTCATGTTTATTCTCCTTCTTAAAAAACGCTACTCCATTTTTAAAGATACTTTGTTTTTTATTACCCACAATATTCTTATACAATCCATCTGTATAACGTTCACTATGTCCCATTTTTCCAAGAATTTGACCACATGATGAAACAATTCCTTCAATTGCAAACATAGAACCATTGAAGTTGTGTTCTTTATCCATTGTAGCTTGTCCATGATCATCAACATATTGATAAGCAATTTGACCATTCTTGATTAATGTGTGAAGTAGTTCTTCACTGCACACAAATTTTCCTTCACCATGACTTATTGGAATAACATCTATACGATCAACTTCTTCCATACTTAACCATGGACTATTATTCGAAGATACCTTCGTTTTTGCAATACATGATACATGACGATGAATATCATTTTTAAATAAAGTGGCATCATCCTTTGTTAAGTCTGTAATTTTACCATAAGGCAATAGCCCGGATTTAATTAAGGCTTGAAATCCATTACAAATCCCCAATATTAAACCTTCTCTAGCTAAAAAGGCATCAATGGCTTCTTTGACTTTTTCATTTCTTAAAATATTAACAATGAACTTAGCACTTCCATCTGGTTCATCTCCCGCTGAAAATCCCCCTGCCAAAGCTAATATCTGACTCTTTTCAATCAAAGTAACAAATTCATCAATTGATTTGAAAATAGCATCTTCTTGATAATTCTTAAACACATAGATTGTTGTTTTAGCTCCTTCTTCTTCAAAGGCACGTGCCATATCATACTCACAGTTTGTACCAAAAAAGACCGGTATTAAGACTGAAACTTCATCATATTGTTGTTTTGCTTTAAATATTTTATCTGTTTTATAAGAAATGGTTTCCACTTGTTTATAAGTAGGTAAAACATGAAGTGGATATAACATTTTTAATGGCTTATTAAAGTGATTTAATACCTCATGCTTCGTCAATTCTATTTCATTGATACGATATACATCATCACTTACTCTACCAATTAAAATGGCATCATCAATTATTTCTTCACTTTCTACAACAAAACACCCCGGAAGCAAGCTTAACAGCTCTTCTTTTGTATTTAATTCAAATGTAAAACCATTTCCAAAACTCATATGAAAGAGTGCAGAAGCTATACCACCATCTTCTACCACATAAGCGCTCTTAATCACCTTGGATGCAATAAGGCTTTCTACTAACTGAAAGTTAGTTCTATAGCTTGCTAAGTCAGGCAAACCATCTGAGTTGATGTTCGGTTTGATAATTGAGATATAGTTTCCAACTCGTTTAAACTCCGGTGAAATAATAGTATCTATCTTTGCATTACTACAAGCAAATGAAACAAATGTAGAAACAACATCTAGATGTTGATAGGTGCCGGACATACTATCTTTACCACCAATCGCTGCTTTAGAAAAAAAATCGAGTACTTTAATCGCCCCCAATAATGTTTCAACGACTAATCCCCATTTGCTAGGTGTTGTAAGTCTTCTGAAATATTCTTGGAATGAGAAGTGTATGGACTTAAGATTACCGCCAACTGCAATTGTTTTAGCTATCGAATCCAATATTGCATACTGACTCATCAAATAAGTTGAATATTCACTAATCTTAGGATTAAATCCATACGTCAAGATTGTACATGTTGATGTTTTTCCATCTAACATGGGAATTTTACTTACTGAAGCTTGTGTCTTGGTTGCTTGATGTTTACCACCATACGGCATTAAAACCGTTGATGAACCAATTGTACTATCAAAGTGTTCCACTAAACCTTTTTGATTACATACATTTAAGTCTGATAACATCGTTAATATATTTGTTTTAGTAAGTTCAATTGGCGTAAATGGATTAGATTTACCAATGGTTGCAACCTCAACCTTTACCTTTTGTTGATATCCATTTGTATTAATAAATTCACGTGATAAGTTTACAACTTCTTGTTGGTTCTTTAACATAATCAAACGTGGTTCTTCTATCACCTTTGCAACTATGTAAGCATCTAAGTTTTCCTCATTAGCAAGCGTTATAAATGTTTCAGCATCTTTACTACTTACCACTACTGCCATACGCTCTTGTGATTCACTAATAGCAAGTTCCACGGCATTTAAACCAGCATATTTTACTTTAATACTATCTAAATCAATCAATAAACCATCTGCCAATTCCGCAATGGCTACACTTACACCACCTGCACCAAAGTCGTTGCATTTTTTTATTAAAATTGTTGCCTTTGGATTACGCATGAAACGTTGTAGTTTACGTTGTTCCACCGCGTTTCCTTTTTGGACTTCACTTGCAGATTTTACCAGTGATTGTTCCGTATGTTGTTTACTAGAACCTGTTGCTCCACCAATACCGTCTCGACCGGTTTTACCACCAAGTAAAATAACAACATCTCCGCTAATCGGTTTTAAACGTTTTACATATTCTGCTTTCACTGCTCCTACTACTGCACCTAATTCCAGATGCTTAGCAACATAAGAATCGTGATAGATTTCCTTAACAAATGAAGTTGCCAAACCTATTTGATTTCCATAACTACTATAACCCTGTGTAGCTTTTTTACTAATAATGCTTTGTGGTAACTTAAACGGTAACGTCTGTTCAATTTTTTCTAATACATTTCCACAACCTGAAATACGAGCTGCTTGATACACATAACTACGTCCACTTAATGGATCTCTAATTGCCCCACCAATACACGTACTTGCTCCACCAAATGGCTCTATCTCAGTTGGATGATTATGTGTTTCATTTTTAAACATCACTAACCATTTTTCATCTATACCATTGTGATCTACATCTACATAAACACTACAAGCATTAATTTCATCACTAATTTCTACATCCTGCAATTGCCCTTTACTTCTTAAATACCTTGCATTAATCGTTGCCATATCCATCAATGTAATAGGTTTTTCTTTACTTGATGTTTGATTCTTTAACGATATATATAATTGAAATGCCTTTTCTAGTTCTTCTTTAAAATGATCCGTTGTAAATGTAATCGAATCTAAAATGGTTTGAAAGGTTGTATGTCGACAATGATCTGACCAATACGTATCTAATACCTTTAATTCTGTTTCGGTTGGTATACGCTTTTCTAAGCGAAAATACTCTTGGATCATTTTTAAATCTTCTAAACTCATCGCTAAATGTTCATTTTTCAAAAAGTTATCTAACTCTGCTTCATTTAACAAAAGAAAAGGGGTATATTCCTTTAACGGTGTAACTTCCACATTTTGATCATAATGTAAAACCGTCAAATCTTTTTTTACTGATTCAATGGGATTAACAAAGTATTTTTGTATTTTTTCAAGTGTATCTTCTTCTAAAACACTGTCAAAAACAACCAATGTCCCAGAAGTGATACGCGCTTTGGTATTTGGTTGATATAAACGCAAACAAGAAAGTGCACTATCTGCACGTTGATCATATTGTCCAGGGATCGGTTCATAAGCGATAAAAGACCTATTATCTAACTCAATATTTTCAAATACTTCATCTACCATTACTTCCGTAAAAATATGTTTTTGCGCATATTCAAATGCATCCTTATCAATATCAAATACATCATAAATGACATAAACATCAATGCTTCTTACACGCAAATTAAAATGTATACGTAAGTGATGCAACAGTTCTTTTGTTGCAACATCAAAACCACTTCTTTTTTTAACAAAAATACGCTTATTCATGATCTAGTTCCACACTTAGTACTTGTTTACGCATTGTTTCTTTATATTCTTGTAATTTTGCATGATAAGTATCATCAAAACTACCTAAGATGGTTAATGCTAAAATAGCAGCATTCTTAGCACCGGCATCACCGATGGATACCGTTGCTACCGGTACACCTGATGGCATTTGCACAATCGACAATAAAGAATCTAAACCTTGTAAAGCACTGGATTTAATAGGAATACCGATTACCGGTAAGGTAGTTGCCCCTGCAATTACACCAGGTAAATGAGCTGCTCCTCCAGCTGCAGCAATCACAAGCTTAACTCCATGCTGTTTTAAACCTTTTACATAGCTCAATGTTTCCTCCAGTGTTCTATGTGCGCTTAGTACCTTGACTTCATATCCAATACCAAATTGTTGAAGTAAATCACAGGTATGTTTCACACACCCATAATCACTTTTCGAACCCATAATTACTGAAACTAGCGTATTTGTCATTTTCTTTTCCTCCTTAAAATAAAAAAGACATTAAGCCATGTCCACTACAAAAACAATTTTGTAGTCTTACCCTTATAGCGGTAAGGTAGAAACCTGTTGGCTATCATACAACATTTATACAAAATAAAATAAAAAATAGGTGCTTAAAACACACCTATTATTGATAAGTTTTTGAAAAAGTAGATTTTCGAACATCAAGAAACATCGCAATTCTCCTTTTCACATGTATCATATCATTAAAAGACAAGAAATTAAAGCTATTTTTTTAAACGACGATGTTTTTTTGCCATACGTTCATTTAAAATATCAAATACTTGATTACTATCTTTCTTCGGAAATTTTATACTTTCTTTTATGGTCGAAGATCTATCATCCAAATATTCAAAATAAAGAGCTAAATACTTATTGTCTAACGTATAATCATAACCGGAAATATCTTCAAACCTAATCAAACGACCTGTAATGATAATTCCTTTAGGACCTATCCCATCAAAGGTAAAAGCAAACATAAAAATGGAAAACGTTAAAATAATACTTCTTGCATATTCATAAATATCAGAACTCAAAAAGATAGAAATAAAACACAATATACCTGAAATAAGAAATACAATTCGCATTTTATCAAACTTAGAAACTGTGATTTTAACATATGTTAATTGATTAATAAAACTTTTAATTAGAAATATATCTAATGTAATTAACGCAGCAATCAAGATAATATTAAATGTATTACTGTTCATGATACCTCCTAATATTTATCATAAGCCTCAATAATTTTTTGAACTAACGGATGACGCACTACATCATCACTTGTCAAATAGATAAATTTAATGTCTTCAATGGACGATAAAACATTACATGCTTCTTTTAAACCACAAATAAAATTATTTGACAAATCAATCTGTGTTAAATCTCCATTAACAATCATCTTAGAATTAAAACCAAGACGAGTTAAAAACATTTTCATTTGCACCTTTGTTGTATTCTGTGCTTCATCTAAAATAACATAAGCATCATCTAAAGTTCTTCCTCGCATATACGCAAGTGGTGCGATTTCTATTACACCCTTTTCAATCATTTTTTCGGTTTGTTCTTGTCCTAAACAATCATATAAAGCATCATAAATAGGTCTAAGATAAGGGTCTATTTTTTCTTTTAAATCTCCCGGTAAAAAACCTAGATTTTCTCCAGCCTCAACTGCAGGTCTTGTTAGAATAATACGCTTAATATCACCTTTTTTTAATGCATTTACAGCATAAACCACCGATAAATATGTCTTTCCGGTTCCTGCCGGACCAATCGCAAAAACAATATCATAATTATTTAATGCCTCTACCAATGTATATTGCCCTAAGGTTTTAGGATAAATCACTTTACCGGTGATACTTCTTCCTACTACTTTACTATTAAATTTACTAGGATCAACGTTACTATTATTTAAAACACTACGACTATAGTAAATAACATCTCGACTATCTAAACTATGTTTATCTTTAATAACATCAACAATCTTATACACAGCTTTTGTAATTTGATTAATCAATTGATTATCTTGGCTATGAATAAGTAATTCTGAATTTTTTAATTCTAGTTGTACATTAAATAAATTACTTAATAAACGAATATGCTTATCCATACTTCCAGCAAAAAGCATTACATCATTATAATCTAAATCTAATTTAATACTTTTAAACATAAAATTCCTCCCACTAGAATTATAATGCAAAAATAAAAGGTAAGCAAAGGCTTACCATAAGATTCTTATTTTGAACGACGTGCTTTTCTTGCAGCTTCAGACTTAAGTTTACGACGAACGCCTGGTTTTACATAGAACTCTCTTTTACGAGCTTCAGCAAGGGTCCCATTGCGAGAAACTTGACGTTTAAAACGACGTAAAGCATCATCTAATACTTCATTTTCTTTAAGTACTACTCTTGGCATTTTGACACCCCCTTTAAATAACAGTTTAATTATACAAAGTATATAGTAAAATTGCAATAGAACAAAGAGAAATTTGATACTTTTTTATAGAAATTTATACAATATTTACAATTTTATATACAAAACCAGTTTCTTCCATCAATTTTAAATACGGAAGAGGATCAAACTGTTCTAAGGAATGAACTCCTGTATCCTTCCATACTTTTTTAGCCAATAATTCAATTGCTAAGGCGGCTCCAAATCCGGTTTGAGCTACAACAGCTTGCATGTTCCATTGTTTCATTGATTCTTGATTATCAAATGGTTGATAAATAAATATTTCTTTTGGTTTTGAATCTTTGATGCCAATACAGTGAATACCAACACACATCTTACCAAACATTTCACTACCCAAATCAGTTGGTTGTGGCGCTACTGCAGCAACAACATCACGTGGGATTACAGTTACACCATTTACATTGACTGGTTCAATACTGCGTAAACCTAATTGATCTAACACTTTTAAGGCTTGAATTAAATTATCATCCAACGCTATTTTAAATGTCGCTTTTTTAAGTCCATAAGGTTTTAAATAACGAACAAAACACATTACTTCTTCATGTTCAACTTTTACTAAGGTATTTACACCCACATCCTCCGGCATCTTAAATGTTTCTAAACCAGCAAAAGCATCTTCCACAATAAAGCCACCTTTACTTTCATCATACTCTACATTAGGATTCATTACTTCATCTAAGACTGTCCATACATTAAAGCCAAAACTAATTTGATTTGGATCACTATTTGGAATATATAAGTTATTACCATCTTTGACATGTATTTCATGAAGTTCATCAAATTCATATAAAGCAGCATATTTAGCAAACACATTAACAACACCAGGATCAATACCTAAGCAAATGGTTGCTAGTAAACCAGCTTCTTTCCATTTTTCATGCTGATCAAAGTTATACTTTGTCATAATACGTTTATAACTATGTTCAATTCCTAAACCAAATTTTGGATTCTTCTTTGGAATTGACCATGTCCCCATATTCGCATAATTTACTTTTGCTTTAAATGCAGCATCAAAAATAATATCTGCTAAAAATGGTGCTGAAGCATCCATAACAAAGTCAATATTATACTCTTTAATGAAAGTAAGAATATCTTCTTCCTTACGACTATCTAAATAGCAACCTTTAAAACGAGCATCCCCGGCAGCAATCTTCATTGCTTTTTCTTGATCAATATCACACAACAAAGCAAATTTAAACCAGCTTGCATCGGGATCTCTTTTCAATAAAATCTTTAAGATACATTGACCTACTGCCCCTGTACCTATCATCATCATTCTCATAATTAGTAACCGTGTTTTACTTCTTCATTTTTTAATAAAGCTACGCCACTACTTGTACCAATACGGCTGGCACCCGCATCAATCATTTTAATGAGATCTTCATAGCTACGTACTCCACCAGCCGCTTTTACTAATACTCCTTGAGCAACATGCTTTTTTAATAAAGCAACATCTTCTACAGTCGCTCCAGCCTTAGAAAAGCCAGTGCTTGTTTTAATAAATTCAGCCTTTGCTTCACTGACCGCTTTACAAGCTAAGATCTTTTCTTCTTCACTTAACAGACAAGTTTCAATGATAACTTTTAACACTTTCTCTTGAATCGCTTCTTTGACAGCTTTAATATCATTGACGACTGTTTCATAATCTCTATCTTTTAAAGCACCAATATTTAATACCATATCTACTTCATCTGCTCCTTTTAAAACAGCATCCTTAGCTTCAAATGCCTTTGACTCAGTTGTAGAAGCCCCTAAAGGAAATCCAATAACTGTACATACTTGTACATCAGAGCCTTTTAAGCATTCTTTACAGTATGCAATCCATGATGGATTTACACATACTGTTTTAAAATCATAGTCCTTTGCTTCTTGACATAACTTTGTAAATAATTCTTTTGTAGCATCTTGTTTTAATAATGTGTGATCAATGTATTTGTTTAATTTCATACTTATCCCTCTCTAATTAATTTCTTCCTTAAAATAGTAACGTTTAATCATATCTTTCGCAACATTTTGGTCCCCTCGATACACTTCACGACCAAACTCACGATAGATAAAGGCTTCATCCCCTTTACCCAAGATTAAAATGGTGTCATTTGCAGTTGCCATTTCAATGGCTTGACGTATTGCATTAGAACGATCTTCAATGATGATATGATTTTTCTTCTTTATTCCCTCAGCAATTTCTTGCGCGATTTGAAACACATTTTCATCACGAGGATCATCCTCAGTCAAAATAATCATGTCACAATATTTATCTGCCAATTGACCAAACATAATACGTTTTTTAAAATCACGTTTTCCTGCTGATCCAAATACTGCAATAATACGACGTTCTTTCGGTGTAATTTCTTGTGCATATTTCATAACTTTTTCAATGCCATCTGGTGTATGTGCAAAATCTACAATGACATTAAATGGTTGTCCCAAAACCACCTTTTCCATACGTCCTTCAATTTGTTTTAACTGGGTAAGCTGTTGAATAATTAAGTCCATAGAAAGACCAGTTTTATGCAAAGCACTAATCGCTGCCAACAAATTATAGACATTAAACAAAGCAACCAAATTTGTTTCGATACGATATTCTTGTTGATTCACTTTTAACGTTAACACTGTTTTATCAGCCATCAATTGAATATTACATGCTTGATAATCAGCTACATGATCAATACCATAAGTAACAATATTGGCATGACAATCCTCTACCATTTTTAAAGCATAAGGATCATCAATATTAATAATGGCATAACTATTTGGATGCATCATATCAAATAATTTCTTTTTCGCATGAAAATAATCTTCAATGGTACCATGATAATCCAAATGATCATGAGTTAAGTTTGTATAAACACACACATCAAAATGAATGCCATCAACACGTTTTTGTTCTATACCAATGCTACTAACTTCTAATGCACAAGCTTTCACATCATCCTTTACCATTGCATCTAAGTAATATTGTAGATCCACAACATTGGGTGTCGTTAGTAATGGCGGAAGTTTTACATCCCCATATTCAATGGATATGGTACCAATATACCCACACTTTTGATATGGATTTAAAATATTACGAATCAGTGTTGTAACGCTACTTTTTCCATTTGTACCTGTAACACCATACATCTTTAACTTTTGACTAGGATATTGATAAAACTTATTACAGATAATGTTTAATGCCTTCGTTACATCATTGACCTTAATATAAATAACATCTTCTTTTTTCGCAATATCATCACTATATACAATTACTTTAGCTCCATTTTGAATTGCCATATCAACATAATGATGTCCATCATTTTCTAATCCTTTTAAACAAAAGAAAATGGCATCTTTACACTTTTGACGACTATCCATCATCAATTGTTGTATTTCAATTCTTGGTGCATCATCAAACAATTGATTCAACAACATTTTCTTCAACCACCTTTCCATGTAACGTATCATCTTTAAAATGTGTACATATCACTTTCACGATTTTATTGCTTGTAACTGGAGTATCTACAATTACTTTTACATATTGAGAAGTATATCCAGATGCACTTGTCTCATCACTTTTTTCAATTAATACATCAACCTCTTGATTGACAAAACTTGTCATATACGCATAATACAAACGCATAGATACACTATTTGCAATAGAAACACGATGCTTCTTTTCTTGACTAGATACTATTGGTTTAATTTTACTTGCGATGGTACCATCTTTGGCACTATACGGAAACACGTGCATAAAACTTAATTTTAACTCTTTCATCGTATCCATTGACTCCACAAACTCTTGATCTGTTTCATCTGGAAAACCGACAATTAAATCAGTGCTAATCGAAATGGAAGGAATCTTTTTTCTAATTTCTTTTACTTTATCCTTAAACATCGCAATCGTATATGGTCGATGCATTCGCTTTAATACTGCATCACTTCCTGATTGAATTGGTATATGCAGATGTTTACACAAACGATTATTATTTGCCATTAAATCAATAAATTCATCTGTAATCTCAGTTACCTCAATGGAAGAGATACGTATACGAGCAATCGATACTTCTTTTAAAATACGTTTAATCAGCGTTGTTAAGTCTACTTCACTATTGATACCATATCTTCCTGTATGAATACCACTTAAAACAATTTCATGATGATTTTCCGCTAACTGTCTTGCTTGATGAATCACTTCATCAGCATCTAAACTACGCTCTTTCCCTCTAGCATAAGGAATAATACAAAAACTACAATACTGATTACATCCATCCTGTATCTTTAAAAATGCCCTTGTATGATGATTAAACATATTAATTGGAAGTAAATCAAATTTTACATCCTTTAACACATTATTGACATGTACAATTTTATTACGCTCTTCAAACGCACGTTGTATTAAATCTGGAATCATATACTTACCACTTGATCCAACTAAAATATCAATGCGTTCATCTTCTTGTAACTTATCAGCATTAATTTGGACATAACATCCAACCACACAAATAATTGCATCCGGATTACAGTGATTGGCTTGACTGACTTTTTGGCGAGACTTACTGGCAGCTGTATTCGTTACTGCACATGTAAAAACGATATAAATATCTGCATACTCTTTAAAATCCACTTCAATAAAGCCACGTTCCTTCATTGCTTCATTAATACTTTCTGCTTCAAAGGTATTCACTTTACATCCCAATGTCGCAATCGCATATTTCTTTTTTTCCATATTCCACCTATTTAACTACTTTTTTTCGATACTTCATTAATTTATTTCGTATTTTCTCATTATAAAGCTGATGTTCTTGAATATAATCAATCATTCCAATTACATCTTTTTCAAGATATAAACGAATAAATTCAAATGCATATTTTAAATCACCATCATAAAAAAGACATGTATATCCTTCTTGATTTAAAATATATAAATGCTTATTTTCCTGCGCAAACACAATTGCATATTCTTTTAACACACCAATATTAATTGTATTTAAAAAATCACTTAGATACACATTAGGAAAATATTGATTGATGTCCTGCGCTAACTCTTTAAAATCATTCGATAACTTAAAAAACTGAGGCAATTCACGAACTGCAATTTCATCTTTGTAAAGTTTATTAATCAATTCATCAAAAAAAGGCACTAAAATTGTTACATTATTATACGCAAATGATTTTATTAAGTCACTTTTTTTCATGATTGCTTGCTTACTAAATGCATTTTTTTGATTATAATCTAAGGTATCCCATATATCTAACATCGCAAAACGATTTTCTTCGTATAAATCTTCAATAATACTTTTATTAATAATCCCTTGATACATAATATACGCTTTAAAATAATCCAAGTCATTTTTTATTTTAAACTTGAATTTATACTTAGCTAATTCTGTTTCAATGACCTTAATATTTCGTTTAACTTCTTTATCTTTTAATATTGACTTATGATATTTATTAATAATTGTTATAATTTTATTCATACGTTTCTACCAAACTACTGATTACACTCAATGCATACAACGATGCGGTTTCAGCCCTTAATATTCTCTTTCCTAATGTTACTACTTGATACCCCTTTGCAATAAGCTCATTCACCTCTTGCAACTCAAAACCACCCTCTGGACCAATAACTAAATTAATATCTTTATCTTTACAAACGACATCGTTTAGTGATTTGGATACTTTTAAATGGTCTTCATACGCAATAATATTTACCTTTGTAGGTTCAAAAGGAATCTCTTTTACATGCATATACTCACATACTGTAGGTATAAGTATACGCTTAGATTGTTCACTAGCTTGTTGACATATCTTTTGAAAACGTTGTATCTTTTGATCTTTTTTATCATTGACCTTAACAACACAACGCTTAGAAATCAATGGAACAATACTGGAAACACCTAGTTCAGTTGCTTTTTGTAAGAAATAATCCCAAGCTTCCTTTTTAATCAAACCTTGATATATGGTTACTTTTATCGGTAATTCACTGTCTACTTCAACCTTCTCTTTAATATATCCATACACCTTATGTTCTTGATATTGAATTCTTGCATAAAAACATTGTTGATGCCTATCAACAACGCGAACGATACTATCCATTTTCATACGCATCACTTGTTGAATGTGCTTACTATCCTCTTGGTTAAATAAGTACAATTCATGAAGCTGTAATACTTTATCTGCAAAATATTGTTGCATGTAATCACCTATTAAATTTTAACAAAAAATAAAGGTATTTAAAAGTCATAACGACATTAAATACCTTTTTTCATTAGCTTGCCAGTTACAGAGATTTATTTTTCATCCGGTAAAATAAGATTTAATAAAATCCCTACGGTTGCCGATAATGCAGTTCCAGATAGCGTAACAAAATTACCTAATGGTAATAATGCTCCACCTAAACCAATAACCAACATCGCACTTGCGATAATTAAATTCTTTTGCTTTGCAAAATCAATGTTATTATCAACCAATACACGTAATCCATTGGATGCGATAACTCCATACAACATAATACTCATACCACCTAATACACTCTTAGGAATGGTCGAAATGACAGCCGAAATCAACGGAATACAAGATAATACGATAGCGATACATGCTGCTCCAAACGTTACATACACAGAAGCAATTTTTGTTAAACCAATAACTCCTGTATTTTCACCATACGTTGTATTGGCAGGTCCACCTAAAAATGCAGATACAGAAGTTGCAATACCATCTCCCATCAATGTTTTATTCAAACCGGGATCTTTTAAGAAATTCTTACCACATACCTTACCTAATACAGTATGATCTCCAATATGTTCAGCAATGGTTACTAACGCAACCGGTAAAATTGCCCATGTCTCAGGACCAAAATATAATCTATATTCTTTAAAAACACCGTTTGTACTAAATGGCAGAATAAAATCCGGTAAAGCTAGATAATGTTGAGATGCAATGACAGTCTTAACAGGATCAAAATCTACAATCTTTAATACAACTGCAAACAAATAACCTAAGGCAATTCCACACAAGAAAGGAATGATTTTAAAGAATCCTTTTGCTTTTGTTGAGATAAAGGCTGTAACCAGAAACGTAAAGATAGCAACAAGCATGTGTTTCCAATCTCCACCTTCTACAAATCCAGCATTTCCTACTGCAATCGAAGCTAAACCTAATCCAATTACTGCAATCATTGGACCAATCACAATTGGAGGCAATAAACGATCAATCCATCCCTTACCAATTGCATTTACAATTAATGCAACCACAAAATAAATAATACCAACTAAAATTAAACCCGTTTGGGCAGCACCATATTCTCCACCCATAGCAGCAACTGCAATATTCACTGCAACAATATAAGCAAACGAAGAACCTAAATACACCGGAACTTTAAAGCGTGTAATCACATTATAAATAATTGTACCTATACCCGAAGCAAATAAAGCAACTGAAACTGGATAGCCCGTTAAAATCGGAACTAGAACTGTAGCACCAAACATCGCAAAGACATGTTGAAATGACAACAACAACCATTGCAATTTACTTGGCTTTTCATGAACTTGAAGTTTTAAATCGACGACTTGTGACATATTTTCCTCCTTCTTAGTCCTTGTAAAATATAAAAGGGGCTACACTACGCCCCATAAAAAAACCAGTTATATTTACTACCTTAACAACCTCTCTGGATTATTTTAAAGGACCTTTACTAAATTCTAACATACTTTTATAAAATTGCAATCTCTTTTATAAATAAATCCCTTCATCTTTTCTAAAGGATATGTTTACTAATTGATTTTTTTAACTTCACTATCTACTTCTTCTTGTTCCTTATTTACAACCACTTTAATTTCTTTCACCTTACGCTTATCTGCATCTGTAACAGTTACACTTAAGTGTTTATATTCAAACTGCATACCTATTGTTGGAATATCTCCTAAAATACTAATTACCCATCCACTGGCAGTAATAAAATCAAAATCCTCTTCCAGTTTTAAATGAAAATATTCAAACATATCATCAATATCCACTTCACAATTTACTAAGAACGTATTCTCATTAAGCTTTTTATAATACTCAATAATTTCATCATGCTCATCATAAATCTCACCAACAAGCTCTTCTAAAATATCTTCCATCGTAATGATTCCCAAAGTACCGCCATATTCATCTAAAACAATCGCAAGATGACTTTTACTATTTTGTAATTGCCTTAATAAATAACTTACTTTTACATGTGGTGAAGTATATTGCACAGGCTTTACAAGTTGACGAATACTTGCTTTACTTTTGGTATAGTATAGATAATAAAAGTCTTTTTGATGTAAAACACCCACAATATTATCAATGGTTTTTTCATAAACAGGTAAACGTGAAAAGTTATTCTCACGAAATAGTTTTTCAATCTGTTCAATTGACATGGTAGTATCAATCGCTACAACATCTACCCTTGGAGTTAATACTTCTTTTACTTCCATTTCATTAAATTCAATGGCTGCAACAATTAAATCTGATTGATGCTCTTCTAATTCTCCATCATTTTGAGCTTCTTCTACAATTGTTACAAGCTCATCACTTGTCATACTTTGATCCTCTTCTACTTTAAATATCATATTAATAAACTTATTCCATTGTTCAAAAATATAAATAACAGGAGAAAGTATAAACATACAAAAAGATACAATATCCACAACAGCCATTGCCCATGATTCATCATATTTTTTCGCTAGATTCTTAGGCGTAATTTCCCCAAAAATCAATACAACTAAAGTCATTACCAAAGTAGATACTGTTAAAGCGGTATCTTGATTAAAATAATTTGTAAATAAAATAGTTGCTAAAGAAGCAGCAATGATATTTACAACATTATTTCCAATTAATAAAGATGTAATTAACTTTGAGTAATTATCATATATTTTTAATGTTTTAATTGCTTTTTTATTCCCATTATTCGCTAATGATTTAATTTTAATACGATTTAAGCTAGAATACGCTGTTTCAGTAGCCGAAAAAAAACCAGACAATAACACCAAACCAATTAAAACAATACTAATTGTGCTTTGATTACTATTCATTATTATCACCTCTTAGCTTTGAATTACAGATAGATAATAATAAACTATCCTTGCAATAACAGGATATCGGCAAATCGTCCAACACAACACACTTCCTTTCAAATTTTCTTAATTATACCATAAATTTAATTTATTACAAAAAAAATCCTATTACTAGGATTTTATTGTGCCGGAATTACAGAACCATCACTAAATTTATTTAAAATAAACTGTTTAATTTCTTCTGACTTTAATACTTCAATTAATTTAACAAGTTTATCTTCGTTTTCACGACCCTTTTTTACTGCGACAATATTTACATATGGATTATTTTGATCTGCTTGTTCTAATACCAATGCATCCTTAACAGGATTTAAACCACCTGTAATCGCATAGTTACCATTGATTGCAACCAATACTCCTTCATTTCCATTTAAAGCTGTTACAAGCAATTCAGGTTTAATTTCAACAAATTTTAAATTCTTTGGATTTTCAGCAATGTCATCTAATGTTGCATTAGTTGGATTAAATCCATCTTTTAAGGTAATTAAACCAGCTTCTTTTAAAATACTTAAAATACGACCATAATCAGCAACACTATTTGAAATAACAATACGATCATTTTCTTTTACTTCATCAATTGATTTAATTGACTTTGAGTATAAACCAAATGGCTCAATATGAATACCGCCAGCATTTACAATATCATATCCATTTGTCACAACTTCATTTTCAAAAAATGGTACATGTTGGAAAAAGTTTGCATCTACTTCATTTTCACTTAATGATTTATTAAAGATATAATAGTCATCCAAAATTATAATATCTAACTTAATATTATATTTTTCTTGTAAAATTTTATCTGCTTCTTCTAAAATTGTTGCATGTGGCTCTAATGTAGCTGAAATTTTAATCACTTCTTGCTTGCTTTCTTCTTTTTTTGCATTTTTAGAACTACATCCTGTTAAAAATAAACCGATTGCTAATAAACTAATTAATATTTTTTTCATATTTTTCTCCTTTAACGTTTATCAATTTTCATTACAATATAATCTCCAATAAATTGTATCACAAAGACAATAATTACAATTAATATGGTCGATATAAATAATACAACTTCATCTCTTCGCACCGAGCCATATAAATAGGCTAAGTTACCAAGACCTCCCGAACCAATGGCTCCTGCCATTGCTGTATAGCTTACCAAAGAAATAGCTGTAAGACTAACGCCACTTATTAATGCCGGTAAACTTTCAGGAATTAACACTTTATATATAATTTCAAAATTACTGGCACCCATCGCTTTACAAGCTTCAATAGTACCTTTATTCACTTCATTAAATGCAATGATACACATCCGAGCATAAAATGGTGATGCTGCAATTACTAAACTTGGAATGGCAGCCTTTGCTCCAAGTAGTGAACCGGTAAGCATTTTAGCAAGTGGTACTACAAGAATCATCAAGATAATAAATGGTATGGAACGTAAGATATTAACAATTAAATCCACAATACGATTTATCACCTTACATTGATATAACCCTTTACTTTGCGTAATATAAAGTAAAATACCAATCATAATACCAAAGATTACCGTAAACAACAAAGAAGCAAAGGTCATAAATAAAGTTTCTTGTAATGCTTTTACAATTTGTTCTACTTTTGCACTCATACTATAACACCTCTACAATAACCCCTTCCTGTTTTAAATGATTCACAACAACATCCAATTGATTACAAAATGCTTCCGTAATATGACAATATAAGATACCAATCGGACCCTGTTGACTACTTGTAATATTTGCATTAATAATACTGATTTCAACACCGGTATGTTTCATCACATTTGCCAAAATTGCCTTATTGGAAATATCACCTGTAAAATTCAAACGAATGATATGACCTGTTGGATACATCTTTTTTAAAGATGTCATTAAATCAGATACTTCACTTGTGGATGATACACTGCTTACAAATACCTTTGTGATTTCATGTTTTGGATGTTGGAAAATATCTTGAACACTTCCCTCTTCAATCACCTTTCCTTCACTCATCACCGCAACACGATGACATATTTTTGATACAACTTCCATTTGATGAGTAATCATTACAATGGTGATACCTAATTTATGATTAATGTCATTTAATAAATCTAAAATAGCAAACGTTGTCTGAGGGTCTAAAGCACTGGTTGCCTCATCACATAGTAAGATATCTGGATCATTCGCTAACGCTCTAGCGATACCCACACGTTGTTTTTGTCCACCACTTAATTGACTTGGATAGCTATATTCTTTACCGATTAAACCAACCAGTTGAATCAGCTTCATGACTTTTTCTTTACGATCTTCTTTTTTCACATTCGCAATTTCTAATGCCAGTTCAATATTTTGAAATACAGTCTTAGACCACATTAAATTAAAATGTTGAAAAATCATACCAATTTTAATGCGTTTTTTAGCTAGCTGTTTTAATGATAGTTCTTTCATATTTACACCATCAATATAGACTTCACCACTAGTTTGTGTTTCTAATTGATTGATTAAACGAATTACTGTACTTTTACCGGCTCCTGAAAAACCAATAATACCAAAAATTTCATGATCTTTTATCGTTAAACTTACATCATCAACGGCACGTATAATCTGATTTGGTGTATGATAAATCTTACTTACATTTTTTAACTCAATCATAAAACCCTCCTAAAATAAAAAACTCACCCTACGCAAAGGGCGAGAGATTATTTCGCGTTACCACCTTTATTCATTCAAACTTCACAATTTGAATCTTATCAAGTACAAAAATACTATACTTTATCGCTTTAACGGGCGAATGCGTCATAGCCTAAGGTTTCCCTTCGGTATGCAACTCCAAGACCATGTTCATTATTTATCCATATATCCCTTCTCAGCATGCAGGATTCTCTGTAATACTTTTAAATAACTACTTTTCTTTTCACTGTCTTTATGGATTCAATAATATCATACTAAAATTATATGTCAATCTTTTTTAATGAAAAAAGCACAAATGTGCTTTTATGTTCTTCTTCTAAAGAAACCTGGAACAGATCCTTCTGTATCATCATCTTCTTCTACAACCGTAATCGTATCTTCCACCGACTTTGTTTCTACCGGTGTACGGCGTTGATTTTTGTTATAAGAAGTTGCGGTTTTTGTTTTTTGTGGTTGTAAATCAAAACCAGTAGCGATAACGGTAACAATGATAGAATCACCTACATTTTCATTAATCGCAACCCCAAAGATAATATCTACATCTCCACCAGCTGCATCACGAATGTAATCCACCGCATCACTAGCATCATAAATAGATATACTTGCCCCGCCTGTAACATTAATAATTGCAGATTTTGCTCCTGAAATTTGGGCTTCTAACAATGGCGATAAAATTGCTTTAGCTGCAGCTTCTTGCGCTTTGTTATCACCTTGAGCCATACCAATACCGATTAAAGCGCTACCTTGTCCTTCCATAACCGTTTTAACATCTGCAAAATCCAAGTTGATTAATGCAGGAACTGCAATTAAGTCCGTAATCGTTTGAACCCCTTGGCGCAATACATTATCTGCTTCTTTAAATGCTTCTTGAAATGGGATACGACCAATTACTTGTAATAATTGATTATTGGAAACAATAATCAATGAATCCACATTTTCTTTTAACTGTTCAAGACCATTTGTAGCCGCTTCTAAACGTTTACGACCTTCAAAGGTAAATGGCTTAGTAACAATACCAACGGTTAACGCACCCATTTCTTTTGCAATCTTCGCAAATAATGGTGAAGCACCTGTACCAGTTCCTCCACCTAAACCAGCAGCCAAGAAAATCATATCGGCACCAGCCATAGCTTGACGAATTTCTTCTTCCGATTCAATTGCAGCACGACGACCCGTTTCAGGATCACCTCCTGCACCTAAACCTTTTGTAATTTCCGCACCTAAAATAATCTTATTTGTTGCACTGGATACATTTAATACTTGTAAATCCGTATTTGCAACATAAAATTCTACACCTTGAACACCTTCATCCACCATACGATTTACGGCATTACATCCAGCACCACCAATACCAAACACTTTAATTCGAGCTATTTGATTGTAATTTAAATTTGTCATCTAATGTTCCTCCTTTTTCTTGTTATCAAACAAGATTCCTTTTAATCGTCCAGTAAATGAATTGTCCTCTTGCTTATCTTTTTTTATTTGTATCGTCTGATTAAATTGTAATAAATCTATACTAACTGCACTATTATTTAAAATCGCAAGCTGATCCTTATAGTTATAAAACAAACCTAGCACTGTAGATAGAGAACCATTTCGCACTCCCAATGTTTCAGGAATATAATGTTTCACATTTACATCCAGTTTTTTACGAATCAATTGTTTAAATCCTTGAAGCTCAGCACCTTCACCGGTAATAATAACACTAATCTTATCATCCTTTAAAGTAGGTTCTGCAGCTTTATAAATCTCTTCCACTAAATATTCTGCTTCCTTAGCTACCATTGTATAAATTTCTTGTTCAGATAATGTCTTTGTCTGTCCATTATTAGCCCAAATATAAGAAGGACTATCTAAATGTTTATCACTGTTAAAACGACAATTATACTTAATCAAACGAGAACATATAGGTATTGGTAACTGTGTTTCATCAGCAAGCTTACCAATAAGATTTTGTAAACCAATATTTAATAGCTCACTACTAATTAACTTTCCTTTTGACAATAATCCTAATGTGGTTACCTGACGTTCCATCTTTAGAATAATCAAATTATGATCTACTGTTTGTTCAAATAACGCTGCCTCTTTACTAATCGCAAACAAATCTAAACAAATATCAATAATTTCTAATCCACTTCGTTCTACTAAACTTACATAACTAAACGCTAACTCTTTATTTGCACACAACAAATCAATATCCACAGTTAATGAATTACAAAACTCATTAATTGGCATACGTCTTGTTGAAATACCATTACATGTATATTTCACACATACCGCATTAATCAAAGCCAAATCTTCACTGATTTCTGTTTCCATAGCTTTTTTTAAGGCTTTATTAATATCACTTTTTGACACTGCACCAGGGATTGGAACTGTAATTTTTAATGGCTTACGCACCATATCCAAAGAAGGAATTGCCAATAAAACACGCTGGATTTTAGCACCAATTAATTTAGAAGCATTGTTCACTGCTTTTTTAATCGCAATTATAACGTCTTTACTATCTACAATATTAATACCTTCAATTCCGGAAGTTAAAACTCGTTCCACTTTAATAACATTGAAGCGAGTATTAAAAAATTCACCTATTACTAATCGGATTTCTCCATCCGCAATTTCTAAAGCTGCAAATATTTGTTTATCCATAACCAAATTACCTCTTTAAAACACTTATATAATATCATAATCAAAAATCTTTAAAAAGACTAAATAACAATTATTCAATGAAAATCATTAAAATTACTTGCAATTTTAGTTTAACCATGTTATATTTAACAAGCACTGAAATTGAAAGAAAGGGGGTTTACGGTATGTCAAGAAAATGCGCTATCACCGGTAAAAAGGCCTTATCAGGTAATAAACGTTCACACTCACTTCATGCAACAAGAAGAAAATGGAATGTCAATTTACAAAAAGTTAAAGTTATGGTGGATGGTAAACCACAAGTTGTCCGTATTTCTGCCCGCGCTTTAAAAACATTAAAAAAGGCTAATCAAGTTGTTGCTTAAAAACAAGAGGTTCATACCTCTTTTTTTATTTAAAAGAGATTGTGTGTACAATCTCTTTATTCATTTACCTGCATAATTAGAACTTTGCCACAATGGATGTGGATGATTGCTTGAGACTGAATAACTTCATTGGAAATACCTATACTATCTCCAACATCTAAATCATAGTGATCTAAATCATATTTAAAACCACTTAGCGAAAGATTACTATCAACTAAAGCAAAAATGGAAACATATCGATATTCATTAGAGATAGAAATCGTTTTACTGGAAGCTGTAATGATACTTGAAACATTGTATAACGTAACATCAATTTCATTATCCATCATTAATAATAAATTTGCGTAACTGTGATCAATACGATTATAGATAGCTCCTATGATTTTAAACTCTTTATAACCAAGCTTCTTTAAATAACGAATCGCTGCTAACGTATCTGTTTCATCCTTTTCATTTGGCAAGTAAATAATACTATCACTATACTGCTCAATTTGTTTCATTTCTTCTTGACTTACAGAATCAAAATCACCAATGGCATACTGCATATGTATCCCCTTGGAAGCTAGTAAATATGCACCTTTATCTACGCCGATCAACGGCTTTATCGCATCATTAAAATGACCAATATCAGATAAAACTAAGGTACACTTCATAGTAATGAATTCACTCTTTCAACAATATTCCCTTTAAATATATAGCTACCTGCAACCAATACATCCACTCCACAATCAACACATTGTTTTCCGGTTTCTGCATTAATACCACCATCTACTTCAATTAAACAAGAATAACTATGTTTATCAATAACTTTTCTTAAATACTTAATTTTATCTAAAGCAGAAACATCAAAAGCCTGTCCACCAAAACCAGGTTCAACACTCATAACCAAAACCAAATCAATCATTGATAGATATGGCAAAATCATTTCAACCTTTGTAGATGGTTTAATAGAAAGACCAACTTTTACTTGTTTACTTTTTAAAAAATTAATGATTTCTAAGATTTCTTGATGTGTACAAACTTCATAATGAAAGGTTAAATAATCAATATTTAACTCAGAAAATACTTTCGCAAAGTATATTGGATTACTAACCATAATATGAACATCAAAAATTTTTGTTGAAAGTTTACGTAGACCTTTTAATACATCGGGACCAAAACTTAAATTTGGTACAAAATGACCATCCATAACATCAAAATGAATCCATTTAGCTTTCGACTGTTCTACTTGTTCCATTTGTACATTAACATTAGCGTAATCAAGGGATAATACAGAAGGTGCAATAATTGTCATATCTTTTTTCTCCTATCATTTATTATTTTTTTGATTTCCAGATAACTTTGATAACGATGTTTTGAAATTTTATTGTCTAAAATAGCTTGTTTAATCGCACAACCTGGCTCATGTTCATGTTTACAGTCATTGAATTTACATTTACCTACATATGGTTTAAATTCCAGAATGGATTGTACTAAATCTTCCTCTTCCATGTAAGAAAAATCAAGGGAAGAAAATCCTGGTGTATCTGCCACATATCCTCCATGAATCTTAAACAACTCTACATGTCTTGTTGTATGTTTTCCTCTACCCAAGGCTTTTGATATATCCTGTGTTTGTAGTTTAAACTCTGGATTTAAGCTATTTAATAATGAAGATTTTCCCACACCACTTTGTCCTGTTAACACAGTAATTTTATCTTTAAAAATCGTATCAAAACGAACATCTAAAGCATTATTACCATTACATAACACTGTATAACCTGCTTCTTGATATTCTTTGATGATTGCATAGATTGAATGATTTTTATCAACCAAATCTAATTTTGTTACACATATAATAGGTGTAATGTTAGCAAAATGAATTAATGCACAAATACGATCAACCAAACTAATTGAAAACTCTGGCTCTAATGCTGACATTACGATGAGAGCTTGATCAACATTTGCAATTTGTGGACGTATTAAATCTGTTTTACGAGGCAAAATTTTAGTAATCCCATATTTTTCTTCATACTCTTCATATTCTACATAGTCACCAACTTTAGGAGACTTATCTAAGCGTAATTTCCCTAAAGCAAAGGCTTCAATATTTTTCTTATCTTGTGTTTCTAAGGTATATTGATTGGAAACAATTTTTATTACTTGCGCTATCATACTTTAATAATAATACAACGTAATTGTATTCCCTTCACTTTGAGTATAAGCAACTCCACTTACAGGTAATGTTTCAATAACCACATTTACTTTTAGATTATCAATTTGATCCTGTGTCATTTCACTTGTATCTAATTGACTCAAAACAACTTCAGCACCCATTGACTCTAATAACTCTTTTGCTTGTATGACATCCATGCCGACAATATTAAATGGAATTACAAATGTTTTATAACTTGCATAAACAAAACGCATTTCACTGATTTTATTGCCATCAAACTTTTCATTTGGCAGCAAAAGCTCTTGAGCAATAATCGTACCTGCCTTCACTTCATTGTTTTCCATAGGCACAGAAATAACCCGTACATTTGGATAACGTGTCGTTACATCTTTTATTGCTTCATCAATATTTTGATGAGTATAATCATTCATAACCGAATAAATTCCGCTACTTACTACAATTGTAATACGACTCCCCTTATTGACTGAAGTATCTACATCCGGAGTTACTTCAATAATCAACCCCTTTTCAACATCATTTGTTAAAATACGCTTAATATTTTGGCGATCTAAATCTAAACCAGACTCTAATAAAACCTCACTTGCCTGCTCTACAGTTAAATTAAGTATATTGGGTACCTTGACTGTTTTATTTTGTTTACCAATGACACCAGAAACATATAAAAGAAACACACATATTAAAACAACAACTACACTTGCTAAAGAAATCATCACATAACCAGCATAACTCTTTTCTTTCTTTTTATGGACAGAAGCTTTTTTTATTGGAGGTTCAACCGATTTAGAATCCGCAAGCTTACTAATCACTTTTGTATAATTTTCTTCCGGTGCTTGATGTTTATATTTTGCTTCATTAGCACGTTTGCTGTCGAAGCAACTATTTAAGTCCTGTAATAATTCATATCCATTAGCATAACGATGCAATCTATTTTTTGCACATGCCTTTTGAATAATATTATCAATGGATTGCGGAACAGTTGGATTAATATCTCTTACAGAGGGCATTTCATTCTGCATGTGAGATATAGCAACACTTACAGCTTGTTCTCCACTAAATGGAACTTTCCCTGTCAACAATTCATAAAACACAATGCCTAAAGCATATAAATCCGATTGCGCTGTAGCATTTTCACCACGAGCCAACTCTGGAGCTAAGTAATGTACAGAACCCATAACCGAATCTGTCTGCGTCAACTGTAGGGCATCATTTGCAAGAGCAATTCCAAAATCTACGACCTTGATTGTACCATCATCTTTCACCAATACGTTTTGAGGTTTAATGTCACGATGAATAACACCATTACGATGTGCTTCAATTAAAGCATTTGTCAACTGTTTAATAATATGAACCGCTTCTTCTTTTAAAAGCGCACCACGATCGTTAATAAGCTGTTTCAAGGTTTTTCCTTTAACATATTCCATAACGATAAAACTTTTATCTTGATCTTGACCTACATCATATATTTCAACAATGTTTGGATGAATTAAAGAACTTGATGCACAAGCTTCTTGTTTAAAACGTAAAATAGATACCGGATCACTCGTTAGTTCTCCACGTAAGATTTTAATCGCCACTTCACGATTTAAAACCGTATCATTGGCATAATATACATCTGCCATACCACCACTACCAATATGTTTTAGTAAGACATATCGATTTGCAATCACTCTACTCATCTTGTGCTCCTTTCTCCATTTGTATTAAAATTTCAGTAATGTTATCGTATCCACCAGCTGCAAGGGCTAACTGCATTAATTTTTTCCCTTTATTTGAAACAGTCTCATTTTCTATTAAAATCTTAGAAATATACTGTTCATCAACATATCCAAATAAGCCATCACTGCATATCAAATATACATCATAATATGTATTCAATTTCATTAAGTCTATATTTACACTTGCCCATATTCCTAAGGCATTAGTAATCGATTTTGCCTTAGGATGCATACCTGCCTCTTGTGGAGTTACCTTTCCACTTCTTAACAGCTCATTATATAAATTATGATCATTGGTTAATTGATGAAGTTGATGATGTTTTACACCATAAACACGACTATCCCCAATATTGAAGATATAATGTGCATGTTTGGTAATTAAAATACCTGTAAGTGTTGTTCCCATACCTTGGTATTTTTTTGATGTGGTTGATAATACATATACCAATTCGTTTGCCTTACGAATGTGATAATTTAAAAAAGACTCAATATCAATGTCATCCTTAAAACCACGATGCACCTGAAAGACTTGAGCTAAATAATTAATACTTTCTTGAGAAGCAATTTCTCCATAATTACCACCACCGATACCATCCGCAACCGCAGCTAAAACATCGCCTACTTCATTATAGGCAATGATATAACTATCTTGATTCATTTTACGTAGAAATCCCTTATCGGTTGCTCCAAAACACTTCACGTTTGTTCTCCATTTTTATAATTTGCACGCAACTGTCCGCAAGCAGCATCAATGTCATCCCCTTGTCTTGCACGTAGAGTTGCTTTTACATTCAGTTTCATTAAAGTATCATAAAACCTTAAAGCTTCGATATCACTTACACCTTGATAACCATGTTCACTTACTGCATTATACGGTATTAAATTGACATAGGCATTCATGCCTGAAATTAATTTTGCTAATTGTTTTGCATCGTCTTTTGAATCATTTACATCTTTTAATAAAATATATTCAAATGTAATACGACGATTATTTAAAGTACTATACTCTTTCAATGCACTTATAAGTTCCTTTAAATTATAACCTCGATTAATAGGCATTAATTCACTACGAAGTTCATCATTAGCCGCATGCAACGAAATCGCCAGATTAAACTGTGTTTTCTCTTTTGCAAATTGTCTAATTTTAGGAACAATGCCACAAGTTGAAATCGTAATATGACGAGCACCAATCGCTAAACCTAAGTCATGATTGACAATGCGACAAAAGTTCATCACGTGATCATAATTATCAAACGGTTCACCCGTCCCCATAACAACAATATTACTTACACGTTCTTCCGTTTCATCTAAATAACGTTGTACATACATAATCTGTGCAACGATTTCACCAGCTGTTAAATTTCTTCGTTTTTTCAATAAACCACTGGCACAAAACTTACAACCCATATTGCAACCAACCTGAGATGTTACACATACACTTTTACCATAACTAAAACTCATTAAAACCGTTTCAATTAAAGCACCATCTTGAAGTTTAAACAGATATTTAATCGTACCATCTTTACTTTCTTGTTTTTTTACAAGTATAAGCGGATCTATGATAAATTCTTGTTTTAAATAGTCTAATGTTTTATGATCAACATCACTCATTGCATCAAACACTACTATACGTTTTTTATATAACCATGAAAAGATTTGTTTTGCACGATACTTCTTTAATCCTAAAGTATCTACAACAAATTCCTCTAATTGTTCTAATGTAAAATCATAGATTGTATTCATATCTTCACCCCAAATATTTTACCACACTATTTTATTCTTTGACATAAAGCCATATAAAAACCATCACTATCAAACTCAAAAGGAAAGATAGTACGTTGTTGAACTAATTTAAAATTTCCATGTTTTAATAAAAAGTGTTCTATTTGTTTTTCATTTTCTTTCTTATTTAATGTACAGGTACTATATACAAAATAACCATTGACCTTTACATACTTAGTAATATTTTCTAAAATCTTTGCCTGTAATGCAACCAATTCATCAATGGTTTCCGGTTGTATACGCATTGCAATTTCACATTTATGACTCAATGTTCCCAAACCACTACATGGTACATCTAATAAAATACGATCAAAGACTTTGTCAAATTTTACCGTACTTGCATCACATACTTGATATTGAAGATTCAAAAAACCATAACTACGCATTTTTTCTTCCACTAGTTGCAAACGATGCAAGTGTATATCACAAGCAATAAGACTTCCTGTATGCCCTAACGCTGAGGCAATTTGAACTGTTTTACTACCAGGAGCACTACATATATCCAAAACATCTTGATGTTTATCTACTTGGAGTAACTTTACAATTTGTTGACTTCCATAGTCTTGTATATCAAAAACATGATGAATAAATTCTTTCGTATGAACTAAATTATACTTACTTGTAAAACAAGTATCATCGATTTGTTTTACATCTAGGTGTTCAATATCTTGAATGGTATAACCAGCATTCAAACGATAAAACATAGTCGCTTTTTTTAGTTTAGATTCTAATATTTTTTGTGTAGTTTCACTTCCATATTGCTTATGCCACATTGCAACAACCCACGAAGGAAGCGAATAATAAATACCAAGATGCTCAAAAGAATCTAGGTGTAATTTTTTCTCTTTGCGTGCTAAAAATCTCCTTAATACAGCATTGACAAACCCTTTTTGATTCTTGGCTAATATACATGCATCATTAACAACTGCATAATCCGGATCATTGGTATATAACAATAAATAAATTGCCATATCGATTAAAATCGCAATTTTATTTTTCGGTTTATGTTTCACTAAGTCCATCCATTGATACCTTAGATAACGATAATTTCTTAATACACCATAAACGACTTCACTGATATATCCACGCTTTAATGGATCTACCTTCATTAATGTTTGCCTCATAATAAGATTACTATACTTTCCATCAAGCATTATTTCTTGTAATAATTGATAAGCTATTTCTCTTTGATTCATATTAATCTAAATAATACGGATTTACATCAACCCTAATATTACTTTTTCCTTTCTTATCAAAATATAATTTAATAATTTCATATACTTCTTTTTGCATTGCTTGTAAATCTTTGCCTTTAATAATGAAACGATAGCGATGATAATTCACTAACTTTAAAATTTTACTAGGACCTAAACGTTCAAAAGAACATTGTTCAAATAATGAAAGTAAATACTGTAATGACTCTAATGCAACATGATCATAAATATCACTAATATATATAGCAATAAAATAAGTGTATGGTGGATATTGTCCTAAATGACGAAACTTCATTTCTTGCACAAAGAAAGATGGATAGTCATTTTTAATTGCACATTGAATTGCATAATGATCTGCATGAAATACTTGTACCATGACACTCCCTTTGGTATGACTGCGTCCACTACGACCACTTGCCTGTACGATTAAATCAAAGGTTGTCTCCACACTACGATAATCCAAGCGGTTTAATCCTGCATCCGCATTTAAAATACCTACCAATGACACATTAGGAAAATCTAAGCCTTTTGCAATCATTTGAGTCCCCAATAAAATGTCATATTCTTGCTTCTCGAAAGCATTTAGCATATGGAAATGACTGTTTTTATGTCCGGTCGTATCTTGATCCATCCTTAAAACTCTAGCTTCCGGAAACCTCATATTCAATAGCTCTTCTACTTTTTGAGTTCCATAACCATACGTTGAAAATTTATGATAACCACAACTAGGACAAGTTTGTGGTAAAGGTTTGATGAACCCACAAACATGACATTTCAAACAATTATCACTACGATGATAACTCATCGCAACATCACAACAATCACACATAATCACATGCTGGCAACTACTACATTGATATAAAGTGGTATAACCTCGACGATTTAATAAGATAATGATTTGTTGTTTTTTCGCTAACGTTTCTTCCATTGCTTGTAAAAGTGATTTAGATAAAATCGCTTTATGATCTTCTTTCATACTTTTTTGCATATCAATTAGCTTTACTATAGGCATTTGCTTATTAATTCTTTGATTTAAGGTTACCAAATGATATACCTTTTTTATTGCTTTGGCATATGTATCAATTAACGGTGTTGCACTGGCTAAGATTACTTTTCCTTTAAAGTATTCATTGCGTTTTATTGCAATGTCAATGGTGTTATAACAAGGTACTTTATCTTGTTTATAAGAAGCATCATGAGCTTCATCTAAAATTATAAAGCCAAGCTGTTCAAAAGGCATAAAAATACTTGATCGGGTTCCTACAACAACTGAAACTTCTTTATTCATAACTAATTGATACTGCTGATATTTCTCACTATTATTTAAACCTGAATGATAAATAGCGACATCATTACCAAAGATCGCAGTTACTCTTTGTATCATCATAGCCGTAAGTGCTATTTCAGGCACTAAAATTAATACTTGTTTCCCTTGTTTTACAGCTTGATATGCCAAATGCAAGTACACTTCCGTTTTTCCACTGCCTGTAATTCCATGCAATACATATGTAGTATGATGCGTTTCCATAATCTCTTTATAACACGCCTGTTGATTTGTGGTTAATGTTTTTAAAGTGCCCTGTGCCTGAAAAGTATTCTTCCTGTAGTTGACTTCATATTTTATCAAAGCATTTAACTTTAGCAAACGATTTACACGACTTAGACTAATCTTTCTAGCTTCACTTAAAAGCATTGGCTCTTTAAATGTATATAAAAATTCTTTTATATCCTCTTTTAAAGAAGTGGTATCAAAGTCTTTATTACACTTCACCATCGTTTTCATAACGATTTTTTGCTTACGATTTGATGGTTTAATACTGCTAGGTAACATAGCTTGATAACACGCAATAGTAGGACTAATGGTTGTTTGCGCCATCCATTTTCCTAAAGCCATTAATTCTTCATTTAAAATTGGCCTTTCATCCATTACCTGATATATTTCTTTTACTTCATATTCAACGGTTGGTAAAACATCAACTAATTGTACTTGATCAACAAATCCAACTAATATTTGCTTATGAAAAGAAACAAGCACACGACAACCAACATGAACTTCTTGTTTACAACTATATGTATAAGTTTGATCAATTTTAAAAATAGGATGACTAATCCAGACTTCAACTAGATACATGGCACTACCTCTTATTAACAATTATAACATCTAACTTTACATCAGTTTCATTGGTTTCAATAAAATCTACAAAATAAAAATCATAAGCTAATCCTATTTTAAAACATAGATGACTTGCAAAATATCGGTCATAAAACCCTTTTCCATACCCTATACGATGATTATATTGATCATATGCAAGCATAGGTACAAACATAATCGAGATATTATCCACTACTAGATTCGTTGTAGGTTCTAAAAGATGAAAATGACCTTCTTCCAGTTGATTGACATCTGTAATTTTATAAAAGATTAAATCCTGATTTACAACCCTTGGAACAGCCACCTTAATACAGTGTTTTAAAAGATAATTTATGAGTAAAAATGTATCTACTTCATCCATCCTACTGACATATACACCCACAACATCGTTCTTATTTATATATGTAATGGCTTGTTTAAAGATATCCATATCAAAAAGAGCTTTATCTTCTTTTGACAAAGCTCTTCTTAAAAACATCTTAGATTTACGAATCGATGCTTTATCCAACAGAACCCTCCATATCAAGTTTTAACAATTGGTTTAACTCAACTGCATATTCCATTGGAAGCTCACGTGTAAATGGTTCTAAGAAGCCCATCACAATCATATCTGTTGCGGTTTCTTCATCTAACCCACGTGACATTAAATAAAACAGTTGTTCTTCTGAAATCTTAGAAACCGTTGCTTCATGTTCAATGGTACTATGGCTATTTACCGTTTCATTAATCGGTAAGGTATCTGATTTGCTAATACTGTCTAAAATTAAAGTATCACACTCAATTTTACTTTTTGCTTTATAGGCATCTTTACCATGATACACTAATCCACGGTAATCTACTTCACCACCATTACGAGCTACCGACTTCGATACAATGGTACTGGTTGTATATGGTGCTAGATGAATCATCTTAGCTCCTGCATCTAAAATTTGATTTTTACCTGCAACTGCAATCGAAATAGTAATCCCTTTCGCATATTCTCCTTTTAAGATACACGCAGGATACTTCATCGTAATGGAAGAACCAATATTTCCATCAATCCATTCCATTGTGCCATAAGCATCTACAACTGCACGTTTCGTTACTAAATTCAAAATATTATTTGACCAGTTTTGCACTGTGCTGTATCGACATTTCGCATTTTCTTTTACAATAATTTCAACAACGGCAGCATGTAAAGAATCCTTTGAATAAACCGGAGCTGTACAACCTTCAACATAATGTACATCTGCACCTTCATCTACAATAATTAAAGTACGTTCAAATTGACCCATTTGTTCTGAGTTAATTCTAAAATAAGACTGTAAAGGCTTATCTAACTTTACACCTTTTGGCACATAAATAAACGAACCACCAGACCAAACCGCACTATTTAATGCTGCATACTTATTATCATGATTACTTATCACTGTTGCAAAATATTCTTTAAATAATTCTGGATATTGTTTTAAAGCGCTATCCGTATCTAAAAAGATAACACCCTTATCTTCTACTTCCTTTAACATATTATGGTACACTACTTCAGATTCATATTGTGTAGATACACCAGCTAAAAACTTTTGTTCAGCTTCCGGAATCCCTAATTTATTAAACGTATTCTTAATCGTTTCCGGTACATCATCCCAAGAAGACTCTGATTTATCACTTGACTTAATGTAGTAAGTAAACTCATCAAAGTTTATATCCAAAGTTGGACCAAAATTAGGCTGTGGCATAGCTTTAAACTTATGGTAAGAATCCAAACGAAACTCTAACATCCATTGAGGTTCTTGTTTCTTGGCAGAAATAGCTTTAATGACTTCTTCATTTAAACCTTTATCAGTTTGATAAACATTTACTACTTCATCTTTAAATCCATATTTATACTCTAGCTGGCTATTTAAAAATTCTTCATTCTTATTGTTCGTCATTTGACACCTCATTTTCTTCGATTAATTCACTAATCGCATCGACACCAATCAACCCACATTTAATGCGATTGGCTTGTTTTGATAAATTACAAAAACAATTTGCTTCTTCTAAAAGCTCACTATCATAATCCAATTCATTTAACATAGCACGGTATTGTGCAATGATATGCTTTGCTTGTTTGATGTCTTTATTTTTTAATAATGCAGTCATAATAGAAGTGGAACTTGTTGAAATCGTACATGCTACCCCATCAAAACGCAAATCCTTAATCACACCATCTTCAATTTTACTTTGTACATAAATATCATCAATACATGATTCACTCGCCATATGCTTTGTCTTATAGCTTTCATCTTCCACTAGTTTTTTATTGCGTGGATTTGTATAATGATCCATAATAATAGCTCTCATTAAATTTTGATCAAAATATGTCATAGTACTCTCCTAGATTACAACTGCGATACATTTTTCAAGTGTAATTTCACTCAACGCTTGAATAAACGCATCAATTTCTTCTTTCGTATTATAAAAATAGACACTAGCACGTAATGTTTCTGATGCTTGAATGACATCTATTAAAATTTTTGCACAATGATTTCCTGCACGTATAGCAAACCCTTTACTACTTAAATAACTGGCAACATCTTGAGCAAAAATCCCTTTTACATTAAAAGTAACAATACCACAAGTACCAGATGGATTATAAATCACAACATGCTCTAACGGACGAAGTTTTTCAACAAAATACTGATTTAATTCTTTTTCATATTCTTCAATATGTTCCATACCAATATCCATTAGATATTCAACAGCCGCTTTTAAGCCCAATACCCCTTCAATTGCCGGAGTACCTGCTTCAAATTTATAAGGTGCATTCTTTAATAAAATATTACCACAGATATCAAAGCGAGCATTCGAACCTCCACCCAATAAGAATGGATCTGTTGCTTGTAGTAAATCATATTTACCATATAATACACCAACCCCTGTTGGACCACACATTTTATGAGCACTAAACGCTAAAAAATCAATATCTAAATCCTGAACATCCATTTTTAAATGAGGGACAGATTGCGCTCCATCCACAACAACAACAGCACCATAACTATGTGCAATCTTACAAATTTCTTTCATTGGTACTTTATGTCCCAATACATTAGAAACTTGCGCTAATGTAACAACTTTTACCTTATCATGCATCGCTTTTTTAAAGTTTTCAATACTTAAAATACCTTCTTCATTTAACGGAATATATTCTATTTTGGCCTTTGTAACTTCACTTACCTTAAACCAAGGTAAAATATTACTCGCATGTTCTGCCTCTGTCGATAAAATAACATCGCCTTCTTTTAAATACTTTTGTCCATATCCATAGGCAACAAGATTCAATGAAGAACTAGCTCCACTTGTAAAAACAATTTCCTTACTAGTTGCATTTAAATACTTCGCTACTGCTTCTCTAGCTTGATCAAATTGGTTTGAAACTTGAAAAGACAAATCATAGTCTCCTCGGTGAACATTAACAGAACAATTTTCATAGTAATCCATAACTGCATTTATCACCTTATATGGTTTAAATGTCGTTGCTGCATTATCAAAATAAACTAAATTATTTTTCTTTAGCATTGGAAACTCATTACGAATGTTCGTTAAATCAAGCATAATGCATTCACCTTATCTTCTATTTTTGTTTTTAATAATTCTTTTAATTGCTCATCATCAATAAAGTCAACAATTGGAGTTAAATATCCAATCGTAATTAAATTTGTTGCTTCTTTATATGTTAATCCTCTTGATTGTAAATAATACATTTGATTTTCATCAATTTGTCCAACCGAAGCTGCATGAGAAGCTTGTAGATCATTTTCATCAATCAATAGTAACGGACTAATATTGGCTTTTTTAATATCGCCAAATGTTAAACAACGACTTGTTTGAAAATTAGTAGCGCCTTTACTTCCTTTAATAATATTACCAATTGCCTCTAATGCAAACACACCTTTTTCCGTATTAATACAGTGATTTTCCATTTCTACATGTGTATTTACATTACTATTAATACATTCAATACGATATGACTTGTCATTATTATTTAAAGTAGCTGTTTTTAAATGTAAAGTACTGTTTGGACACTCTAAAACACTTTTACTATCATAGATAACATTACCCATTGATAATTGACCAAACGCTACCTTAACAACACTATTTTCTTTTAATTCATTTGCTTCGTTGATAACCACATTAAAATCACAATCATTCCAATACAGGATATGATAATTTCCATCTGAAAATAATGTATGTAAATTAATTTTTTTAGCACTTTTGATTAATACATACAATGAACTATCCATTGCATGACCAACAATTGATAATTTTAAATCTTCTTTCGTATCAATGGTATATGTATTAAATCCAGGCTTCAACACTAATGTTTCTTCCATTATTTTACACCTTTATTTACAGCACAGCTTCCTAAAGAGTATACAATTGGACGAGTTTCGGTTTTAGGCTTAATCTTTAATTCTTTATATAACCAATCATAGCCCTCACCATCAATTTTATTTACCAATTCATAATCACCTTGAGCCACAATCTTACCATCAACAATAACATGTGCATGCGTTGGTTTAATTAATTGATAAAAACGCTTATAGTGAGAAACAACCAAAAGCCCCATATTACTTTCTTTTACCATTTCATCTAAACCAGCTGATACCACTTTAATCGCATCCACATCAAGTCCACTATCAATTTCATCTAACATTGCAATTGATGGCTTTAACATGCGCATTTGTAAAATCTCATTACGCTTACGTTCTCCACCTGAAAAACCTTCATTTAAGAAACGATGAGCCAAGTCCTTTTTCATATTTAATTTTTTAATATTACTTTCCATTTCCTTAATAAATTGGAACAATGGAATTGGCTCTTCACTACGAGCATTTAAACAAGCACGTAGAAAATCACTATTTGTTACACCTGTAATTTCAGCCGGATATTGCATAGCTAAAAATAAACCGGCTTTGCTTCTTTCATCAACACTCATACTTAAAACATCTTGACCATCAAATGTAATTGTACCATTTGTAACGACATATTTAGGATGACCCATAATAGCTGCCAATAATGTTGATTTCCCATTACCATTTGGACCCATTAAAGCATGAATTTCTTTGTCTTTGATCGTTAAATCTATTCCTTTTAAAATTTCACGACCTTCTATTTCAACATATAGATTTCTAATATCTAAAGTTCCCATTTTATTTCCTCCACAATTCTGAATCATTATAACATATAACTTATCTTATACTAATTATAACGCACTTTATTACATCTAAATTGCAATAATAGATAAAATAACTTATAATTATCATTGCTTTATATAAGGAGGAACAAAATGAAAGACAACAAGGGATTAATTAAAAATTACTGGTTTGTTGGAGTAATTGCACTTTGTTTAGTAACAATTTTAGGCTACTTCGTATACGAAAAAATATCTGCCGGTGAGTTTAACTACCTGCAGGGAAAAAAAGTAGATGGCAAAGATGTTATTTATACAATTGGTGATAAAATTTCAACAGCCGATGAAATGTATGAAGTACTATATGAAAAATATGGAGTGGAACGTGTTTATAACGCTCTTCAAAAAGCAGTGATTGATCAAGGTGTAGAAACAACGGATGAAATCAAAGAGCAAGCACAACACTTTTCAGATGATTTAATTCAAAGAGCAATTCAAAGCTACGGTACAGAACACTATGAAGCTTATATTGTATCTCAATTAAAAAACTTAGGTTATACATCATTGAAAGATTTACCTCAATATTACACAGTTTCATTAAAGTTTAATCAACTGATTGAAGACTATGTCAATGCTCATATTGATGAAGTATATCCGGCATTTAACGAAGCATTTAAACCACGTATGGTAAGTCACATTCTAATTAAACTTGCTGATCCGGCAAATCCAACCGAAGAAGAACTTGCATTAGTAAAATCCGTACAAACTGCCCTAGAAAATGGCGAAGACTTTACAAAAGTTGCAGCAGAGTACTCGCAAGATGGAAGTGCTGCAAATGGTGGATCATTAGGTTACATGGATATAACAACTCAATTTGTAACACCATTTAAAGATGCCGCATTGGCATTAAACGAAGGTGATGTAAGTGATTTAGTCTTAAGTGAATTTGGCTATCACATCATTAAAGTAGATTCAACTAATCTTGAAGAATTAAAACAACAAGAACAATTTTATAACGCAATGATTAACAATGATCCAACCATTGCATCAAAAGCTGTTTGGAATAAAGCGCAAGAACTAAATATTACTTTTGCAAATGAAGAATTGGAAACAGCTTTAAAGAAACATATGGGAATAGGAGAATAACGATGAAAAAGTTAACAATACTATTAACTTCACTACTTATATTAAGTGGATGTGGGAAAAATGCTAGTGCAAATATCTCATTTGCCAACGATGAATTACTAACGGTTGGAAATACCAAGATTACGAAAGGTGAAATCTATCAAACTTTAAAGAACTCCGGATCATCGTTTTACATCATTGAAGAAGCTACTGATTACTTTATCGAAAAAGAAATTACAAACAATGATGCATTGATGGAAAAAGCTCTTGGTGAGTTAGAAAACATAAAAAAATTATATGGCGATAATTTCTCTAGCATTATTTCAAGTTATGGTTATGCATCTGAAGAAGAATTTGTTAAAAATACAATCCTGCAACAGCTTCAGGTGCAAGAATTAAACAATGTATACTTAAACGAAAATCTACAAACATATCTTGATAGTTATTTACCTAAAAAAGCTCAAATTATGACTTTTGATAACTTAGATACAGCACAAAATGCTTATGTTGCATTAACGGAAGGAAAAGATTTTAAAGAAATCGCAAGCCAAATGAATTCATCAAGTAATCCTGATGAACTAATTTATACTTCAAAATCTCTTTTAGCTAGTCCTATTAAATTTTATTTAGATAAAGCAGAAACAGTAGGTTTATCAGAAGTATTAATTGATGCTGAAAATACAAAATATTATCTTGTAAATATTACCTCAGTTGATCCAACAACCTATAAAGATGAATTTATTGAATCAATTGCACATGATCAAGAAGTTGTACAATCTGCTTTAAGTTATTATTTCAAAAAATATAACTTTACATTATATGACATTGATATTTATCAACAGTTTAAAGAATCTTATCCAACATATTTAAATCAGAAAGAAATTAATAATAAAAAAGTAAATCAATAAGATTCTAAAAGGATGCTTCTTGTAAGATGCATCCTTTTTATATAGAAAAAATACCTCTATCTATTACAGCTAGAGGTATCAATATATTTAAACTAGATTTTACCGATTAAATCTAAACCCGGATTTAATGTATCAGATCCTGGTTTCCATTTCGCAGGACATACAACACCATTTTTCGCAACAAATTGAGCTGCTTGAATTTTACGAACTAATTCATCACTATTACGTCCAACGCCATCCGCATTTACTTCATATAGAACAACTTTACCTTCAGGATTAATTAAGTACGTACCTCTACCAGTTAAACCTGATTCACTGTTATATACATCAAAGAATTTACCTAATACAGCTGTTGGATCGCCAATCATTGGAAATTTTACTTTTCCAACTGCTGAAGATTCATTGTGCCAAGCTGCATGAACAAAATGTGTGTCTGTACTTACTGAGAATACTTCCACTCCCATTTCTTTAATTGTATCGTATTTTTCTGCTAAGTCTTCTAATTCTGTTGGACAAACAAAAGTGAAATCTGCAGGATAAAAAAAGAACACTGCCCATTTTCCTTCAACATCTTTTTTTGTTACAGTTTTAAATTCATTGTTGTGATAAGCTTCTAATTTAAAATCAATTAATTCTTTATCTAATAAACTCATTTTCTTCCTCCTATTTTTTATTATCTTAACATATTATATAATGAATGTGTATTAATATGCTTTATATTTTAAGGAGGTCTTATTTTATGTGTATTTTTTGCAAAATCATCCAACGAGAAATTCCAAGCAATATCATTTATGAAGATGAATCAACTTTAGCCTTTTTAGATATTTCACCCTCTACATTTGGTCATACATTAGTTATACCCAAAAAACACTACGATACAATCTATGATGTTGATCAAAACACTTTACACAGTTTAATTTCATCTATTCAAAAAGTAAGTAAACATATTAAAGATAAAACAGGTTGTAAAGGTATTAATATTGTTCAAAATAATGAAGAAATGGCAGGGCAAACTGTATTTCACATTCACTTTCACATTATACCTCGCTATGAAAAAAACGACTTTATAATACAGTATTCTGAAAATTCTGCTATATCGTTACAAGATGTATATAATACACTCAAATAAAATAAAGGATTGTATCCTAGGATACAATCCTTTATTTTGTTACTGTAAATTCCAATATGTTTTTATTATGCTTAATGCGTTCTACTTTAATAGATGGTTGGTTTATATTTATTTTTGATGAAGAAGAACGTAAATCAATATAATCAATTAAGCTACCATTTTCAATACGCAAAATAGCGTAATAACGCCCACCATCGAATTGATCTAATGGTAAATCAAAACTAAACCATGACGTATCGTAGTTATAAGAAGATGTGATGTTTTCAGAATGTTTCCACGATGGAAATTCTGTTAAACTACTTATCGCTTCAGCCTCAAACGTTTTCATTTCATTTGTATCTTTATTCATTAAATACAATTTATATTTCATATTTGTAGCATCAACATTCCATATAAAACTTGTACCAGCTATCGTTAATGTATTTGCCTCAGTATTAAATTTTATTCCACTTACATATAAGTAACTTTCTCTTATAGATGGTAATGTTGTCTTATCACCTGCTATAAATTGATCATCAATAAGCAATTCAAAACGATTTGAATATCCTTTTTCTTTTCTTAATGAATAATATCTTTCATTGATAGTTTGTCCAAGTAATTCCTTCACTTGTCTAGAAGCAAACAACGATTTACTAAAACGTTCTTCTTGAATTGTTGTGATTAAATTAAACTTATAATTTCCCTTTTCAAAGGTAGTCGTATCAATAGTTCCTTCAAACCATCCTAAATCATAATTAAAACCATCTTTGAAACCATCACTAAGATTATAATCACCCGTATGACTTTGTAAATCAAAGGTGTGGGCAACACGATTTTCAAATAAATCATATACTTCAACTTGATGCTTCACTTGATCATGATTTAAGCCTTCTACCATCGCTACACCTCTTAGCGTTAGTTTACCAGTATCATTAAACTCATACTTCGTAAGTAAAACATTATATACCTTTTTCACTTCTGGCTGTTCAGGTTCATTTACTACAGGTGGCTTAGGTGCTTCTTTGCTTACGGTTAAGTAAACACGTTGATCATCTTTAGTAAGTTCATATTTCATTTGATTCAATGTAATAGCTTTAGGTAAATCACCACTATAATTTAAATATGTTTCTTCATTATACTCAGTATATTTAGAATAATTTGTTTTAATCTTGAAAGTGTATTTACCTTCTTTAATGTCCTGTAAATTTAAAACTTTATTAAAAGTTGCAACTTCTTTATCTTTTATTGTTGTTGTGGCATCATATTTAGTTTCTTCGTAATAATCGTTGATAAAATATAATTCATGCACAATCTTATTTTCTTCATTTATATGAATACCTGGTCGATAACCTTTCCCATCAAAGACAATTTGATTATTTTCAAACGACAATTTCGATAAATCAAAGACATAATCTGCTGTAGGAACTTTTCCTAAGTTTGACTCTGCTTTTGGTGCATTAATATACTTTAGATCACTACTTCTTGCATACACTTGGCTTAAATTAAAATTATAATTCGTCTTTACACCTCTAAAGTTCTTATGTAAAATCAAAGAACCATCCGGATTAATCGCATTACTTGATTGTACTTTAGAAAATTCTCCTAAGTTTTCATTTACATTTACTGTATAAACAAATTGATAACCGGAACGATTTAAACTATCATATTTTCGATTTATACCACCGGCATCCAAATAAAAATTTGTAGGTTTATTGACCAATGCTACAGAATATTGATTATAATCGGATAAATTACCATTGTAATTGTTATAGACCTTATCCATGCGATAAGCAATCGAGCTAATTGAAGCGCCCCAATATGGATCCGAGGCATATTTCACCCCAAAACCTGAACCTTTATTTCCATAATGACTACCAAAACTACGTGGATCATCCACGTCCATATATCCACGAATATGAATTGCTGCCATTTCTAAAATACCATCACGAATCGAATGAAACGTATTGGCAGCCCCAACATTAGAATCGACTGCATTCCAACCAAATAAATTAAACTTAGAAACAGCTAGATTACTTCGTCCATATCCAGATTCGTGTATTGCATGAGCAAATAACAATAAAGCATTCACACCATAGTTATTTTGTGCTTCAATAAACGTTGCTCCTTCATCCCATAACGTAGATTGATTCGCCTTTAAACTATAATAATTTTGTCCCTTTGTTGTTTTTTGAGTAATTCCTTTTGCTTCTGTTAAAAACTTATTGAATGCTTCAGCAGGTAAATTCGTCTTTGAACGAGCTGATAAATATTGGTAATAATTATAATAAGTTCCAACCAGATTACTATAAGAACGATCAGAATAGAAATGAATTCCATCCGCACTATAGTATCGACTTCCAACACTCATCCAATCACTAGCTGGACCAACCACCAAAGAACGGTGATTATATCCACCATTTTTTGACCAACCAAAAAAGTAATGAAGAACTACGTCACGATAATTACCATTTTGTTCTATTGTATAGTACGGCTGACCAACTTGCATTAAAAATGGATCTTCCGGCTTTACTCCACTATTTAAACGATGATTTTTATGCCCACCTAAATATAATGGAATATCTGTACGTAAGTATTTTTCCGGTACTAAATCAACTCCATATAAACGTGTATAGCCTTTAAAACCGCCAAAGTTCATTGCAACAACACCATCACCCTTACCATTATAAGAGTACGTTGATGCCTGTTCTAAAGGATAATGCAAAGCAACATACGTAGATGTACCACTTAAATTTGGATTATCATAAATATTTAATGTAACTTGATTAATACGCCACGAATATGCATAAGCAAGACCCGATACCATCGCAATAATCTTACTTGGACTACCCGAAGCATGATGACGAACAACATGATCTCCTTGCAATTCATTCATTTTATTTCGAGCAGCATCAAAACTATTAAAACAAGCGACTGTATCAAAGCCACCAGAATCATTAATCCAAGCCACTTCGTAATTACTACAACCAATTTGATTTGCATGTACATCAACTACAAAAATAGGAATTGAAGCAAGTACTAAACTCAATAATAAGATACCTTTTATAAATGTTTTCATACAATCCCCTTTCTACAAATCTACATTGATTATAATCTCATTTATTTGTCCTTTAATTTTTAAATGTAATGTTCCTTTATGTGTAATTGGATTTTTACTTGGATTTAACGTCATAAAAAACAAAGAACCCATAGACTTATCTGTAATTTTTAAACCTACTAAATTCACATACTTATTACTTTGAATATTAATTGGCAATGCCTCAAATACTTCACTTGTATCCGTTACATAACGAGCATTTTCAATCACGAGTTCATCTCCCCACAACGATACCGCTTCAATATCAAAACTATAAATTTGCGATGTTGATGGCACAACATATTCTTCACTATAACCATCATCAAAGGTAACCGTAAACTCTTCCCCTGTAATATCATACGCTTTAGAAACCTTCATTTGATATGTTTTACCATCCGAAATAACATCATCTGCAACATATTTCAATAATTTACTATCTGATGTTGTTTTCGTTAAATCAAACTTTAATTGTTTCTTTTCACCTAAATTAACATCAACAATAAGATCTTTTTGATTTCTATCTTTTATCGGAATAAAGATATTCGCCAAATAACTTGAATCCGTCGATATTAATTCAAACCAAACATTTTGCTTTCCTAAAAAATACTGCTTATTTTCCAATTGTTGTACATAAGCATCTACTTGATCTAATAAGATTCCTTCACTTGTTCTAAAATTTGCCAAAGAAACATTAATAGAACTACCTTCCGCTTTAACACGAATTTTAGCAATTACAAACTTAAAGTCAATATCATCGAACTTATATACTTTATAGTCCATTAAATCAACCAATATTTTATCTAAATCTTTACTTTTTTCCGGCTTTTCTAAATTTCCTTGCTCAGGAAGCTTTATTTCTTCTTTTGCAGGACTCTTAAAAAAACTTATTTTAAATAAATAGGCTGTACTAGCAATCACTAATATACCTAATACAACAACAAATACTTTTAATTTTTTAGTTAAATTTTTCATATTAAATCTCCATAATAATTCTATCACATTCTCACTCAAATAGAGTAGATATTTATAAAAAAAGCCCTTATAATCTAAGAGCTTACTTTAAATTCTTTTGAAAATTCCAACTATCCTTACACATTTGATCCACATCACATTTTGCTTTAAACCCTAGTAATTCCAATGCCTTAGTAGGATCTGCATAGCATGTTGCAACATCACCCGGACGACGTTCTACAATCTTAAATGGCACTTCTTTGCCGCTAGCTTTTTCAAAGGCATTCTTCAATTGAAGTACGGAATAGCCCTTTCCTGTTCCAAGGTTAAAGGCTTCAATGGATTCATGATGAATAACATATTCACAAGCTTTCACATGTCCTTGAGCTAAATCCACAACATGAATGTAATCACGAACACCAGTACCATCCACTGTATCGTAATCATCACCAAACACTCTTAGATAATCACGAATACCTACTGCTGTTTGTGCAATGTATGGAAGCAAATTATTTGGTATACCATTTGGTACTTCACCAATTAAACCTGATTCATGTGCCCCAATTGGATTAAAATATCTTAATAACGCAATTGACCAAGTTGGATCTGACTTATACAAATCTTGCAAAATCATTTCATTAAACAATTTAGTTGTGCCATACGGATTTGTTGTACTTAATGGAAAATCTTCTTTAATCGGCACTGTATGTGGATCACCATATACCGTTGCACTAGAAGAGAATACTAATTTTTTAACATTATGCTCCCTCATAATTTCATATAAATTTAAAGATCCGGCTACATTATTTTGATAATACGTTAACGGAATACTTACCGATTCACCAACTGCTTTATAACCTGCAAAATGAATAACTGCATCAAATTTATGTTCTAAAAACACTTGATTTAATGCTATTTTATCCAAAATATCTACTTGATAAAATGTTGGTTTTACCTTTGTAATATGTTCAATTGCATCTAACACTGTAATAGATGAATTATATAAATTATCTACAATTACCACTTCATGTCCACTTTTGATTAATTCCACGCAAGTATGTGAGCCAATATAACCTGTACCACCTGTAACTAAAATTTTCATTTTATCCTCCAATAGTATCTCTCTTTATTTCTTGTTTTGAAAAATAATACACCATACCCATAAGCAAAAACATCATGATGAAAGAAGTAATGAATGTAGTATTTAACGCTATTATTATACCACTTTGTTTATATAATTCAAAAAGAGAACCAATCAGCAAACCCAAAATAATACAATATGTTAATTGATGATACTTGTGAAGCATATATTTGATTAATTTAGCACCACCAATTAAACCAAAAACTGCACCTAGACCTGCAGGAATCAATAATGGAATATAAAATTCAGCAATAATATATCCATAAATAGTTCCATAAGTTCCAATAATAATCAAAATCAATGAACCACTGATACCCGGAACAATCATTGTAGCAGCAGCAATTGCCATCGATAAAAAAATAACGATGAACGATGTTACATTCAATGATGTATATTTAATTAATTCTTTTGCACTTTCTTTATCTCCATTTGTAAACGATAAAGCAATCATAATCCCTAAGGCACATATAAAAGCAATGTAACCTTTTGTTTGGATGGATTCATGTTGTTTGGCTTTATGTAAAATCAAAGGCAAACTACCTAAAACAATACCTATGAAGCAAAAAAAGGTTTGCGTTGGATAATATTGTAAGGAAAGTTTCATTAACTTGCTAAATCCAACAATTCCTACTGCAACTCCTAATAATAACGGTATAATAAACGATAAATTCTTTTTAATCACTGAAATATTTAATGTTACCAGTTCCATTAATTTATCATAAATGTTTAAGATAATAGCCATTGTACCACCACTTACACCTGGTATTACATTAGATACACCAATAATAATTCCAAAAACAACATACTTTAGCACATTCATCACAGATCCTCCTAAGATAATCGAATAATATCACGATAGGTTGAATAAATAACCAACATCAATAATAATATCATACTAATACTCATTAAAGCCATCTCAATTTTTTTGTTTATCGGCTTTTTAAATATCGATTCTAATAATGTGATAACTACTCGACCTCCATCTAAAATAGGAAGAGGAAGTAAATTTGCAATACCAATATTTAATGATATTAAAGCAAGCATCGATAAAAAGCTTGTAAATCCTAAATCGGAAGCCTTCGCTGTTGCATTATATATACCTACTGGACCGGATAAATTCTGCAATCCGCGACCTAAAAATAATTGACCAATCGCTTTAAAAATTAAATTAGCATTATCCAATAAATACTCCATCGTATAGCCAAAGGCATTTAACATCGTAACCTTAACTTTTTCTCCCGGAACTAGACGTATACCAACTACATAAGTTTCCGTTTCTGAGCTATAGATTGGCGTAACGTTTAATGTTATTTCTTGTTGATCACGTAATACTGTATACGTTCTAAGACCTCTTTCAGAAGCTAAAAACGCTACCATCTCTGTACCATTTTTTGGTTTGATGACAACACCATTCTCTAATTCGACCTTTAAAATTTTATCACCTTTTAAAAATCCAACTTCACTTGCTACACTTCCAGCTACTACTTCATCAACAATAGGGAGTGGTGCTTTAATATGAACTTTATTGACAATTAAAAGACTCATAACAACTAAAATAGATAATATAAAATTCATCATAACACCAGCAAGCATAATAATGATTTTTTGATATGTCTTGATACCTTGTAATGTTCTATGAAATGGTACATTGACTTCTACTTTGGTTTCTAAAGCATTTTCATTATCTCCAGCCATTGCTACAAATCCACCAATGGGAAAAAGTCGAATACTATATGTTGTCTCTTTAAACTTTTTGCTAAAGAGTTTTGGTCCAATTCCAATCGAAAACTCATGACAATATACACCAAACTTTTTGGCAGCTAGTAAATGACCTAATTCATGCACCGTAACAATAACTGAAATTAAAACTATAAAATAAATAAAACTCATTTTAAACCCTCTATTTTTCTTCTTACATATTCTCTTGCTAAAGCATCGGCTTTTAAAATATCTTCTAAATTTGGATCTTGTTTAAACCATACATCTTTACATGCATCCATAACTAAATCTTCAATATCTAAGAAACGTATTTTACCTTTTAAAAATAATGCATTGGCTTCTTCATTAGCCGCATTTAAAACAGCAGGTAATGTTCCCTGTTTCTTTCCAACTTCATATGCCAACTTTAACAATGGAAAACGATTAAAACATATTTCTTTAAAATGCAAACTCCCTATCTTTCTTAAATCTAAAGCTTCACTATTATACACTTCTAAACGATTTGGGTAAGTAAGCGCATATTGGATAGGTAGACGCATGTCTGCAAGACCTAATTGTGCCAAAACACTATAATCTTTAAATTGAACCATTGAATGTATAATACTTTCAGGATGCATTACAACTTCAATATCTTCAAATGGAATATCAAATAACCAGTGTGCTTCGATTACTTCAAATCCCTTATTCATCATCGTTGCACTATCAATAGTAATTTTTGCACCCATATTCCAATTCGGATGATTTAAAGCTTCTTTCACGGTAACATTTTTTAACTCTTCACGCGTTTTATCTCGAAAAGAACCTCCACTGGCTGTAATGATTAATTTACTTATCTCTTTTCTATCATTGCCTTTTAAGCATTGCCAAATGGCTGAATGCTCAGAATCAATAGGTAATAATTGAACTTTATGTTTCTTTACAGCCTCATTTACAAACTTTCCTGCAACAACCAATGTTTCTTTATTCGCTATCGCTATATCTTTTTTTAATTCAATTGCCTTTAAAGTAGGAATTAAACCCACAAATCCAACCAAAGCATTCACTAAAACATCATAAGATAAAGAGACTAACTGTAATAATCCTTCATCACCATGAAAAAAGTTAATATTAGGATATTCTTCTATGAGTTCTTTGTGATGTTGTGCCGTACATACATATGACACAGATACCTTTGTTAATATATCTTTTAAAACTTCAATATTATGTCCAACACTTAAACCTACAATTTCAAAAGATTCTTTATGGTGTATGCATACATCAATTGTTTGCAAACCAATAGATCCACTTGCTCCTAACAATACAATCTTCTTCATGCAATCACCGTTAAAATACCAAAGAAAAATACCAAAGTAAATAATAAGGAATCAATACGATCTAAGGCTCCACCATGACTTAAAAAGATAGTTCCAAAGTCTTTTTTACCATAATGACGTTTCATTAATGAAAAAGCCAAATCCCCTACTTGAGCAACCAAAGGGATTAAAAAGGAAGTAATCAAATAGAAATGCAATGAAAAAAAGTGTGGTATTACAAAGCATGCATAGGCAAATGAAATCATAAAGCTAAATATCCACCCACCAATAAAACCTTCTACTGTTTTCTTGGGGGAAATACGTTCAATTAACTTATGTTTACCAAAAAAAGATCCCGCAAAATAAGCACCACTATCTGTTGCATAATTTGCAATCGCAACATAAATCATCAATAATCCACCATAACTATATATCTTATAAATAGAAGCAACCGCAAAATAAAATAACATTGTCATCGTAAATACACCAGTGACATCTTCATATCCTACAGTTTCATCAAATAAAGCAAGTAAAAATAACACAAGAATAAATGAAATTAAGGTTAATATTTGATATTGCACTTTAAAAAAATATAGACAACAAAACGCAATCAACATAATGACATATAATAGTATTTGAAAATTATTTTTTCGCAATGAGATAAACTCATAACATCCAATTAATATAAAAGCTGCTACTAATAGATGTAGTAAAAAACCTCCAAAATATAAAGGTGGAAAAACTAGAAGAATTAAAAGTAGTGCGACCATAATTCTTTGTTTCATAACTAGATACCTCCAAATCTACGATTGCGTTTGTAAAAGTTTTCAAGGCATTTTAAAAACTGTTGCTCATCAAATTCAGGCCATGGCAAATCTACAAACATAAGTTCAGCATAAGCCAATTGCCATAATAAGAAGTTTGAAATACGATACTCTCCGCTTGTACGAATTAATAAATCTAACGGTGGAAACTTAGATGTCATTAAATATTGCTCAAATCGTTCTTCATCTACAGTCTCAATCTTTCCTTCTTTGACATCTTTTAATACATGATTTATTGCTAGAATCATTTCTCTTCTAGAGCCATAATTCATCGCAAAATTTAAAATCATGCCTGTATTATTCTTCGTTTGATCCATAGCTTTTATTAAAACCTGAGCTGTTTCTTTTGGTATCTGATCCATTTCACCCATCATCATAATTCGAATATTCTTTTCCATTAACTCAGTCATAAATTTATTAAAAAATAAAGCAGGTAGTTTCATTAAATAACTTACTTCATCTTTAGGACGCTTCCAATTCTCTGTTGAAAATGCATATAAAGTTAATACTTCTACTCCTTGATCATTAGCAGCAATCGCTATATTTCTAACATTATCTGTACCTTTTAAATGACCAAATGTACGCATTTTATTTTGTGATTTTGCCCATCGACCATTTCCATCCATGATAATTGCTATATGACGTATTTTTTCCATCTTACACCTCAATATAACTATTTTAGCATATTATTAACTTTACCCAACAAAAATATGCTTAAAAAAATCATGTATAATTACATGATTTTAAATCGTCATAATTTCAGCATCTTTTGCTTTAGCGATTTCATCCACTTTAGCGATAAACTTATCTGTTTCTTTTTGAATTTTATCTAAACAATCTTTCTCTAAATCTTCTGTTAGTGTATCATCTTTTTTTACAAGCTCATTTACATCACGACGAACATTACGAATCGCAACTTTAGCTTCTTCCGCGTGTTTATTTACTTTCTTCACTAATTCCTTACGTGTTTCTTCTGTAAGTGATGGAACAGTAATACGAATCACTGTACCATCTGACTGAGGAGGTAATCCTAAGTTAGAAGCATTGATTGCTTTTTCAATATCTTTTAAACTTTGTGAATCAAATGGTTTAATCACCAATGTTTTACCTTCACTTACCGTAATCGAACTTAATTGATTGATTGGTGTCATCATGCCATAGTAATCCACTTCAATATCATTTAATAGTCCTGGATTCGCACGACCTGTTCTTACCGTATTTAAGTGTTCAGAAAATTGTTCTGTAACCTTTTGCATTTTTTCAGCGCATAAATCTAAAAATTGTTTCATATTATTTCTCCTTCTTTACTACAGTACCTATAACTTCACCTTTAGCAGCCTTTAAAATATTTTCCATATTATTCATATTAAAGACTACTAAATCGATGTTATTGTCGTTACATAAGCTTGTTGCGGTCGTATCCATAACAGCTAAGCCATTTTTAATTAAATCCATATAGGTAATTTCATCAAATTTAAAAGCATCCAAGTGCGTTTTCGGATCGGCACTATAGACACCATCTACACCATTTTTAGCCATCAAGATTACATCCGCTTTAATTTCAGAGGCACGCAATGCAGCAGTTGTATCCGTTGAAAAGAATGGACTACCTGTACCAGCTCCAAAGATTACAACACGTTTTTTTTCTAAGTGACGATTAGCACGACGAACAATGAATTGCTCTGTTACTTTTGGCATATCAATCGCACTCATAACTCGAGTCGGAACATCAATTTGTTCTAAAGCACTTTGTATTGCCAATGCATTAATCATTGTCGCTAACATACCCATATAATCCCCTTGAACACGGTCAATCCCTAAACTTTCAGCAAATTTCCCACGAATAAAGTTTCCACCACCAACAACAATGGCAATTTCAATATCAAGTTCATGCACTTTTTTAATTGTTAGAGCCAACTCTTTCAATATGTTTGGATCAAAATTATTACCATTTCCGGCTAATGCTTCTCCACTTAGTTTCAGTAATACTCTTTTATATTTCATAATGCCTCCTTATTTTTAGAAAAAGGGCAAAAAATGCCCTTTTAAAATAACTATTTACCTACAATACTTGCAACTTCATCTGCAAAGTTTTCTTCTTTTTTCTCAATACCTTCACCAACTGCATAACGAACAAATGATTTTACAGCTGTATTATTATTTTTTAAGAATTGACCACATTTTAAATCATTATCTTTAAAATAAGGTTGATCCACTAAAGAAATATCTTGCAACGATTTACTTAAACGACCTTCAACCATACGTTCAATAATACCTTCTGGCTTACCAGCATTTGCAGGATCGTTTTTTGCAATTTCAAATTGAATACTACGTTCATGTTCAATGAAATCAGATGGCATATAATCACGTGAAACGAATTGTGGAGACATTGATGCAACTTGCATTGCCATATCTTTTGCTACTTCTTCGCTTGTCGCACCTTCAAGCACAACTAAAGAAGAAATCTTCCCACCCATGTGAATGTAAGCACCGAATGTGTCATTTGCATCTTTTTCAATTAATTCAAAACGACGCAACGTAATTTTTTCTCCAATTGTAGCTGTTGCATTTACTAATAATGCATCTAAATTAGAACCATCTACTTCTAACGCTAAGGCTTCTTCTAATGTTTTTGCATTACTATTTAAAATTGTTGTCGTCACTTTATCAAGTAATGCTAAGAATTGTTCATTCTTCGCCACGAAATCTGTTTCTGAGTTTACTTCAACTAAAACAGCTTTATTTCCATTTACAAGAACACGTGATAAACCTTCAGCAGCAATACGACCTGCTTTTTTTGCAGCTTTCGCAATTCCTTTTTCACGTAACCAGTCAATAGCTTTTTCCATATCGCCATTTGTTTCTGTTAAAGCTTTTTTACAGTCCATCATTCCAGCGCCTGTAACTTCTCTTAATTGTTTAACTAAAGCGGCAGTAATCATTCTTATTCAGCCTCACTTTCATCTTTTTTCTCAACAGTAGCTTCTACTTTAGGTTTTCTAACTCGTTTCGGTTTTTCAACGACTTCTTCACTACCTTCAGCTTTTACTTCTTCTTTTTTCTCTTCTGTTGTTTCTGATGCTACTTCATCACGTTTAATAAAAGTTCTTCTTTCTGAAACTCGTCCACCTTGACGAGGTTTTCTTTCTTCGTTACGTGCTTTACGACGTCTTTCATTTTCTTCATGTACTTTTTCAACATTGATGATTACATCTGACATTGTAATATCTTCTGTTTCTGCATCTTCTTGATATGCATCTTGTAATAGACCACCCTTAACTTCAACAATCGCATCTGCTAACACGGAACAGATTAAACGAATTGATTTTACTGCATCATCATTTGCAGGAATCGGATAATCTACAACTGCAGGATCACAGTTTGTATCTACCAAACCAAATACAGGAATACCTAATTTTTTAGCTTCTGCAACTGCATTGTGTTCTTCCATTGGATCGATTACAACAACTGCATCAGGAAGTTTTTTCATTTCTTTAATACCACCTAAGAAATTTTCAAGTCTAGAGGCTTCTTTTCTAATTAATACTACTTCTTTTTTAGGATATACATTAATAGTACCTGTAGCTTCCATTTCTTCAATTTCTAATAAGCGTTTAATTCTCTTTTGGATTGTTCTGAAGTTTGTTAAAGTACCACCTAACCATCTTTGATTTGCATAGAATGAACCAGAACGTAACGCTTCATTTAATACAATTTCTTGTGCTTGTTTTTTTGTTCCGATAAATAATACTTTACCGCCCTTTTCTGCAATATCTTTCATTGCATTGTATGCTTTTTCTAATTCTACTTGTGTTTTTGCTAAGTCAATGATGTATACACCATTTTTTGCTGTGTAGATAAATGGTTTTGCTTTTGGATTCCATCTACGAGTTTGGTGACCAAAATGAACCCCACTTTCTAATAATTTACGCATTGAAACAACTGACATTAATTTTTCCTCTCTTTCCGTTTGTTTCCTCCACTATTTCTAACATTAGTAACTCAATTGAGCACGGAACCAATGAATTCATAGTGTGTGTATTTAGCATTTTATGCCACTTAATAATATATCATACTATACTGCTATATTCAACATAAAAAGAAGCTTTACTTCTTTCTTGGATGGTAATTTTCAACAATGGTTTTAAGATGTTCTTTTGATAAATGGGTATAAATCTGTGTTGTACTTAAAAGACTATGCCCAAGTAGCTCTTGCACACTTCGCAAATCCGCACCATTATTCAATAAATGGGTTGCAAACGAATGTCTTAACATGTGAGGATGAACATTCATAGTAAGACCGGCTTTTATTCCTTGTTTTTTTAACATATCTTGTATAAAGCGAGAAGAAATTTTTTTACCCTTTTGATTCACGATTAAATATTCCTCTTTATCATTTATTGCATGATAATAGGTATTCATATATAACTTTACTAATTGCTTTATTCTTGGATAAAAAGGTACATATCGATACTTCTTTCCCTTACCCATTACACTTAAACATTCCTCTTGGAAATCAAAATCCGAATATTTAAGATTTGTACATTCTGAAACACGCAAACCACAGGCATAGATAATCTCTGTTATTAAACGATTTCTTACATCAACGGGATCCTTTAAGTTAAATGAATCCAACAATGTAATCACATCATCAAAAATCAGATACTCAGGTAGCTTCTTTGTTACTTTTGGATTTTTATAAAGTATAAATGGATTTTCATCAATTAATTTTTGATCGATTAAAAAACGATAAAACGATCGTAAACAAGCCATATTCCTTGCGAAAGTACGATTTGAGATAATCCCTCTTGTTATACTTCCACTTCTTAAATGCTGTGTATATGCAAAGACATCTTCTTTATTAACATCAAAAATCGATTTTGCATCAACAAAATCTAAGAAACGAGTGATATCTCGAAAATAACTATCCTTTGTTTTATCCGATGATGTATTGGATAGTGCTAAATGTTTCAAAAATAAATCACGATACTCATAATTCTTCATAAAAGTATTCTTTAATCACTCTAGATGCTTGTGGCCAATAAGCATCCTTTTTATTATGCTTTTCATACGAATCTACTAAAGAAAAAATGCCAAAATTCGCATTCATAGGCTGAAAATTGCTTTTACTTGCTGTTGTAATATAATTTGCCATAGCTCCCATCATACATGTACTTGGCAAATAAATTAAATCTTTCTTTAACAGAAGACGAGCCATATTAATACCGGCCACTAACCCGGAAGCTGCAGATTCGATGTAACCCTCTACCCCCGTCATTTGACCTGCAAAAAACAAATCATCACGATGAATAAATTGATAGGTTGCTTTTAATACCTTAGGCGCATTTAAATACGTATTTCGATGCATTACACCATAACGAACAATATTACAGTTTTCTAATCCAGGTATCATTTGTAATATTCTTTTTTGTTCCTTAAACGTTAAATGAGTTTGAAAACCAACCACATTGTACAAGGAAGCAATCGCATCATCTTGTCGAAGTTGTACCACTGCATAAGGACGCTTATCCTCTTTGGATTTTTCTAATCCAACCGGCTTCATTGGTCCAAACAACAATGTTTTATAACCACGTCTTGCAATTTCTTCAAATGGCATACATCCTTCAAAATATATTTCTTTTTCAAATTCCTTTAATTGTATTGTTTGTGCATTAATTAATTCTTGATAAAATGCAAAAAATTGTTCTTGATTCATTGGACAGTTAATATAATCACCTTTATTTTCATGATCATAACGTGATTTATAATAAGCAATATCCATATTGATGCTGCTTTTTTCAATAATCGGTGATGCAGCATCGTAAAAATACAATGACTCCTGTTGTACTAAATCTTTGATTTTTTCACTTAAGGCATCACTTGTTAAAGGACCGCTTGCAATAATCGTTGGTCCATCAAAAATTTCAGTGACTTCTTCATAAATGACACGTATATTAGGATGCTCTTTGATAAGTTGTGTAACCATTTTGGAAAATCCTTCACGATCTACCGATAGACTTGAGCCACTTGGAACACTACATGCATCCGCTGCCTTCATAATGATTGAATCAAGCATACGCATTTCTTCTTTTAAAATTCCTACCGCATTTGTAAGTTGATTACTACGCAAGGAATTAGAACACACCAATTCTGCAAAATACTCTGTTTTATGCGCCAATGTAGACTTTGTAGGACGCATTTCATAAAGGTCAACCTGTAACCCTCTTTTTGCTAATTGATAGGCTGCTTCCACTCCAGCTAAGCCTGCACCTACAATTTTCACTCTATTCATCTTATTTCTTTACCGCCTTTTTTGATGTCTTCTTACTCTTTGTTATTTTCTTTTTTGTAAACGGTCTTTTTTCACCTTCTATGTTTTCAATATAACGACACTTAGGGAAATTACTACATCCTAAAAAATAATTACCAAAACGACTCTTACGCTTTAATAGTTCGTTATTACACTCAGGACATAGTTTCCCTGTTTTTTCCGGTTCTTCTTTATTCGGATTTTCAATTTTAGCCGTATACTTACATTCCGGATACGCAATACAACTAATAAACTTTCCATAACGCCCTTGACGAAATACAAGCTCTTGATTACACAATGGACATAAATCACCAGTCTTCTCTAACTCTTTTTTCTCCATATTTTCATAAGCCTGAAGTAACAAAGGTTCAAACTTATCATAAAATGCTTGTAAAGAAGATACACTATCTAAATGATTTAAAGCAATTTCATCTAATTGTTCTTCCATATTAGCTGTATATTTTACATTAATAATAGAATCAAAAAACTGACCAAGCTTTTCATCTGTTAATACACCTTGTTCCGTTGGAAAGAAATATTTTACTTTTCCAGTTTCTGTTGCCTTCTTTAATTCAACATAACCACGCAGTTGAATGGTATCAATAATTGTTGAATATGTGGATGGTCTGCCAATACCATCTTCTTCCATCTCTTTGATAAGCTTTGCTTCTGTATAACGAGATGGAGGTTCTGTAAAGTGCTGATTTTTTTCAACCTTTTTAGCTTTTAATATTTCTTTTTCTTCTAACGTTGGCAAAATAACATCTTTACTATGATCGTATTCATCATATACCTTTAAAAATCCATCAAAGACAAGTTGACTACCATTCGCACTAAATTGTAATTCTTCAACATCTAATAAAACATTAACCGTATGATTACGTGCAGAAGCCATTAAAGAAGCTAATGCTCGATAATAAATAAAACGATACAACTTATATTGCTCAGGTGTTAAATATTGCTTTACACTCTCAGGCGTTAATTCAATATTGGTAGGTCGTATTGCCTCATGGGCGTCTTGAGAACCTTCCTCATTTTTCACTTTGTAATGACCAACATATTCTTTTCCATATTCATGTAAAATATAATCTTTCGCACTATCTACAAAAACCTTACTTAAACGAGTAGAATCTGTACGCATATACGTAATTAACCCTTGTGTTTGATTTTTTAAATCAATTCCTTCATAGAGTTTTTGAGCAATCGTCATTGTTTTTTTAGGACTAAATCCAAGCTTATTCGAAGCTTCTTGTTGAAGCGTTGATGTAATAAATGGCAAACGCGGTTCTCGTAGTTTTACTTTTTTATTAACACTAGAAATTGTATAATCATGCAAAGCTTTTTGATAAATTTCATTGGCTTGATCTTCATTAGAAATCACAGCTTTCTTATTATTAATCTTAATCAAACTAGCTGTAAATGGAATATCTTCTTGTTGAAAATGCGCCACAACACTCCAATATTCCTCCGGAACAAACGCTGCAATTTCTTTTTCACGATCACAGATCATTTTTAAAGCAACCGATTGCACACGACCTGCTGACTTACTACGAATTTTGTTTTTAAGCAATGTTGACAGTTTAAAACCAATGATACGATCTAAAATACGACGTGTTTCTTGAGAACGAACCAACCCCATGTCAATGCTTCTAGGATGTTTAAATGCATCTAAAACCGCATCTTTTGTAATTTCATGAAACACAACTCGATTTTGAAGATCTAAATCCAATTCAAATTCATTAGCAATATGCCATGAAATTGCCTCTCCTTCACGATCCGGGTCGGTTGCAAGATAAACCATATCCGCTTTCTTAATTTTCTTTTTTAATTCTTTTACAACTTCTTTTTTATCTTTATTAACAATGTAAGTAGGAGTAAATTTATTTTCAATATCTACCCCTAGTCCATCTTTCCCTTTAATCGCAAGATCTCTAATATGACCAACTGATGATACGACTTCAAAGTCCTTGCCAAGATATTTTTCAATTGTTTTTGATTTTGAAGGAGATTCTACAATAACCAGATTTTTCATTTTACATTCCTACCTCAATTACATATTTAATAATTTTGCCATACTATGTTTATTTTATCAAATAAATTACAAAAATTTAATATCTTCCAACATCAATAAATGTGCACCATCTTTAATAAGTTGATTACATCCTTTTCCATAAATATTATCATTAGGATAAGGAATAACATATACATCTTTCGATAAATCTAATGCTGCATTTACCGTTGTAAGAGTTCCACTTCTTTGCTCAGCACTTACCACGACCAGAAAATTACTCAAGGCTGCAATGATACGATTACGCCAAGGAAAGTGATGTTTTAATGGGGCAACTTGTTCAGGATACTCACTAAGAATAAGATGTTTGTGCTCCATCATTTCATATAATTCTTTATTTTCTAAAGGATAAATGGTATCTATCCCACAACCAATCACTCCGATTGTTTGATTTGTTAAAGAATTTTGATGCGCTAAAGCATCAATCCCTTTCGCCAAACCAGAAACAATCGTATATTTCTTTTTTAATTCCTCAGTAACACAGTGAACCATTTTACTTGCATAATCACATACACTACGCGAGCCTATTATTCCACACGTTTGATTATTTAATAACTCTACATTTCCCTTATAAAATAACACTAAGGGAGGATACTTTAAGTTTCTTAAAGCCTTTGGATACTGCTCATCCAAAATAGTTAACGTTTGTTTTGATGTTAATAAATAATCGACAGGCTCTTTTTTATTAATTGCCGATATAATTTTAAAATAATCTCCTTTATGTTTTATAGCATAATGGACTAATAAATCACGAATTGTCATAAAGCCCTCCTACTTTATTATAGAAATAAGACTTTATTTATCTAAATTATAAATCAAGTTTTAAAGCAAAGTAATTCGAAATTGGCTTATAACTTTTACGATGAATTGGTAAAACTCCATAATGTTGAATTGCTTCTAAATGTTTTGCAGTTGCATACCCCTTATGTTGTTTAAATCCATATTCCGGATAACACTCATCATATTCATCCATAATTTGATCACGTGTTACTTTCGCTAAAATACTTCCGGCTGCAATACTGATACTTTTTTGATCACCCTTAATTACACTAATCACATTATCATATTCTTTTAAAGGCATTGCATCGGTTAAAATGACATCTGCCTGTAACTGCAACGCTATTTCTTTGGTAGCTTGTAAAGTTGCTTGATAAATATTCAAACGATCAATTTCTTCTACATCTACAATTTTAATGGTATATGCAAGAGCATCTTTTTTAATTTCCTCAAAAAGTTTAAGACGCTTTTTAGCACTTAGTTTTTTTGAATCGTAGATTTCTTTATTGACATAACCAATAGGAAAAATTACACCTGCTACCACTAGTGGTCCTGCTAGAGGACCTCTACCTGCTTCATCAATCCCTAAAACAAGTTGATTCTTTATCCAAGCTTCCTGTTCATATCGATTCTCTGTTTCCATTTATCTTCTCCCATGTAATTGGTCCTAGTTTATCATCACGAATATCGTTTAAAAACATCATCATCGTTCTTTGAACATCCACTTGATTGTTTGCCGTCAACCAATTTTTACTACGTCCTATTCTTTCAAAAATAGCAGTCAAATCACCACTTAGATCTATGTTATAACGTTTTATTAAACGCTCCGGATACTCTTTGAGTAAAATATCAAGCGCAAACAGACAAACATCCATTAAAGGTAACACTTGATCATTAATACTACCTACTAAAGCCAAATAATATCCGACATTTAGATCTTCAAACTTCGGCCATAAGACTCCGGGTGTATCTAATAACTCAATATCCTTGTTGAGTTTTACCCATTGTAAAGACCTAGTTACTCCAGGACGATCACTAACCGCTGTAATTTTCTTTTTCGCAAGTTTATTAATCAAGGTACTTTTACCAACATTCGGTATTCCTACCACCATACAACGAATTGCACGAGGCTTCATCCCTTTACGAATCCATCGATTAATTTTCTCTTTCATCACATTCAAAGATGCTTGTACAATCTTATCAGCTACATTTTCACTTAAACTATCAATCGCAATAACTTTTGTTATATCATTGCTTAAATACTCTATCCATTGACTAATGTATTCCATTTGTCCTTTATCTTTTTTCGTTAATACAATTAATCTTGGTTTTTGATGTAAAAGCTTATCTAACATCGGATTGGCACTTGCTAATGGAATACGACAATCTCTTAATTCAATGACCATATCAACCAATTTTAAATTTTTTTCCATTTCACGCATTGCTTTTGTCATATGTCCTGGAAACCAGTTAATATTCGATTTAAAACTTGTTTTATCTTCCATTTTAAGACCTCCCTATAAACTGCTTTACTCTTTTGTTCCAAAACTATTTAATGGAAAAATAGTAAAAATACCTTTACTTTTAATATCCTTTAATTTAAACGGGCCATAATACCTTGAATCACTTGAATTATTACGATTATCACCCATTAAAAAATATTCGTCTTGCCCTAAAACATATGTAAAATCTTCTGTATAAAGATTATTATGCTTTGCAAAGGGTGTATTTAAAAAAACTTCATCTACATATTCATCATTGATATACAATTTATTATCTGTATAACGTATAATCTCATTTGGTAAACCAATCACACGTTTCACTAGATACTCACCCTTATTCTCTAAATAAACTGTAACAATATCAAAACGCTTTAGTCCATCTAACTTTAAACTTAAAATATTACTGATACCTAAGTAATTATTTTTTAAAGTTGGATACATCGAATTACCAGATACACGTATAGGCTTAAAAATATAAGTAGTAATTAATAATACTAAAATAAAACAGATAATAACTGTTTTCGCTAAATCAAAGATTTCTTTTAAAATACGTTTATTCATCTTAACCTCCAAAAATAAAAACCGGATGTTCCGGCTTTATTTACGAATTTCTTTAATACGAGACGCTTTACCAGATAATCCACGTAAGTAAAATAATTTTGCTCTTCTAACTTTACCTTTGCGTGTTACGGTAATTTTGTCAATTACTGGTGAATGCATTGGGAAAGTTCTTTCAACCCCAATACCAGAACTTAATTTACGAACTGTAAATGTTTGTCCAATCCCTGATCCTTGCACTTTAATAACTAGACCTTCAAATCCTTGGATACGAGATTTATCTCCTTCTTTAATTCTTACGTCAACTCTTACCGTATAACCAGCACGAATTTCTGGCAAATCAGTACGTAATTGATCTTTTGTAATTTCATTTACTAAATTTAAATTCATATTTCTCTCCTTCTTCAACGATAATCAAGCACTCTTAACCATACAGTTAGCGGAATACTGATGCTTATAGCTATAACATAATATCACAACTTCTCTTAAATAGCAAGAAATTATTCTACAATGTGCTTTAAAATAAAGTTTCCAAATCCAGAAGCATTGGCATCCTCTGCAATATATTGAGCATAACTCTTTACTTCATCACTTGCATTATTCATTGCAACACCACAACAATCCCTTAACATCTCAATGTCATTACTTGCATCTCCAAAAGCCAGTACTTGCTGCATGTCAATATTTAATTTCTTGCATAAATAAGCAATTCCATAACTCTTCGATAAATCCGGATGAACAAACTCCAACAATGTTTTTCCGGAAGAAAAGACGCGATAGTGTGGGTCTGGATGCTCTTTACTATAACGTAGTATTTCTTCTAATAGTGTCTCTGGTAAAATCCCCAAAATCTTAGGATATGGTTTTTGAACATCTTTTTTAAAATCAATATATCGAGCGGTAAGTTTATGTGCTTCTAAACGACTTTCATATTCATAGATAGACTTATTTGTCCATAATTCATGTTGATTATAAAGACAAATTGCCATTGGAAATTGTCGGTACTCTTCTTCAATTCTTAAGATGGTATCTACAGATAAAAAATGAAAACATTCCATTTTATCAGTCTGCACATCGTAAACTTCAGCACCATTTGAACCAATAATGTAATCAACATAACCTTCAATACCCCACTGTTTTAAAAAACGTGGTATTAAATGTGCTCCTCTTCCTGTTGCAATACCAAATTTAATGCCTTTTTCTTTTAATTTTTTTATTGCTTGCGCATTGATAGTACTACATTCTTTTTGATCATTTAACAATGTATCATCTAAATCTGTCATTACTAATTTAATTTGTTTCCAATTCATCTTCAATCTCCTGTAGCAATAACCTTTCTTCTTTATTTAATACTTTTTGTTCCAGTAAATCCTTACGATGTAAGTACGTTGTACGTAAAGATTCTTTTAAACGATATTTACGTATGTTTTCATGATGTCCACTCAATAAGATATCAGGAACACATTGATTGTCATAACAATAAGGCTTTGTATACTGCGGATATTCTAACAAACCATTTTCAAACGATTCATCCAAATGACTTTCTTTTAAAATAACCCCTTCTACAAGACGTATACAAGCATCACTAATCATCATAGCTACTAATTCTCCACCGGTTAAAATAAAATCACCGATACTTACTAATTGATCTACATATTGATTAATACGATAATCAATGCCTTCATAGTGTCCACAAATGATAATTAAATGCGATATATTCGAAACATATCGACGTGCCATTTGTTGTTTAAATCGCTCTCCAATCGCACTGGTCAAAATCACATAGCTATCCTTTGTTCTAATACTATTTAAAGCATCTAAAACAGGCTGTACTTTCATAATCATACCTGCACCACCGCCATAAGGCGTATCATCCACATGTCCATGTTTTTCCTTAGTAAAATCTCGAATATTAATAATTTCAATACTCGCTTTATCACTATTTAAAGCACGAGCAATAATGGATGATTGCTTAAAGCCTTCAAACATATCAGGAAATAACGTTAATATCGATATTCTCATACTAAGCCCTCAATCACATGAATGCTGATTTTTCTTTCTTGTAAATTAACTTCTTTTACAAAAAAAGGAACATTTGGAATAGAAACTACCTTTTGATTCGTTGTTAATACTTTAAGATTAGTATGAGCAGGTAAAGATTCAACATCAATCACTTCCCCAATATATTGATTTTCTTGATTATAACAACGTAAACCCACTAATTCAAACTTATAATACTGTCCTTTAGGAAGTTTATGCAGTTGTGATTTATGGATATATAATTGACATCCCTTGTATTTTTCAATTAAGTTGATATCTTCATATTGACTAAATAAAACATGAATAAGACCTTTATGATTGATAACAGACTTTATAGTTAATTTTAGGTATTCATCTTGATATTTTAGATATAATTCTTTCCCTTTCGCAAATCGTTCTTCAGGAAAATCTGTAAACCCCTTTACTTTAACTTCCCCTTTAATACCAAAGGTATTAACAATCACTCCAATTAATAAATATTCCATAAAACCTCCAAAAAAAAGGATGCACAGCATCCTAATATGATTCAAACTTAATCGTAATTTTCTTATCTACCGATGCTACTTTAAGCATTTGTCGAATCGCATTTGCCATCATACCTTGTCGACCAATTAAACGAGCAACATCTTCACTTTTTGCATACACATAAAGTAAAAGTTCTTTCTCATTTAAACTTTCCATTTGTTTTACAGATAAGCTATCTTGATCTTCAACCATTGGCTTCACTAAATTTAACAAAACCTTTTCTAAATCAATCATACTATTTTACTTTTTTTGCATCATGGAATTTTTTCATGATACCTTGTTGTGATAAGATATTACGAACTGTATCCGATGGTTGTGCACCATTTGATAACCATTTAAGTGTTAATTCTTCATTAACATGAATTGTTGCAGGGTTAGTCATAGGATTATAAGTACCTACTACTTCAATTGAACGTCCATCTCTTGGAAAACGTGAATCAGCAGCAACAATACGATAGAAAGGCGCCTTCTTAGCTCCCATTCTCTTTAAACGTAATTTAACAGCCATTTATATATTCCTCCTTAAACTTTTACTTAACTATAATACCATAAAAATAATAAGAGTCAAGTTTTTTTACTTGACTCTAAAATTTACGACCAAATTTATTGGACATCGGGAATTTTCCACTTGGCATTTTGGGCGCTTTCCCACTTCGAACCATAGAAGATAATTGCTTCATCATTTGCTTCATTTTATCATATTGACCAATTAAACGATTAACATCTGCAACATTGGTTCCACTACCCTTGGCAATACGATTCTTTCGAGAAGCTCTAAGGATAGATGGATCCTCTTTTTCTTCTTGTGTCATACTTTGAATAATCGCTTTTGTCTTTTTCATTTGTTTACTTGCTTGATCTTCATCAATGCTTTTGGCCGCTTGATTCATACCAGGAATCATCTTTAAGATATTACCAAATGAACCCATTTTCTCTACTTGTTGTAGTTGAATCAACATATCATCTAATGTAAACTTACCTTCCATCATGCGATTGGCACTTTTTTCGCTAATTTCCAAGTCCATTTTTTCTTGGGCCTTTTCAACTAGGGTAACAATATCTCCCATTCCTAAAATACGATCTGCCATACGTTCAGGATAGAAGATATCCATTTCATCAATTTTTTCCCCATTACCAACAAATTTTACAGGAACATTTGTAATTGCTTTAACAGATAAAACACCTCCACCACGAGCATCTCCATCCATCTTCGTAACTACCAAACCTGTTACTTCCAGTAATTCATGGAACTTAGAAGCCACATTAACAATGTCTTGACCAGTCATTGCATCAACTGTTAATAATATTTCATTGGGGTGAACATAAGCCTTGATGTCTTTTAGTTCATTCATCAATTCTTCATCAATATGCAAGCGTCCTGCTGTATCAATAAACACTGTATCAAATCCATGTTGCTTAGCATATTCTAACCCTTGTTTTACTACTTCTAATGCTTTAAAGCTTGGATCTAAGGCAAATACTTCAACATCAATTTGTTGTCCTAATACTTTTAATTGTTCAATCGCCGCCGGACGAACCACATCCGCAGCAATCATTAATGGCTTACGCTGCTGTTTCTTTTTAACGATATTGGCAATCTTTGCAGTACTTGTTGTCTTCCCTGTCCCTTGTAAACCAACCATCATAAAAATACTCAAGCCTTGTTTATAGTTTAATTTTGATTCATTTTCTCCTAATAAACTTGCGATTTCATCACGAACAATCTTAACTACCAATTGTCCAGGATTAATCGATGTTAATACTTCTTGTCCACTGGCTTTTTCCTTTACTTTTTCTAAGAAACTCTTAACTACTTTATAATTGACATCCGCTTCTAAAAGAGCCATACGTATTTCACTTAACGTATCACTCATATTTTTTTCTGTTAATTTCCCTTTACCTGTAACATTTTTTAATGCTTTATTTAATTTATCTTGCAATGAATCAAATGCCATAAAATCACCTCTGTACTATAATACCATAAAAAAAGGTGCATAGCACCTCTAGTCATTGATTCTGTTTATTTTTTCTGCAACAATTTCACACCCATAAAACAACGGACTATCTGCATCTTTTTGATAATTATGAGGTTGTAAACGTCCTTTAATCGATACCAACATATCCTTTTTTAACACTTCAGCATTTTCCTTAGCTAATTGCTTCCATAATAAAACTTTAAAATCATCCGTATCTATTTCACTTTCTTCTTTCATATAATCCTTTTTCAACGAAAGAACAATATGTGATAATGGATATCCTTTTACCTCTTTTAATTCACCGACTATTTTAATTTTTCCTACTAATACAACTTGATTCATTTTCCCTCCATGATTACTTGCATATATCATTGTAATCATTTCATTCACATAAACAACTGTGTATATTGGTATAAAATGAATACTTTATGATGTATTGATAGTAATTATCTTAAATAAAATACAAATTTATTTATCTTTACCAACAGATACTAAAGAATAATGACTTAAATCTAGTGTTTCTAAGACATACTTTAAGAAATCTATATCGATTTCATGAATAATATCAATCATTTCATCATAACTTACACCTTGCATATAAGCACGCAAGTAAGAAACTGCCATCACTTCAACATCATCAAAAATACCATAAAAACGTCCAAAATATCGATTCTTTAATTGCGTTAACAATCTGTCATGAATCGTTATCTTTTTTAATTCATCCATAATAAATTGCTTAAAATCCTCTGCATTTTCTAATTCTGCAAAAAACATTAACAATGCATATCCTTTACCAAAATCAATTTCTGTACCAAAGAAATCATTAATACGTTTTTCATCAATCCATGTTTGATACTCTTCATTTAAAGTTGAAAAATGCATCTCCATAATGATTCTAATTGCCCATTCATACTTCGCTTTTTCATGTAAAGATAAATTTTTATAATGCAACTTAAACACTAATGCTACTTTTGAACTTTGAATATCCATAACAACATGTTTTTTCTTTAGCACAACTTCTTTTGGTTCTAACGGTATATAAGGTTCAATATGCTTCTTGCTAAGAAACACTTTGGATGCTTGATTTTTTTTGATACTACTGATAATTTCCAAAGGATCATTTGGAGTAACTACCATAACGATCATATTACTTGGATGATAATTCACCTTATAACATTCTTCTAATTCTTGTAATGTAATTTGTTTTACACTTTCTTCATCTCCACCGATATCATATTTTAAAGGATGATGTGAAAAAAGTGATGAAAAAACTTCTTTGATTAATTTAAAGTCAGGATTTTGATCATACATTCTTAACTCTTGTATGATAATACCCTTTTCTTTTTCCACAGATTCTTCATCAATCACCAGATTTTGTACAAAGTCTAATAACAAATAAAGGGGCTTTTCTAACTCTTTTGAGGTTGTGGTAAAGTGATAAAAAGTTTCATTATATGATGTAAACGCATTTACTTCACACCCCATAGAAGCAAAGGCATTAAATACATTATTTTCTTCATTTTCAAATAACTTATGTTCCAGAAAATGTGCAATACCCGGATTATGTTTAACAACATTACCATTTACCATTTGACATACATCTAGTGCTCCATATGGAGTAGCAAAGATACATGTACTTGTTTGAAAGTTTGGCTTATGAAAAACAATTACACGCAATCCATTGTCTAACGTTTCATGATAAGAGACTTCTTGAAAACATTCATGTATTACTTGTTTCATTGTCTTCCTCCTTTAAAAGATACACCATCTTAAGTTTTAAAGCTTCAAATACCTTTGATGCTTGTTCTTTTGTAACTCTCTTAATTTTTTCAATAATATCAGGAATACCACGCTCCTTATTTAAAATACGATTGATGTAATTAAATTCTATTACTGAATATGCATCATCTTGTTGTAAACAAATGGTATTCATCAAGGATCTTTTACAATTTTCAAAGATAGTATCCGAAAACTCTTTATGTATTATTCTTTGATAACACATATCAATCAATTCCAATACTTCTTCACTGGACTTAGAATCAATACCTGTAGATACAAAGACCAATCCTTCAAAAGGAAGTACCTGTGAATAAATGGAATAACATAAACTACGCTGTTCTCTTATTTCATCAAAAAGTAACGATGTCGCAAACTGTCCAAAAACAGCATTCGCTACTAATAATTGATAATACTCTTCTGTAGTATTTAAGATATTCGTATCATAGATACATACTAATGAAGATTGATTTATTTTTTTATATTCTTCTTTATAGATACATTGTTCTTTTGTTAATGCATAAATAGATTGTATGGATTGAAAGCGATCATTTAAAACAAATAATTTAGAAACCGTTTCTTTTACATAGTTTTCCTCTACATCTCCCAAAACAAAAATATCTAATGCTTCTTTTTCAATCATTTGTTGATATACTTCTTGAATTTGTTCAAACGTAACCTGCTTTAAAGCATCAATGGATGCTCGAATGGAATATGCAAAAGGATAACCTTGTCCCATGATACGTACTGCCTGATCTACCGCATAAGACATTGGATTATCTAAACGACGACGTACATAATTTATCGCAAATTCTTTTGCTTCCAAAAACGTTTCTTGCGTTAACAATGGATGAAATAAAAATTCACGTATCATTTGAAATTGTTGAAGTAAATTATCCGTATTAGTAAAAGATCCATTTAATACTTTAGTTATAAAGTGAAACGCAAAACCTTTTCCATAACTGGATAAAGTAGCACTCATTTTAGCGCCATATAAATAATCTTTTAAATTACTTACACTTTCCTTCGTAGAATATTTTAAACAACGATCACAAAGTATATTACTTAAAATCGCTTTGGCAGCATGATTTTCTTCTATTAAGTCATTATAAAAATTAAAGCTTACTGTTACAAACTTAAACTTATCACTACGAATAATGTGTAAATGTACCTGTTCTTTTAATTTGATTACCATAACATCCTCCATGTAAAAAGCAACATTGGATGTTGCTTATCGTTTACTCGAATCGTAAATCTCCCCACTTGCTTTTGGTCCAACCGACTTACTTGCAAATAAAACCAAGACAATGATAGTGATAACATAAGGGAATAAACTAAAGAATTCGTTTGGTAGTTTTTGTAAATATGGTATTGCACTTGAATATAAACCTAATGTTTGTGCAAAGCCAAAAAAGATACCTGCAAATAATACTCCCCAAGGATTCCATTTACCAAAGATTAATGTTGCAATTGCCACAAACCCTAGTCCATGAATGGAACCTGCAAAATAGAAGGTAGATGTTGTTAAAACTAATACAGCACCGGCAAAGCCTGCAAAAGCTCCACTAGCTAATACACCAATCCAACGCATTTTAACAACATTGATACCCATGGATGCGGATGCTTGTGGGAACTCTCCACAAGAGCGTAGTCTTAAACCAAATGGTGTTTTAAATAAAATAAACCAAGAAACTAAAACTAAGATAAAAGCGATGTATGTAGTTGGATAAATTCCTTCAAAGAACATTTTACCAATAACCGGTATTTCTTTTAAAATTGGTATCGACATTTTAGAGAATGTAGCTCCTGTTGAATACGCTTCTGTTGATTTTGCATTAAAGATAATCTCACTTAAATAAATAGTTAAACCACCTGCAAATACGTTTAGGGCAGTTCCTGAAATGGTTTGATCTGCTTTCATATGAATCGAAGCAAAAGCATGGATAGATACTAATAATGCCCCTGAAAAGATAGCAGCAACAGAAGCAATCCAAACTGCATTTGGTACTCCTTTTGAAGATAAAATCACCAATAATGTAGCAGCAGTAAATCCCCCTACAGACATACATGCTTCAAGCGCGATATTTACAATACCACTTCGTTCAGAAAATAAACCACCTAATGCTGCAATGATTAACGGAGTCGAAAGCATCAAAGCAATTGGAAACATTTCAATAATTAATTTCATGCTTTTTTCCCTCCTTTTAATTTTAATTTGAAACCATCAAATTTATTTAACATTAAGATAACTCCATATTGTATCGCAACAAAGAAAATAATTGCTGCTTGAATTAATTGAGATATTTCTTTTGGTATATTAAATAATTGTAAATTGTTCCCACCTGACTTTAACAAAGCAAATAATAAACCAGATAACGCAATCCCTACAGCATTGGCAGCTCCAACTAAGGCTACTGAGATACCATCAAATCCATAATTATCAAATAAAGTAAAGATACGACCATATTTAAATACACCTAACACTACAATTGCACCGGCAGCACCTGATAATGCTCCGGCAATCATCATAGAATATACTGTATTACGTTTTACTTTCATTCCTGCAAAACGTGCAGCTTCACTATTGAAACCTGTAGCACGCAAGCTATAACCAAATGTTGTTTTTTCTAGAATAAACCAATACATTACTAAACACAAAACAACTAATACAAAACCATAGTTAAACTGTGAAGCAGTCATATCTGTTACTTTAGGTAAAACAGCTGTAATCGGGAAAGCTACGGTACGAGCATTGGTATTTGGATCGATTTCTAAAAAGGTACGAACCAAGTAATTTGAGAAAAACAAACCAATGTAATTCAACATAATACAAACAACCACTTCATTAATATTATGATATGCCTTTAGAAATCCAGGAATAAATCCCCACAACGCTCCTGCAAGCATACCTACCACTAAACATAAAATAATATGCGGTACTAATGGCATATTAATCGTTAAGGCAACAAAACTTGCTGCTGTTGAACCGACCATAAACTGTCCTTCTCCACCGATATTGAAAAGACCAGTTCGATAAGCAAATCCAACCGATAAACCTGTTAAAATAATAGGCATTGCCTCTAATAACCAGTTAAATACATACATCAAATTGATTGGCTTATCTGGTTTAGCTAAGTTATACCCCGTTAAAGAACGTATAAAAGCATATAACATATCCATAGGACTACGACCAGTAATCAGTACTACAAGAAATCCTAAAAGCAAGCCAAATACTACTGCAATTAAACTAATTTTTAATGCACTATGTTTTTTATTCATGACAATCACCTACCTTTTTGATTGATCCTGACATCATTAAACCAATTTCATTTTCATCCGTATCCTCTGCATTTACATAACCAGATAATTGTCCATCATAGATAACCGCAATTTTATCCGATAAATTTAAAATTTCATCTAACTCCAATGAAACTAAAAGAACTGCAGCACCTGCATCACGTTGAGCAACAATACGTGAGTGAATGTATTCAATCGCTCCTACATCCAATCCTCTTGTAGGTTGCACTACAATCACTAATTTGGCATGACGATCTAATTCACGAGCAATAATCGCTTTTTGTTGATTCCCACCTGACATATCACGTGTCTTCGACTCTTTTCCTTGTCCAGAACGTACATCAAATTCTTTAATTAAGAAATCTGCATATTCATCAATTTTTTGTGGCTGAAGTATATGATTCACTGAAAAAGGACGATCCTTATAACAATGTATAATAAAGTTTTCTTTTAATGGAAAGTCTAAAACCAAACCATGCTTGTGTCGATCTTCTGGCACATGAGCCATTCCAGCATCCAATCTTCCTTTTACGGGTAAATTTGTTATATCTTGTCCATTTAAGAAGATTGATCCACTTTCTGATTTTGCAAGACCGGTAATCGCATAAACAAGTTCTGTTTGCCCATTTCCATCAATTCCTGCTAAGCCAACAATTTCACCGGCACGAACATCTAAAGAAAAATCTTTCACAGCTCTTAACCCTTTAAAGTTATTGCAATTTAAATTTTTAATACTTAGAACAACTTCTTTAGGTTGAGCTTTTTCTTTATGAACTGAAAAATTCACCTCACGACCAACCATCATTTCAGCCATTTGACGTTCTGTTGTATCTTTTACATCAATGGTTCCAATACACTTTCCTTTACGCAATACTGTACAATGATCTGCAACCTCTTTAATCTCTTTTAATTTGTGTGTAATTAATAAAATTGTCTTCCCTTCTTTTACTAAATTACGCATAATTAACATTAACTCATGTATCTCTTGAGGCGTTAATACAGCCGTAGGCTCATCAAAAATTAATATATCTGAATTACGATACAACATCTTTAAAATTTCTACACGTTGTTGCATCCCTACTGAAATATTTTCAATTTTGGCATAAGGATCAACATTTAATCCATACTTTTCAGATAACTTAGAAATTTTTTCAGCAGCTTTTTTAATATCAACAGTTCCATATTTTGTTTTAGGTTCCATCCCTAGAATAATGTTTTCAGTAACAGTAAAACAATCTACAAGTTTAAAATGTTGATGCACCATACCAATTCCTAATGAATTAGCAATATTGGGATTACTAATGTGTACTTCTTTCCCATTCACTTTAATAATTCCACTTGTTGGTTGATATAAACCAAATAAAATTGACATGATTGTCGATTTCCCGGCACCATTTTCTCCAAGTAATGCATGAACGGTATTTGCTTCTACTTGAATTGTAACATTATCATTGGCTCTAATTCCCGGAAAGTCTTTTGTGATGTTTAACATCTCAATTGCATATGCCATGAATGATCCTCCCTATTGTATTAATTATACTACAAATAGGTATTTTTTATTCAATGAAATTTAATAGAATCTACATAAAAAAGTCCTGTATATAAATACAGGACTTTTACTTTATTCTTTTACAATGTTATTTAATTCTAGAATCATCTTTTACAGCTGTTTCATTAACTGTAACTTCACCATTAACAATCTTTTGTGTCCAAGCATCCACTTCCGCAACAACTTCAGGTGCTAAGTTTGGATTTTCTTTTGGAATACCAACACCACCATCTTTTAATGCATAAGTAACTACTCCACCTTTGAATGTACCATCAGCGATTGCTTTTACCGCATTATAAGAAGCAGTATCTACACGTTTTAACATAGATGTTAATACAGCTGATTTACCTTCATTACCATATTTTCCATATTCATATTGGTCAGTATCTACACCAATTACCCAAACATCTTCACCAGCTTGACGACGTTCAGCAGCTTCTGCGATAACTCCATTACCAGTACCACCAGCTGCATGGTAAACAATGTATGCACCAGCATTGTATTGTTTTGCCGCTAATGTTTTACCTTTTTCAGGAGAACCGAAATCATCAGCATTATCATAGAAGATTTCACATTCTGGATATACTGCCCAAACACCTTGTTGGTAACCAGCCCAGAATTTTTCCATTGTCACTGATTCTTGACCAATAACAAATCCTACTGCAGTTTTGCCAGCATTTTTAGCTGTTAAACCAGCCGCAACCCCAACTAAGAATGATCCTTCATGTTCCGCAAATACGGCTTGTTGAAGATTTTCACCTTCTAACCAGTTAACATCAATAATCAATACTTTTTGTTCAGGATAAGATTTTACAACTTCACTTACAGCATCAGAAAATAAGAATCCTGCTGCCACTAATAAATCAACTTCTTCTTCTGCATAACTATTTAAGTTTGGTGTATAATCAGCAGCTTGACTTGATTGTAAATATGCATAAGTCACATTTTCCAATTCATCAGCAGCCTTTTTAATACCTTCATAACTTGTTTGGTTAAATGATTTATCATCAATACCGCCAATATCTGTTACGAAACCAATTTTAATTTCTTCTGCAGGTGTTTGACCTTCCGTATTAGCTGTTGTATCTTCTGTTGTTGTTTTTTTATTGCTACAAGCAACTAAAGATAATGCTAAGACTGAAGTAAGTAAAAGTACTAATAGTTTTTTCATCTTTTCCTCCGTAGTCATATAGACATGTAAGCACTTGCTTACGAATATATCTTATACAAAAATAACAATTGTGTCAATTCTGTGAAAAGAAAAAATCGACTAAATCTACCTTTAGATTTTAATCGATTTGTTCTTTCTTTATATAGACTTCTCTTGGTTTAGAACCCTGCACTGGACCAATAATTCCATTCGATTCCAAAATATCAATCATTCTGGCTGCACGATTATAACCAATTCCAAAACGACGCTGTAGTAAAGAGGTACTCGCCTTTTGAACATCAATCACATACTCCTTTACTTCTTCATACAATGGATCTTCATTCGCTGAAACAATACCACCATTATCATCACTATCTAACGTTTCAAGTTTAATAAAATTATCAAGATACATTGGCTTTCTTAAATCACTACAATAACTTGCAATGCGATTTACTTCTTCATCCGTTACATAAACTCCCTGTAAACGAATCATCGAAGGCTCACCAATAGGAACATATAACATATCACCATTTCCAAGTAGACGCTCTGCACCAACTTGATCCAAGATTGTTCTAGAATCTATACCTGATGCAACCGAGAATGAAATACGTGATGGAATATTTGATTTAATAATTCCTGTAACAACATCCGTACTTGGTCTTTGTGTTGCAACAATTAAATGAATACCACTTGCTCTTGCTAACTGTGTTATTCTTTGAATAGATACTTCAACTTCTTTCCCGGCAACCGACATTAAGTCCGCAAGTTCATCAATAATGACAACAATATACGGCATATTTTGCATACTACCCGTTGAATCTTGAGCTACTTTTTCATTATATGCTTTAATATTACGAACACCACATTGAGCAAATACATCGAAACGTTCTTCCATAATCGTTACAATCACCTTTAAAGCACTTGATGCTTTAGCTGCATCGCTAATTACCGGTGCAATTAAATGTGGTATTTGTTGATATGGTGTAAATTCAACCTTTTTAGGATCTATTAATAATAACTTCACTTCATCCGGATGACAACGTAATAAAAATGAAGTAATAATCGTATTCATACAGACTGATTTCCCCGAACCGGTTGCTCCAGCAATTAAAAGATGGGGCATTTTATCTAATTGACAATAGACCGGTTTTCCTAATAAATCTTTTCCTAGTACAAACAATAGTTTTTGATCCATCTTTTCCATTGGTATTGATTTCACTAATTCTAACATCTTAACTGGAACAGACTCAATATTAGGTATTTCAATTCCAACTGCCGTTTTCCCTGGAATGGGAGCTTCAATACGAATATCTCTTGCCGCTAACTCCATTTTAATGTTGTCTTGAATGGCATTGATACGACTAACCTTTACAGAGCTATCAGGCTTAATCTCAAACTTTGTAACACTAGGTCCAATGTGTGTGGCTACTAATTCAGCATTTACACCAAAATTCTTTAATATTTCAATCACTTTTCGACCCGATTCACTTGCAGCCACTTGGTTGGCATTTGATCCTTGTTGTCCTTTAATTGGATCTAATAAACTAAATGGAGGCAATTTATATTTATCTTTCGATACTGATTTTTTATGGACTACTTCCTCTTCCTTTATCACAGAATCCTCTATAACTTCTTCAACTTTAGGTGGCTCTTTTAAGGTAATAAAGGTTGATTTTTTATTAGATACTTCCTTTGGTTTGAAATAATCTTCAAAGCTATTTGCATCAATCACTTCTTCTTGTTTACTTGGTACTTCTTCCAATTCTTTTGAAGTAAATATTTCTGAGAAAAACTTGCCCATCTTACGATAGGTTTCTGCCGGAATAATTAAGATACCAACAATACTGCACATCGCAACAATTAAAAAATACGTTCCTAATTTATCAAACAAATAAGAGGTAATCGAATAGAAAAAAGCTCCAAACAATCCTCCTCCAAAATCAACCAATTCTTTTTTAAAGTACAATGAAGTATTATGTATATATTTCATAAATACTTCAAATCCAACAGTTTCATCTGCCTTTAATGTTGCTGATAACAAAATAACTGCAATATTTATAATGATAAACGCTGTAATGTTCTTTAAAGTAGCATATTTTGTTTTTCTTAAAAACAAAATATAACAACTTACAATAATCAAACTACCCAAAATAGCATAATAAAAATTTCCAACTAGGTATTTCGATAACAATGTTAAATATTGTCCAACAGCTCCAAGTTGAAATGCACTCACTAATGCAAGCATCATCAAAACTACACCTATAATGTAATAGATAGTTTGATTTGCTTTTTTTACTACTTTCTTTTTTCTTGCCACGAATATCCCCTATTCATCTATATTAATTTCCACAATCGCTAATAAAATCATTGGTCGCTTTCCTGTTTCTTTAATCATATACTTAACCATTTTTTCTTTTGCTTCTAAACGGGCTTGCATATTATCATACGTATTGTTTTTTGTATTTTCTTCTATGGTATCAATTAAAATATCTGCCAATTGTTTAACGATGTAATCGGCATCTTTAAGGTAGATAACTCCTCTTGATTGTACATCGGGTCCACCTATAATTTCTTTTGTTCTATGATTAATTACAACACCAACAACAATGACACCATCTGTCGATAATGTTTCTCGATCCTTTAAGACCATGCCGCCAACATCTAATTTTTCATTTCCGTCAATTAATGTTTCTTCTAAAGTTAAAAATTCTTTAGTGGATTTTAGTTTTCCATCTGTAAATAAAGAAATTTGTCCGTTATCTAACACTACAATTTTATCCGGACGATACCCCATATTTAATGCAATATTTGCATTTGCCACTAAATGACGATATTCCCCTTTTACCGGAATATAGTATTTAGGTTTAAACAAATACAGAATCATTTTTAATTCTTCAATCGACGCATGCATTGAAAAAACTTCTTTCGCATTGACTTTTACAACACGAACACCTTCTTTATACAAGTCATTTTCCATATTACTTGCATAGCGTTCTGTTCCAGGAACAACCGGAGAAGCAATGATAACAGTATCTTCTTTTGAAAGTTCAACAATATCATCTTCCTTAATCGCAATCTTTTGCATGAGTTTAAAGACTTCATTCCCACTACCCGATACAATGCACACTACTTCTTTATCATATTTTGAAAACTCTTGACTTGAAATAAGATCCTTTTCATCAAACTTATAATATCCAAGTTTAGATACCATCTTTAATAAATCAAGTTGTTTTTGATCATAAAACATAACTTTTTTATTAAATTTCTTACACAATTCTAAGACTTCAATAATACGGAATAGATTCTGCTTATACAAAGTGACTAAAATACGTCCCTCAGCTACCTCAAAACAATCTTCAACAATACTTGTTATTTTATGATGTGGTGAAGTATAGCCCTCTCTTGTAGCTCCTACTGATTCTGTTAATAAAGCTAGTACACCAGCTTTTCCAATTTGAGCAAGAGAAGCAATATCACACATAAACGCTTCATTTCTAACGTCATAGTCTACAATAAATTCACTTGTATATACAATTGATCCATGTTTCGTATGGAATGCTAAACCAACACCATCCGGAATGCTTTGTGTAACCCCAAAACTTTCTACAGTGATAGAACCTACTTTTATTTTTCCATTACGTTTAATACGATTGATCTTCTTATTTATCTTTTCTTTCTTTAAATCTTTTTCAATTAATAATGCGGTTAGTTCAGTTGCATATACCTGTACATCTACTTGCTTTAACAAGTATGGTAATGCAGCCATTACATCATCATGTCCATGCGTAATAAAAACACCTTTAATACGCTCTTTATTTTCAATTAAATACTTAAAATCAGGAATGATGATTTCCACTCCTAATTGTTCTTCACTACTTGGATATTTTAAACCTGCTTCAACAACAAATAACTCTTGATTAACTTCAATGACATACATATTTTTGCCATCTTCATCAAGACCTCCAAGTGCGAATATACGTACTTGTTCCATAAATTATATTCTCCTTTTAAAACACTTCTTTTCTTAATTATAACAAAAAGTGCTTATCTTTCAATCATTTCACCTTTTAACGACCATGTCTTACAGTCTTTAATTAAAACTTCAACAATGTCACCAACTTTTACATGTTTAGCAGTAAAATTAACTAATTTATTCTCTTCACTATATCCCGAATATACTTGATCATTCTTTTTACTTATGCCATCCACTAATACTTTAACTACTTTATTTAAATACTTATCATTATTTAACTTAGCATAATAATTTACTTTATCATTTAGTGTTTGTAATCGTCTATTTTTATTTTCTAAAGATACATTATCGTCCATTTTAGCTGCTGGAGTTCCTTCTCTAGGTGAATAAATAAAGGTATAAGCTCCATCATATTTACAATAATCAACCATATCTAACGTATCTTGGAATTGTTCTTCCGTTTCATTAGGAAAACCTACAATAATATCTGTTGTAAAAGTACAATGAGGGATTTTACTTACAATACGATTATATAAATCTAAATAATCTTCTTTCGTATATCTTCTTCCCATCAGTCTTAACATTTGACTATTTCCAGATTGAACAGGCAAATGAATAGAAGGCATAATATTATCATATTTTGCAATTACATCAATCATTGCATCCGAAAAATCCCATGGATGTGAAGTGGTAAAACGAATACGTGGAATACCAGTTTTTGCCACTTCTTCTAGCAATGTAGCAAACCCATTTTGTAATTTTAAATCTTTTCCATACGCATTTACATTTTGACCTAGCAAAGTAACCTCTTTAAATCCTTGTTCCTTTAATTCCTTTACTTCTAAAAGAATGTCATCCATTAAACGGGAACGTTCTTTTCCTCTTGTATAAGGCACAATACAATAGGTACAAAATTTATCACACCCATACATAATATTAACCCAAGCCTTATGATTACCAAAACGATTTACAGGTAGATTTTCAATAATTTCACCTTGTTTTGAATATACTTCTACCACTCGTTCTTTATCAAACATTGTTTGATAAAGTAAAATTGGTAAACGATGAATATTATGTGTACCAAAAATCAAATCTACTTGTGGATATTTTTTCAATATTAAAGAAACTATTTCTTCTTCTTGAGCCATACAGCCACACAATACAAAAGTTAAGTCCGGATTTACACGTTTTAAACGTTTCAGTAAACCTAATTCTCCAATCACCTTATCTTCAGCATTCTTACGTATCGCACACGTATTGAAAATTAAGACATCTGCTTGTTCTTCTTGATCTACCATAGTAAAACCAAGATGATTTAAAATACCAGAAATGGTCTCTGAATCGCGTTGGTTAGCCTGACACCCATATGTTCTTAAAAAATACTTCTTTCCAATCCCCATACTCCTAGCTTGATCTGGGATTTCAAATAAAGCACGCTCTACTTTTACTTCCTCTTTATTACGTTTACGAGCATCTTTTAACGATGGTAATCTATATTTATCTTCCATATTTATTCCTCTCCAATTAAAAAACCAAGCTAGCCTTGGTTTTATTGAGAAGTACCGAAGTAACTTCTCAAACAAGTAGCGCAGTCCACTATGCCTCTATGACATAACGCTTATTATATAAATCTAAGGACGAATTTGAATGCGTTGAATGTTGGTGGCTTTTTTACTAAGTACATCAACAGTAATACATACACCACATATCATTGATGGATTTTCACTTACTGTATAGCGTGTTTTATTTTTATAAACAAAGTTTTCAATCACTTCATCCGTATCACGCCCTAATACACTTTCAAAAGCACCACACATTCCAACATCCGTAATATATCCCAATGAGCCTATAATTTGTTCATCAGCCGTTTGAACATGTGTATGCGTACCAACTAATCCTATTAAGTCATTCTTAAAATAATTAGCCATTGTTATCTTTTCACTAGTTGCTTCAGCATGAAAATCCACAAAATAGAAATCCGCTTTTACATTTGTCAAAACATTTCTAACTGTTTCAAATGGATCTGCAATTGCTTTATCCATAAAGACTTTTCCTAAAACATTCATGATACATAACTTATAGCCCATGACATCAAATACACGATATCCCTGACCAAGATGCGTTGGTTCCATATTGATTGGACGAATCAATACATCTAATTGATCAATCTCCATTTTTAACTCACTTTTGGAAAATGCATGATTCCCTAGCGTAATACAATCCACTCCGCATTGTATAAATTGATGATAAATGCGGCTAGTAATTCCTTTACCATGCGCCGCATTTTCTCCATTCACAATTGTAAAATCTGCATTATATTTTTTCTTCAAGAAATCAATTTGCCTTATAACAGCGTTTCTACCTGTTTTTCCAACAACATCACCTAAAAATAAAATATTCATTATTTTGCAATCTCACTTGCTCTAAGTTCACGAACCACTGTAACTTTAATTTGTCCAGGATAAGTTAATTCATTTTCAATGCGATCTTTAATTTCACGAGCAATCAATACACACTTATCGTCATTCACTTTATCCGGAACAACCAATACTCTTACTTCTCGACCCGCTTGAATAGCGTATGTCTTTTCAACACCTTCATAGCTATTACCAATTGCTTCTAAAGACTCTAAACGATTGATATAGCTTTCAATGCCCTCAACACGAGCACCGGGACGAGCAGCACTTAATGTATCAGCCGCAGCTACCAAATGTGAAATCAAACCGGTTGGAGGGACATCTCCATGGTGAGATTCAATGGCATTAATAACCACTTCATTTTCACCATACTTACGTGCAAATTTAGCCCCTAACTCAACATGCGTTCCTTCCATTTCAAAGTCAACCGCTTTTCCAATATCATGCAATAACCCTGCACGTTTCGCTAAAGCTTGATTTAACCCTAACTCAGCAGCCATAATACCAGTTAGTGTCGCTACTTCCATACAATGTGACAATTGATTTTGACCATAGCTGTAACGATAACGCATGCGACCAATTAACTTTACTAATTCTTTATCAATTTTACCAATTCCTAATTTAAAACATGCATCTTCACCAGCTTTTAAAATAGTATCTTCCACACGGCTTTTTGCTTTATTTACTGCATCTTCAATACGACCCGGTTGAATGCGTCCATCTTTAATTAAACTTTCTAATGCTTGACGAGCAATTTCACGACGTATTGGATTAAAACATGAAACGGTAATTGTTTCTGGAGTATCATCAATAATAATATCTACCCCTGTAGCATGTTCAATCGCTTTAATATTACGTCCTTCTCGTCCTATGATGCGTCCTTTCATTTCTTCCGAAGGTAAACCGACGACAGATACACAACGATCAATCGTTTCTTCTTGCGAATATCTTTGAATTGCAACCGCAATCACTTCACGAGCTTTTACTTCTGCCATGCGTTTTGCTTCTTCTTCTTTTTCACGAATATAAGTAGCCAATTCACTTGTCATACGCTTTTCAACGATGTCCATTAGCTCTTTCTTAGCTGCATCTTGATTCATATTCGCAACTTTTTCAAGAATTTGAATTTGACTATCAATTCTTGACTGTAATTCTACTTCCATTTTATTCAATAGTTCTTGTTTATCCTGAACCTTTTGAAGTCTATCATCCAATTTTTTCTCTTTTTGCATCATAGCTTCATCTCTAAAATTCAAAGAATCTTCTCGTCTAGATAGTTTGTTTTCAATTTCTAAAACTTCACTACGGCGTTCTTTGATTTCTTTTTCCGCCTGTAGCTTCATTTCATACGCTTGTGTTTTACCATCTAATATTGCTTGTTTAATCGTATTTTTTGCTTTTAGTTCTGATTCTTCAATAATCATTTTAGCTCTTTGTTTATTACGACTTAATCCTAACTTCTCAAGTAAAAACATAATAAACAATCCAATAATGATTCCAATCACTATACAAATGGAAGCAATTAAAAATTTATCCATTTTAATCCTCCCTATTCATAAATCCATTGAGAATAATGTTCTCTTGTCTATTTTATAATATTTCAAGCAATTTCACAACAAAAAAACAGATAAGAATACCTATCTGTTTAAGAATTTGTCAATTTTTCTTTGATTCTATTTGTGATTTCTTCATCAAGATGTGGGTTTGCAATTAAATAGGAACGAACAGCATCCCTACCTTGACCAATCTTTTCACCATTATAAGAAAACCAAGCACCTGCTTTATTAATAATATCAAAATCAACACCCAGAGAAATAATCTCTGAAAGATGACTAATACCTTCACCATACATAATTTCAATGCTAGCGGTTTTAAATGGTGGAGCCACTTTATTCTTCACCACTTTCACGTTCACTTTATTTCCTACAATGTCCGTACCATTTTTAATCACTTCACTACGGCGTACATCTAAACGAATTGATGAATAAAACTTCAAGGCACGCCCACCCGGTGTTGTTTCTGGTGAGCCAAACATAATCCCGACTTTTTCACGAAGTTGATTAATAAAAATAGCTGTACATTCACTGCGATTCATAACCCCAGCTAATTTACGCATTGCCTTTGACATTAAACGAGCTTGTAAACCAATCGTAGAGTCTGACATTTCCCCATCCAATTCCGCTTGAGGAACCAAAGCTGCAACCGAATCGATCACCACTAAGTCAATTGCACCGCTGCGTATTAGTAATTCACAAATCTCTAACGCCTGCTCTCCAGAATCTGGTTGCGATAAAATAAGTTCATCAATATTTACCCCTAAATTTTTAGCATACATGGGATCAATCGCATTTTCAGCATCAATGAACGCTGCACGACCACCTGCTTTTTGACATTGAGCAATCGCATGTAACGCTAAGGTTGTTTTCCCACTTGATTCAGGTCCAAAAATTTCAATAATACGTCCTTTGGGATATCCACCAATCCCTAATGCCAAATCAATCGCAATAGAACCTGTACTAATCACATCCACATCTACATTAGCACGGTCTCCTAATTTCATAATGGAACCTTTTCCATACTGTTTTTCAATCTGTTTTAATGTTTCTTGTAATAAAGTCTCTTTATTTTTATCGCTCATAAGTCCTCCTAACTTATTCTAGGTTCTCTTGTACAAAAATCCTACTTACTTTCAAAAATAAATTCTTTCATTTGAATAAAATAAGATACACCACTAGCAATGCTGACAAACGTTGCAAACCATAAAGCAAAATCACTCATCGCAATTTTATATAATTCAAATGGCAAATTGTTCAATAAAATCAATACAATCGCAACCATTTGCGCAACGGTTTTAATCTTACCTAAGTATCCAGCAGCAACAACTACTCCATTCTTACTTGCAATCATACGAATACCATCTACAATGGTATCTCTTAAAATCATCAAAATAACCGGAACAACAGGAATAATGTTGTCACTAGCAAATAAAATAAACATTGTGTTCACTAATAATTTATCCGCAATTGGATCTGCAAATTTACCAAACGTTGTAATCAAATTATGTTTTCTAGCAATCATTCCATCAAAATAATCTGTAATGGCGGCTAGTAAAAAAATAAATAAACAAATTAAGTTTAACAATGATAACGATACCCATCCAAACTGTAATTGCATCACCGGAATATTAAAATACGCATAAGGAAAAATGCGTATAAAAACAATCAGTGGAACCAAAATAATTCGAAATAATGTTAACTTATTTGGTAAATTCATTTTACTCTCCTTTAAATACAAAGTGAATTTGTTGGCCTTTAGTAATTTCTGCTGTAGAAGCATCTAACGTGACTAATTGACCATTAATATAAATCTTATTGGTTTTTACAAGACCTAAGTGAATGGTTACTTTTAAATCATCACTAGCATTTACAATGACTTCCATATGCTGACCAGGCTCATATGTTTGTGCTTTGGGGTTTTCACTTACGACATCATTAATTAAAACACGTGCCCATGTTTGTGAACCATAGTCAACACCGATAATCACTTCTTGATTAACGTCATATCCTTTAATTTGATATACAATTGGTGTTTCTTGTTGAATGATCAATTCTTGTTTTAAGGGTTCTGTTGTTGTTTCATTTGATTCACTTAATGTTGTTGACGTGGTTGGAATACTACTTTCTGAAATAACTCCATCTTTTTTACCCTCAAGTAACTTCGGAATTACCACACTACCGGCATAAAGAACTAACATGCTCATTAGCACAATAACTGTCAGCAATGATACTAAAGAATAATCAATTTTTCTCTTTTCAAGACGAACGGTTGTTGTATTCGCTTGAACACGTTTTTTGACATTTTCATGAATCAATTCTTCTTCTTTAATTTTATTTAACGCAACCGTATGATTATAACCATCAATCGCCGTGTTTAACTCATCTTTATAGGGTTCAAAATCAATGTTCAATGTTTGACAATAAAAACGCACAAAATAACGGACATATGAAATATCATTTTTAAAATATTCAATATCGCCGTTTTCAATTGCTTCAAGATTTCTTGTACTTATTTTTGTTTTAAAGCTAATGTCTTCTAAACTAAAACCTAGCTCTTCTCTTCTTTCTTTTAAAATTGAACCAATATGTTTCATTTGACACCTCATAGGACATTATAACATATTTTATTAATAATAACGTATATTATAAACGAATTTAAAAAATAAAAGAGCATATTGCTCTTTTATGAAATAACACTTTATAAGCCATGTTCTGTACCACGAAGGTGGCAATCATTTATCTACACATTGCTGTGTCCTAAACTATTTTCATTTCAATATTTTAAGTTCCCCTACCAAATTTGGGTTTCTCGCTTGTGGGGTTTATCACGTTCCACATCACCAGTTTCCTAGTTAATCGTCTCTTTGACACTTTTATAGCAGTTTTTCATAGTTATAAAACCTTAGAATCACTTGCAGCCATCAGGTTACCCTGTCTAACCTTATTTTTTAAGTTAGCACAAACACTATAATCATCTCAGATTATGCGAGCATGGACTTTCCTCTAATAGATTACTATCAGCGATTGCCTAAGTGTTATTTTTTTAATTCTTTTATTTCCTGTTCTAGACGTGAAACACGTTTAATTAAATCAACAGAACTAAAGTTATTACTTGCAGTGGCATATAAATCTTGCATCTTCTGTTTGCCTTCCATTTCAATAATGCGGGCTTTTAAATTTGCTTTTTCACTTTCTAACAGTGTAATTTTTTGCTCATACTCTGAAAGCATCTCTTTAAACACTTGATAGTCTTGTAAGACAAGGTCTAAAAATCCATCTACTTCACTTGCACTGTAACCTTTAAATTCAATATTAAACTCTTTATCTAATATGATTTGTTCATTTAAATTCAACTTATTCATTACCTTCACCATCCATTGCTATTTTCTCAAATATTTCGTGATTAATCAAGTAGATAATACGGATATATATTTTTATTCAATTAATTATTTGTTATAATAATGAAGGTGATTTTATATGATTCATTATCCTAAAGGGATTAAGAAAACACAAACAATAAAATTAAAAGAATCATTTTCAAAACGAGGCATGATTCTTGAGGATGATATTAATATTACCAATCAATATTACTTAGATATGGACATCGCTAATATTCATAAAAAACCGACTCCCATTACCATTGTAAATGTTGATTATCCAAATCGTAGTAGTGCTAAAATAACAGAAGCGTATTTCAAAACACCAAGCACTACCGATTACAATGGAATCTATCGTGGTAAAGCGATTGATTTTGAATGTAAAGAATGTAATTCTAAAACATCTTTTCCCTTTGCAAGCATCCATATTCATCAAATTGAACATTTAAAAAGAGTCATCAAACATGGAGGCATTGGATTCATTATCATCCGTTTTAAATATTATCAAGAAGTCTATTTTATTCAAGCTGATAAATTCATTGAACAATACGATAACTATCCTAAAAAATCTTTACCATATCAATGGTTTCAAGCCAACGGACATTTAATTCCTTTTAGCTTAACTCCACCCATTGATTATTTAAAAGTGATAGATGCTTTATATTTTAAGGAGACAACACATGAAAAATAAACGCAAACTAAACAAAGAAAATTTAATTGCACTGATTATCGCAATTATCTTAGTTATGATGCTAATAGTATCAACTATTTCTGTCGGTCTTTTGGCTTCTATGTTAAAAGGAAAACCTAAAGTAACTATAGATAAATTTGAAAGTAATCAATCAACACAAATCTTTGATGCCAATGGAGAGTTGATTGGTAGTGTAGGAAATCAAATTCGTACCAACGTTACATACGATAAACTTCCTCAATCCCTAATTGATGCCTTAGTCTCTATTGAAGACTCACGCTATTTCAGTCACAATGGTTTCGATATTGCACGTTTTACAAAATCAGCCTTAAATAACATTAAATCTATGTCATTTTCACAAGGTGGATCAACCCTAACGATGCAATTAATTAAAAATACTTACTTCGTGGATGATGAAGCTGGATTATCCGCTCAAAAGAAAATATCTCGAAAGCTACAAGAAATATTTATGTCTTTTGATGTCAATAAAATTTTAAGCAAAGAGCGTGCGATTGAATTGTATTTAAATAAATTAAATTTTGGTGGTAGTGGTAATATTCGCGGAATACAAACAGCTGCACAATATTATTTTGGTAAAGATGTTCAGGAATTAACACTTCCTGAAAGTGCAATGCTTGTTGGTATTGTAAACTCACCAAAATATTACAATCCATTTCGATATTTAGATTATGCAACAGAACGACGTGATACCGTGTTAAACTTAATGCATCATCACGGTTATATTACAAAAAAAGAACTCACTTTAGCAAAAAGTGTAAAAGTAGAAGACTTGCTTGTTAAAGATGGAAATAAATCCTTTGGCAACTTAAATCAATACCAAGCTTATATTGATACCGTTGTTGAAGAAGCTAAAAATCTAACCGGTTTAGATCCATATTCAACACCCATGAAAATTTATACTTATATGGATCAACCTGTACAAAAAGTAATAGACAATATTCAAGCCGGAAATGTAGATGGATACTTCGAATATCCGGATGAGTTGGTTGAAATTGCAGTAGTATCTATGAATAACAGTAACGGACAAATCAATGCAGTTGGTGGTGGTCGCAACTATGCAAGTGGTGGTAGTTTACTTTTAAATCACGCTACCGATCAATATAAACAGCCTGGATCAAGTGTAAAACCATTCTTATCTTATGCTTTAGCCTTTGAGATTTTAGGTTGGAATACAAACCATGTTATAGTCGATCGTCCTTATGTATATCGTGGCACAAGTAAAGTGATAAAAAACTATTCCGGTCGTTATGCCGGAGATGTCATCTTAAAAGATGCGGTTGGTCAATCTTTAAACATCCCTGCCATTGTAACCTTACAAGAAGTAATTGATAATGTAGGAAGTAAACATGTAGTTTCTTACTTGCAAAATTTAGGTTTTTCAAAAGTAACACGAGAAAACTTTGACTTAGGGTTCTCTATTGGTGGTTCTAATTTTGAAGCTAACGCTGTAGAACTTGCCGGAGCTCATGCTACCATGATCAATGCAGGTGACTATATCAAACCTCATACTATTTCTAAAATCGAATTTTTAGATGGTAGTGAACCAATTGAAGCAAAATATACACCAGTAAATGTTTTATCTAAGGAAGCAGCGTACATTGTAAGTGATTTAATGTACAATAACGTTTATGGTCCTTATACAAATTACATGAGCATTTTACGAAGAGATTATCCTGTTTATGCCAAAACAGGAACAACGGACTGGGGTAATGAAGGTTTAGATTACGGCATTCCTCAAGGAGCTGCCAAAGACCAATGGCTCATTGCTTCTACAAGTAAATATACCGTATCTGTATGGGTTGGTTATGAAAAAGCCATTAAAGATAAAGATACCTATTTTACAGTAGCGAAAGAACGCCTAAATACTCGTGGAAAGATTGCTAAACTTGTACTGGATGCTAATGAAATGCATGGTATTCCTGAAGGCATTCATAAGCCGGATGGAGTTATCCAACTCAAACACATTTTAGGAACTTATCCTTATGCCTCTCCGATTGAAGGTATGGATGAAAAATTTGTTGTAACAAGTTTAATAAAAAAAGACTTTGCAAATCTTGTAGATCCACAAAGTGCTTCAGTAGAACAATTAAGCAACCTAGATGTTACACTAGATGCTACAGGAAATGTACAAATTAAATTCCCTGTATATCCAGATGCATCGAAATTAGAAATTGCTCCCGAACATAAAGATATTTCTTTAAATGAAGGAGGTAAATACGTTGAAGCTTACGGAAAACGTATCTTTGATTGGACATGGGTTTATGGTCGCATTTTATACAAAGGAAAAATTACAATCAACAATAATGTTGTGCATGAATTCAATTCAGAAAGTGAAACGTATAATTCTACAATCGCTCTACAACCCGGACAATTAATCAATGTGTGTGGTTATTATGGTTATGGTAATTTAGAAGTAAACAGCAATCAAGTTTGTCGTGAATTTACAATCGAAGATAAAGACATTACCTTTACAGTCCCCAATAACAAAGCCACACGTACTGATATTGAAACATTTGCACAAACGTATGGTATTACAACAACCTTCACTGAAGTGATCGATGCAAGTAAAAAAGATAGCAACGAAATTTATAATTCAGGTGTGTTGGTCAATGGACAAACACTCACACTAAAACAATCAGAATTACCACGTTTAATACTAACCGTCTACATCTATAAAGCACCGGCGTGTGGTGAAAACGCTGAGTTGGTAAATGGTGTCTGTACATGTTTGGTTGGTTATGAAGGTGATCCAAAAGTTGGATGTAAACTAAAAACATTACAACCAGATTCATCAACACCAAGCAATCCATAAAAAAAGTTCTAGAATATTCTAGAACTTTTTATTTATGTTATAAAAAGATTTGTATGATAACTATAAAAGGTAGCTTAGCTACCCTTTATTATAATTATCGTAAAGATTTCAGCATATCTTTCGTTAATAATACTTCTTTATTTTCCCCTGAATCAGTATACTTTTGCCAGTACACCTTATAATCATAATCAATAAATAACGCTAGCATTTTTAACTTATAATCTGAATAAGCAGCATAATTAAAAGTATGCAACTCGTTTCCATCACTATCTCGATAAACGACTTTCAATCTACCATTAAAATAAAAATTATCATCGTTATATTTTTTTAAATCATAATACGTATCTGTTTCTTTTAACATTAATTTTTGTAATTCATTAACTAATTTTCTATCTTTTACGGTCACATCATAATCGTATCTTGATGGTGTTTTATAAGGATCTTCAATACGTATATATCCATCATTAAAATGGAAATTATAGTTCACAGTAAGATGATCATAATTTTTAGGCATCATATAAGATAAATAAAATCCACGTGTACTTTTAATCACAACACCTAAAACATTAACCAATAGAAGCAAACTTAAATAAATCACAATATATTTAGTTCTAAATTTAAGATCACGATGATGAATAAAGTTTGCTATAAGATATATGATGAATAAGATTGCTAACCCGAAAATCTTCATTTCATCTCCTAATCCAAATTCATACGTCGCAACCAACATAATAGATAAAGTACCGATTGGTATTAAAGTATGATACAACATACGGCTATTGCTTACTTGTCCTGCATCCTCAACATTACGATGTATAAAACTATATAAAGCATAGATATATGTTAACCCAATGATGGCAACTTGATAAATAAGATATATATAATCAATATTTGCGAACTCTATTCCTAAAAAATTATAATCAAACGTATAATTAAATCCACTCATTAAGAAAATTAAGTATTTGGCATACTCTGCAAAATCAAATAACTCTCTAGCATATACATATCTACTTAAGAAAAACATAAATGCATAAAATAATATACCACCAATTACAGAATATACACCACTGCATATTAAAGCATCAATCAAACTATTGCTTTTCACTGTAATCAAAATATTAATACTTAATAAAGCAACTAAACCTACACTGGTGATTAATACAATAAATACTGCCGTTGGTAATAACTCAAAACGTCTTACCATCAACATACCTATCACAACATTTAATAGATAAGGTCCAACTAGCTCAATCACACTTAATACATAAGTATGTGTAAACAATTGTTTTCTAGTAAGCGGTAAATTAAAGTATACATCTACACTATTACTTTTATACAAAAATTTATAATTTACTACCGGAAGAATGAATACAGCTACAGTAAGCATTACTGTATAAGCATACAGTTGATAAAACGTATAGAACCCAAAGAGAAAGGAATTAAAAGGGAACACAATAAAACCAATAAACGTTAAAATTAAAAACATTCGTTTATTATTTTGTAATAAATAATTGAAATATCGTTTATTCATGTGTGTTCTCCTTTACTTCATAGATAAATAATTCTTCAAAATTGATATTAATAACTTCTAATAAAAGAGGTTGAAATTGTTGGAGATACTCCATAACTTTTTCTTCATCTCCTTTAATTACAAAATTATATACTTTACCAATCATTTTCACATCAAGAATTTCTAAATCCAGCTGATTGATATCCATAGTATCTTTAAACACCACTTGATATTTATTGATCTTACCTTTCGATTCCATAAGATCTCCACTTGTCTTGATATTTCCTCCATCCAATAATCCATAACAATCACAAACATCTTCAAGCTCTTTTAAGTTATGAGATGAAATAATAATAATACGTTCTTCATCATAAATAATTTTCCCTAATTCTTTTTTGAATTGAATACGAATTAACGGATCTAAACCATCAAATGCCTCATCTAAAATTAGAATCTTAAATTGAATACTTAACGCTAAAATTAAGAATACTTGTCGTTTCATCCCTTTTGAAAAAGAATTAATACGTTTTTTAGGATCTAAACGAAAGAAAGCAACGTATTTATCAAATAAACCCATATCCAATTGATAAAACTGCCCATAAAAATATTTTAAAGACTGAATCGTTGCATTATTAGGATAATACAAATCATCTCCGATAAATAAAATATCTTTTTTGACTCTTGGATTATCATACACTTGAGCATTATCCATTAAAATTTGTCCACTATCCAGCTTTAATATGCCGCTAATGCATCTCAACAATGTACTTTTACCTGCTCCATTAATACCCACTAACCCAAACACACTTCCATCTCGAATGGTTAAATTCAAATCTTGTAAAACGGTTTTATCTTTAAAGCTTTTACTTACATTACGAATCTCAAGCATTTAAATCCTCCTTTACGCATGTTTCTACAATATCAATCAACACTTCTTTTGACACTTCATTCTTTAGACATTTTTTTGTAATATACTTAAATTCATTCAATGATTCTTCTACAATAAAATCATCTATATTATCATTCCTTGACACGAAAACTCCTTTTTTAGCCAACGTATATACAATCCCCTCCTCTTCCAATTCTTCATATGCTTTGGCAACTGTATTAGGATTTATTCCTAAATCACTTGCAAGATTTCTGACAGAAGGTAATTTATCATCCGGCTTTAAGATATTTAATGCAATAAATTGAATAATCTGTTTTTTTATTTGTATATAAATCGCATCTTTACTTTGAGGTTTAATTAAAAACATAAGCCCTCCTTTCTGTATTAACTGTACTATTAATGAACTTATTTGTCAATACTGTATTATCTGTATTAAAAAAGAGTACCGAAGTACTCAAAATAACTGTTCATTAGATGTAATGTTTAAATGTTGATATGCCTTTGCCGTTGCCACTCGACCACGAGCTGTACGATTAATAAACCCAATCTTTATTAGATAAGGTTCATAGACATCTTCTAACGTCATGGGCTCTTCACTAATGGAAGTAGCAAGGGCTTCTAATCCTACCGGACCACCTTTAAAACGTTCAATAATACCCTTTAAATAACGAATATCCACATCATCTAACCCTAAATTATCTACTTTTAAACGATTTAATGCATTGGTTGCGATGTTTAAATCAATATAACCGTCATTTAACACTTGTGCAAAGTCACGGACACGTCGAAATAAACGATTGGCAATACGTGGTGTTCCTCTGGAACGTTTGGCAATTTCTTGAACTGCTTGACTATCCGTTTCTACCTGTAATACTTGACTGGTTCTACGAACAATCTTAGCTAATTCTTCTTCTGTATAATATTCTAACTTAGATACAATACCAAAACGATCACGCAAAGGAGCAGATAAATCACCCGCTCTAGTTGTAGCACCAACTAAAGTAAAAGGTGGTAAATCTAGACGAATGGAACGAACACTGGCATCCTTTCCAACTACAATATCGATAAAAAAATCTTCAATTGCAGGATATAAAACTTCTTCAACCACTTTAGGTATACGATGTATTTCATCAATAAACAAAACATCTCCAGCTTCAATCGTAGAAAGAATAGCAGCTAAGTCACCACTTTTCTCAATGCTTGGTCCTGAAACGGTTTTAATCTTGCCTCCCATTTCATTTGCAATAATATACGCTAATGTAGTTTTCCCCAATCCTGGAGGACCATATAAAAGAACATGATCTAAGGTTTCTTTACGATTGAGTGCTGCTTGAATAAATATTTTTAAATTTTCTTTTAAAGCATCCTGACCAACATACTCATCTAGAGTGCTTGGTCGAAGACTTACTTCATCATCACTATTCATAAAATCTTCTTGTAATAATCTTTCCATATTAACCTCGTTTCATCAGCATAAATTTTTGTAATGCTAATTTAACATACTGTTCACTTGATAAACCCTCTTCTTTAGCAACTGACTTCATCACTTGATTAATTTCACTTTGTTTATAACCTAATGCTTTCAAGGCTTCTATTGCATCTTGTAAAGCCGGATTTTTCATTGTTTCTTCTTTATGATCTTGAACCAATTTTCCCTTTAAATCCAAAATAATTTGTGAAGCTGTTTTATTTCCAATCCCTGGTAATTTCTTAATAGATGCTAAATCATTGGTTTCAATAGCAACTATAAAATCTTCTACACTTGTTACTTTTAAAATGTTAAGAGCTGTCTTTGGTCCAAGACCTTTCACCTGTATCAATTTCAAAAACAAATCGTGTTCTTGCAATGTTAAAAAACCAAATAAACTAATCTCATCTTCACGAACATGTTGATAGGTAAACAATGTTACAGAAGCATTTAAAACTAAACTTTCCGGTTTATTAAAATGAACACGATAACCAATATTATTTACTTCAACAATTACATAATCTATGCCATAAGCATATACAATACCTTTTAAGTAAGCAATCATTTTATCACCTAATATATTTTAACATAAAAAGGGCTAAACTTAGCCCTTATTCTACAAATTCAAATCCATAATTATTAATATAAACCATATCACCATCTAAGCATCCAGATTCTCTTAATTTATCATCAACCCCTAATTTCTTTAAACTATTAGCAAAACGTAATAAGCTTTCATCATTTTTTAAATCCGTCGCATTAAATAATTGTGTAATTCGATCTCCTTCAATACGCCATCTACCATTACCTTCATTAAAGACTTTAAACGGTGCTTCTTCAGGTGTAAATTTATATAAGACCCCTTTGCTTTCCACTTCTTTCGTTTCTGTATATAAAGGAAACTCCTCAGTAACTTCTAATAAATCAGCAACACGATATAAAACTGGTTGTAATCCTTCGTTAATGATTGTTGTCGTTGGAAAAATCTCTATATCTGGATATGCTTCTTTAAAACGTACAAGATTATCTTCAGAATTATCCAAATCCATTTTATTCGCAATCACAACTTGGGGACGCTCTAATAAACGATATTGATAATTACCTAATTCTTCATTGATAATTCGATAGTCTTCAAGTGGATCTCGACCATCATGTCCACCCATATCTATAACATGTATAATCACTCGACAGCGTTCAATATGCCTTAAAAATTGATGACCTAAACCTTTACCAAGACTTGCACCTTCAATAAGCCCAGGTAAATCAGCCATAACAAAGGAACGTCCATCACCAACGGATACCACGCCCAAGTTAGGTGTAATTGTTGTAAAGTGATAATCCGCTATTTCAGGTTTTGCTTTCGAAACTACAGATAATAAGGTAGATTTACCAACTGAAGGAAAGCCTACCAATCCAACGTCTGCCAATAATTTTAATTCAATTTGTACTTCAAGCTTTTCACCTAATTGTCCATTTTCCGCAAACTCAGGGGCACTATTTCTCCCACTAGCAAAATGATAGTTTCCTCTGCCACCTTTTCCACCTTTAGCAACAATCACTTCTTGATTCACATGCACTAAGTCAGCCAAGATTTCATCCGTCAAAGCATTTTTCACAATAGTACCTTGTGGAACTTTAATAATAATATCCTCTCCATCAGCACCATGCATTTTCTTCACTTTTCCATTCGATCCATTTTCTGCAACAATGAGACGATTATAACGTAAGTCTAACAACGTAGATTTATTCGTATCAACTTTAAAGATAATTGATCCACCCTTACCACCATCTCCTCCATTAGGACCACCTAGTGGCACATATTTTTCACGACGAAAAGATACAATACCATTACCACCATCTCCTGCCTTGAGCTTAATTTTTACACGATCAATAAACATACAATACCTCCTTTCTATATAAAAATCCCCTTTTGGGGATTTCATTATGCTGCCGGATAAACAGAAACTTTTTTCTTATCTTTTCCTAAACGTTCAAACTTAACAATACCATCAATTAATGCAAATAAAGTATCATCCCCGCCACGACCAACATTAGTACCAGGATGCATTTTAGTTCCACGTTGACGGTATAAAATTGAACCAGCTGTCGCAAATTCTCCATCTGCTCTTTTAGAACCTAATCGCTTTGAGTGAGAGTCACGACCATTTTTTGTCGAACCTACCCCTTTTTTAGAAGCGAAAAATTGAATGTCTAATCTAAACTTCATACTTCATACCTCCATATTTCTAATTCTGATATACTCAGAATATACTTCTTGTATTGTTTTTAGTTGGATAACACCAACATTTAAAATTGTTTGTAATGTAACATGGTCAAGATCTTGAACAACACACTTCATTTCTTCTTTTGTTTCAATCATTTTCACTGGCATTTGATAAATATCCAACGCATTAAATAAACCAAAAATAATTGAGCTAACCCCTGCACAAACTACATCTTCATTCTTTCGTGCATAGTTGGCATGTCCCTTAACCGTTATTTCTTTGATTCTTCCTTGATAAGACTTAATTTCTACATCAATCATAATTAAGCATTAATTGAAGTAACTGTTAACTTTGTATATGGTTGTCTATGTCCTTGTTTACGACGTGTAGAACCTTTTTTAGCTTTGTATTTGAAGATTAAGATTTTCTTCGCTTTACCTTGCTTTTCAACCTTACAAGTTACTTTAGCACCTTCAACATATGGTGTACCAATTTTTGTTGTAGCATCAGAAACTAATACAACTTTATCAAATTCAACTTCTGTTCCTACTTCGACATCTAGTTTTTCAACAAAGATTTCTTGTCCTTTTTCAACACGTAATTGTTTTCCACCTGTTTCGATTACTGCGTACATGCATCGCACCTCCTTTTTCTATTTAATTAGACTCGCCAAATCAAGGTGGCTTATGCACTTATTACCTTACTTGAGCGGTTGCAAAAAACACAAAGTGCTTGCAACAGATGTATTTTAGCACAACTTGAACAAGAATGCAATTCATTACTTGTTAACTTGTACATCTTTTCCTAATAACACATAAATTACAAACGCCATAAAATATAAACCAATCGTTATCATAAATGGATAAATTACTCGAACATTATACAGGTATCCTGCAACCGTTGCCCCAATGATAGAGCCTAATGCCTTCATTGCATTATGCATACCAGTGGTAATGCCTTGTATATCTTCTTTGCTATAGAAGCTGGTACGTTCTTGAATCAAAGAAGCAAGCATCGTATCCATAGTCATAATTAAAATGACACTAACTATAAAAAAATGATACATGGTATAGTTTTGACTTAATAAAACTAAAATTCCTAAAATTACACATAATAAATAAGCTATTTTCTTTTCAACATTTTTAGATTTAATCATTTCGATGGTAATAGTGCTATTAATTAAAATAGCTAAAAAACCAACAATTCCTCTTGAAATGCCATTTACTGCAGATGATACGCCTAAAGCATCAACCAGATAAAACCCAAAAGTTTGAGAAATACTTGTAGATGCAAATGTTAAAAGAAATACAGCAGTAAACTGTAAGATAAACACCTTATTTAGGTGATGATACATCTGCTTAAAACTATGAAATGGATTTATTTTGGATAACATTGATGTATGATCTTGAATTAATTCTACATTTTTTAAACAAAACAAAAACATCAATGCACAAAAAATCAATAAGGCAATTTGTAAATAAAAAGGCTTACGATAATCATGATTGCCTAAAATACCACCAATAAATTGCCCAAAGGTTCCCATCACCGTAAACGATGTTATTAAAATTGGAAGTCGTAGTTTACGTAGTGAAAGATCTGTAATTTTAATTAAATAATAGATCGCTGTAATTAAGGTTGCACTTACAAAGAATCCTGAAACAAAACGACCAATTAATAAAACCGTTTGATCTTGTGCTATTAAAAAGATATATTGACCAAATGCATAACCCAAACATCCAATAAACAATACAATTTTAGGTTGTATTCGTTCAATTAAACTCCCCCAAAATGGAGACATCAAAAAATTGGCTACTTGCATGACTGCAAAGGCTAAACCAAAGATATAATTAGGTAAAGACAATTGTTTTATTAAGGTTGGTGTAACAGGATGTGCTAAATTTGCAGCAATACCTTCAATACCATAAATAAAAAGAAGAAGGTAAAAAGAAGAATTTATTTTTTTAAACATCTTCTACCTCTCCATGTTCTAACTTCATCAATAAATCCTTTAAACTACCATAAAAATCTGCACGTACTTCTTTATTATGCTTATTAATGACATGATCCTTTACAATATAGGTAGTAACTCCTAACTCTTTAATAATTAAATCCTCATCCACATCATTACCAATCATAATACATTCCTTAGGATTTAATTGAAACTTATCGATAATTTCCTTAAAATATTTTATATTTGGTTTACAATAATGATACTGTTCATACGTTGTTATTTCATTAAAATCTTCTTTTTTCAGATTCGCCCACTGCATTCTTCTTAGTGTTGCTTCTTTTGGAAACAATGGATTCGTTGCTAAAATAAGCATATAGCCTTTATTTTTAAACCATTGTACTATTTGATTCGCTGCTGGATTAATCGATGTATGATTTTGTACATCATCAAACTCCTTTTTGTAAAAGTCTAAAAATGTTTCTTCGACCTCTTCTTTTCGATAACCGCTAGCATTTACAAAGGCTTCCCAAAAGACTTCACAATTAGTAAATTGACCATTATTATGCACCATAGCATAAATACCTTGTTGCATACCATTCATAATTCTTTTTGTATCAAACTCTTTTGAAAACTTAACCGTTAATAAATGAAAATAACGCTTTACAAACTCTTCTTGGTCCATACTTAATAAAGTACCATCTAAATCAAATAATACAGCTTTCATACTTCCTCCTATATCACATCAACTTGTAAATTAGAAATATTATCCTTCAATGCAATATACGCATTTACAAATAATCTCGCTAATGTTTCTTGCTCAAACTTCATTTTATTACTTGACACTAACGTAGCAAGTCCGTGAGCATATATTAATAATTGTAAATACAATTTCTTTATCTCTTCAAAGGAAAGTTGTCGGTCAACCTGCTGTAGTAGATTTGCAAAAAAGTTTTTAGCTTGACTATTGAATACAAAATCAATAAAGGTAGCATACGAAAGATATCCGGAAAGATAAATAAATCGAAATACATTGGCTTCTTTCGATGCAAAATCAACATAAGCCAATCCTACATTAATCAAAGGATTTTCATAGATATATGGATAATTCAATAAATATTGACTAAAATAGTTATCCACATAACTACTTAAATCTTCTTTTAAAGCATTCATTGATTCATAATAGCGAAAAATAGGTTTTGTAGAGCACTGCATTTCTTTAGCAATGCTTCTGGCATTTAATGCATCAAACCCATCTTTACGTAATATAGATAACGAAGCCTCTAAAATATCTTCTTTTTGTATTTTTACTTGTGGTGACATCTCTTTTCCTCTTATAAGCTTATAGGTTTATTATAACTTATAAGATATATTTTGGATATTTAAAATGAAATCTCCTCTTTTATTTCTGCCATATCCCAACATGATTTTTCTTAGCTTTTGCTTGCAAAGTATTTAATAAACTAATATATTTATAATCTTCATAGACGTATGCAACCTTACCATAACCATGTTCAACAATAAGACTTTGTAATAATGTATCATCCACAAAAACCCACACTAAATGACGATGAAATTTATCTTGAAAATCCCCTTTTTCATCATATTCAAGTGTAATATTACTGTTGGATAATAAATTACAAGTATACTCTAAAGCCTCCTTCGCATAAAATTCTTCTTTATCAACTTCTGGAGTATCAATCGCTAAAAAACGTGCTTTAATCACTTCATCTTCCAGCTTAAACCAAGCTGTATCCCCATCAACACATTTTACCAATTCTACCGACATTTTATCATCCTTAACTTGACTACAACCTACAAGTATAAAGATGACTAAAAGGAAACTAATAATGTTCAACTTCATAAATAAGTTTTTCTAAACCTTCTACCTGCATCTCTTCTAATTTTCCAGCATCAGCAGCTTGTGCCAATTTTGGATCAAGTGGTAAGCTCGCTAATAAAGGAATATTAAATTCTTGAGCTGTTTGCAATGTTTTCGACTCATTAAAGATATGAATTTTCTCATTACAGCAAGGACATTTTACATAACTCATATTTTCTACTAAACCAATAATCGGTTTATTCATAGTCTTAGCCATATTTAAAGCTTTTGAAACAATCATCGAAACCAAATCTTGAGGCGATGTTACAACAACGACACCATCTACCGGAATGGATTGAAATACAGTTAAAGCTACATCACCAGTTCCAGGTGGCATGTCGATGAATAAATAGTCTAATTCATTCCATACAACATCACTATAAAACTGTTTTACCATAGAGCCAATAATCGGTCCTTTCCAAAGAACAGGTTGTCCAGGATCATCTAACATAAAGTTAATGGAAACAGCTTTGATACCAAGTTTACTTTCCAAAGGTAAGATGCCTTCCTCGCTTCCGTAACATTCCCCTTCCATACCTAATATTTTGGGAATCGAAGGTCCGGTAATATCTCCATCCATAACTCCAACTCTATACCCTTTTTTCGCAAAGCCTGTAGCTAAAAGGGCAGTAACCATACTCTTACCTACTCCACCTTTACCACTTAAAACCGCAATAATTTTTTTGATTTTTGTTGTTTTTAATGGTTCTGCTGACAATAAATCCTTCTTGCCCGATGAGCAAGATGCTTGTTTTGAACTACAATTCACACTCATATATTTACCTCTTGTTCAATTATAGTGAACATGAAACGGTTTATCAACTAATTCACTTTTTTATTATGAAGGAATTGATATAAAATGTGATACAATAGTAGCGGTAATAAAAAGGAGAAACATATGGCTGGATTTGTAGTAGTTGGATCGCAATGGGGCGATGAAGGAAAAGGAAAGATTGTAGATGTTTTAGGAAGTAAGATGGATTATGTTGTTCGCTTCCAAGGTGGAAATAATGCTGGACATACAGTCATTGTAAATGGAGAAAAAACAGTTCTACATTTACTTCCATCTGGTATTTTAAGTGACAATGCTACATGTATTATTGGTCCAGGTGTTGTTATTGACCCATTTGTGTTATTAAAAGAAATTGATGCACTTGAAAAACGTGGATTATCTACACAACATTTAAAAATATCGGATCGAGCACACTTGATTATGCCTTATCATATTAAATTAGATGAATTGCATGAACAAAAATTAGCACAAAATAAAATTGGAACAACAAAACGTGGTATTGGACCATGTTATGCCGATAAATATACACGTATTGGTTTTAGAATATGTGACTTAAAAGACTTTGAGTATTTTAAAGAAAAATTAAAACAAACCTTAGCATTCAAGAATGATCAGATTGTTAAATTATATAATGGAGAACCATTTGATTATGATACATTAATTGAACAATTCGCTAAGATTAAAGAAGCATTGCTACCACGCATCATTGATTCTGTAAAAGTAGTCAATGATGCCCTTAAGGAAAATAAAAACATTCTATTTGAAGGGGCTCAAGCTTATATGCTGGATATTAACTATGGAAGTTATCCTTACGTAACAAGTTCTTCTCCTACATCAGCCGGTGTATGTAGCGGTGCCGGTGTAAATCCGAAGGCTTTAGATTGCATTATCGGTGTTGTAAAAGCATATTCAACTCGTGTTGGTGAAGGACCTTTTGTAACAGAGTTATTTGATGAATTTGCTGAAAAAATACGTTCTGTAGGTCATGAATTTGGATCAACAACAGGAAGACCTAGACGTTGTGGCTGGTTAGATTTATGTGTCGTAAAACAAGCATGTTTACTAAATGGTTTAACTGATTTAGTTATTACTAAAATTGATGTTTTAACAGGTATTGATACACTTCCTGTTTGTATTGGTTATGAAATTGATGGAGCAATTACAACATCAATTCCTGCCTCTTTAAATGATTTGGCACAAGCAAAACCGGTCTATAAGTATTTTGATGGTTGGAAAGAAGATATATGCCATATTCGTGATTTCAAGGAATTGCCAGAAAATTGTAAAACCTACTTGAAGTTTATTGAAGAATTTACAGAAACACGTATTTCTTTGGTTTCGGTAGGACCAGATCGTGAAAACAACATTATCATTCATGATTTAGTATAAAAGCAACGATTACTCGTTGCTTTTTATATAAGAAGATATACTACAATACTACTATGTATAATTACTAACAATGGTAGTATAATCATAAATTTCTTTTTACGTGTTTTATGATGAATCATTAACATACTAGCATACATTAAGAGTGCCCCACCCAAACTCGCTACAAAAAACAAGGATGTTTCTCGTATTCGATGTAAATGATGTTTGCTTGCTAGTTTATCATAAATAGTTAAAAAACAAGCTATAACATTAATGATTAAATAATAAATCAAAGTAATCCAACTCGTTTGTAGATTTCATCTACATTTTTTATATGATGTTGTAGATTAAAACAATCTTCAATATCTTCTTGCGATAATATCTCTTTCACTACTTCATGATTTTGCATTAATGTCTTAAAACTTTCTTTATTTTGCCAAGATTGAATCGCATTTGGTTGGACAATATCATAAGCGTGTTCTCTTGATAAGCCTTTCTCTACCAGTTTTAACATAAAGCGTTGAGAAAAAATGACTCCATACGTCTTATAAATATTATCATGCATCGTATCTTCAAAAACAGTTAACGTATCTAATATTTTTGCAAAGCGTGTAAGCATATAATCCAAAAGAGCAGTCGCATCAGGAGCAATAATGCGTTCAACACTTGAATGAGAAATATCTCGCTCATGCCATAAGGGGATATCATCAAAACTTGACATCATATATCCACGCATCACACGTGCACAGCCACACATATTTTCACTACCTATCGGGTTGCGTTTATGTGGCATTGCACTTGAACCTTTTTGACCTTTATTAAAATATTCTTCGACTTCCCTTACTTCTGTTCTTTGTAAATGACGAATTTCAGTTGCGATTTTTTCAATAGATGAAGCAATCAAAGCTAAGGTTGAAAAATATTGAGCATGCCGATCACGTTGTAAAACTTGTGTTGAAATTTTAGCAGATTGAATACCTAGCTCTTTACACACATAATCTTGAACAAATGGTGGTGTATTAGCAAATGTCCCTACAGCACCACTAATTTTACCTACTTCAATCATCGTTCGTGCTTGATCAAAACGATATAAATGACGTTGAAATTCATCATACCAAAGCGCAAATTTTAACCCAAATGTTGTAATCTCTGCATGTACACCATGAGTTCTGCCCATACATGGCGTATCTTTATACTTTAAGGCTTGTCTTTTTAAAACAGCAACAAACGCATGTAAATCCTCTTGTAGAATATCATTTGCTTCTTTATATAGACATCCATATGCAGTATCTACAACATCCGTACTTGTTAAACCATAATGTATCCACTTCTTTTCTTCTTGTAAAGTTTCACTTACCGCCCTAGTAAATGCCACCACATCATGTTTTGTTTCTTGTTCAATTTCATAAATACGATTCAAATCGAAATGAGCATTTTTATATAACGTTTCTATATCTTTTTCCGGAATTAAACCCAACTGTTGCCATGCCTTACAAGCAAGTAATTCTACATTTAGATATACTTGAAACTTATGTTCTTCACTCCAAACCTTTCTAATACATTCTCTTGAATAACGATTTAACATACATCCTCCTATTCTTCTATTTCTTTTTGATGTTGAAATAATTCAGTTGGATATTGCTTACTAAAACAAGCCAAACATAAATCTTTACCATGTATTTCATACATTTGTTCAACACTAATATATTTTAAACTATCCGCTTGAATATACTCTTTTAACTCTTCAACACTCATCTTATGTGCAATTAATTCATGATAATCCGTAGTATCTACTCCATAAAAACACGGGCTAATAAAGGGTGCTGAAGCAATACGAACATGTATCTCAATAGCACCAGCATCTTTTAAGATTTTTATAATACGCTTAATTGTTGTACCTCGCACAATAGAATCATCGATTAAAATAATCTTTTTCCCTTTGACAATCGAAGAAACTGCACTTAATTTCATACGTACCCCATTTTCACGTTGGGCTTGTGTAGGTTGTATAAATGTTCGAGCAATATAACGATTTTTAATCAGTCCCATTTCATAAGGAAGTTTACATTCTTCTGCATAACCAATCGCTGCTGAAAGGGAAGAATCAGGAACACCAATGACAATATCACCACATACATCATGTTCTTTTTCATCGATTTGAGCAAGTAATTTCCCAGCTTTTTTTCGTGCATTGTGTACATTTAATCCTTCAATGACACTATCTGGTCGAGCAAAATAAACGTATTCCATCGCACACATCTTCTTTTGGGTTATTGTTGTATATTGAAACGATTGTACTTCTTTATGATCAATTCTAAGTAGTTCTCCCGGCTTTAAATCACGAATAAATTGAGCTCCAACCACATCAAAAGCACACGTTTCGCTACTGATACAATAACCATCTTTCATTTTACCAAGTGAAAGTGGACGAAGTCCATTTTTATCACGTATAGCAAACATACAATCTTTTGTTAGAATAATAAACGCAAAAGCTCCCTCTAACATATTACATGCTTTGGTAATCTTCGTAACCATATTTCCGGAATGCTTCTGTATTAAGTGAACTAAAATTTCGGAATCAGAAGTTCCCTGAAAGATACTACCGGTATTTTCTAAAGCAATTTTTAATTCCATGGCATTTACAATTTGACCATTATGTACCACAGCAAAATGCCCAGTATGTGCTCGTACCATCAATGGTTGAATATTTTCTAATTCATTATTATCTTTTGATGAATAACGAACATGTCCAACTGCAGAAATACCATTTAACTTTTTTACAGTTTCTGCTGTAAAGACTTCTTGTATTAATCCTTTTCCTTTTATACATTGAATATGTACATCATCACTACTTGCAATACCGGCAGCCTCTTGACCACGATGTTGTAAAGCATGTAATCCGTAATATGTAATACCACTCGCATCTTCGACATCATAGACACCAAAAACGCCACATTCTTCATTGATTTTACCCGGTAAATCATACCTTTTAACCTTGTACATGGATTATTTACCAGTCAAGCGTTTTAAAATTTCATGATATGCTTCTTCAATATTACCAAGATCTCTACGAAAACGATCTTTATCTAGCTTTTCATTTGTTTGACTATCCCATAGACGACATGTATCCGGTGATATTTCATCAGCTAATACGATTTGTCCATCTTTTAGTCGTCCAAACTCTAATTTAAAATCAATTAAGTTAATCCCCATTGTTTTAAAGAACTCAATAAGTAATTTATTAATCTTATCTGTTTCTTCATAAATATATGCCAATTCTTCTTTTGTTGCTAATTTAAAAGCAAGTGCATGGTTATCAGCAATCAAAGGGTCTCCTAAATCATCATTTTTCCAACAAATTTCATAAATTGGTTGATCTATTTTTGTTCCTTCCGGAATTTTATAACGAGCAGCCGCACTTCCTGCAATGACATTTCGACAAATAACTTCAAGAGGTAAGATATCTACCTTATATGCCAATTGATCACGTTCATTTAACTCTTTAATAAAATGTGTTTTAACCCCATGTTTCATTAAATACATATAAATCAAAGCTGATATTTTATTGTTTAAAATACCTTTATTTTCAATAGTTCCTTTTTTTACGCCATTACCAGCTGTTGCATCATCCTTGTAGTGAATAATAATTTGATTTTGATCATCGGTTGCATAAATCTGTTTTGCTTTTCCTTCATAAAGTAATTTCATATGATATCCTCCTAATAAAATAAAAATGCATACTGTAAAAAACAATATGCGAAAATAATCTATCGGTTCATTTCCTTTCCCATAAAAATCCTCCAACATTAGGTGTCAACATTTCCATCACGGGGAAAAGGTTACTTGTAGTCCACTTTGGGCAAGTGGGTAGAAACATGTCAGCCAAAATTTGACACCTATACAAGTAAATGTAATAAACATTACATATTTATATTACCATATTCTTATTTTTTTTCAATCCAAAAGATCAATCTATTCGTATACAATACACTTAGATATATCAATATTTTCCTTATCACTTACGATAATAAAAACATAATTGCCTACTACTTCTAATTGATACTTTTCAATCTTACTGATTTCTTCAGGTAAGTATAACTCATAATTTCTTCGAAATGCTTCTAAACTCTTTTTAATGTCAGCTTCCACTTTTTTATAATCTTTTACTTCCATAATAGCTATATGATCGGCACGACTTAAAGGGTCAATATATATAATACGGTCAATAATACTATCTTTATCTAAAAAATAAATAGTATCAAAGACATCATCTCTTACAGAAGCTAAGTTCAAATCATAAGTCTTCATAATTTTTATTGCCGTTTCTGACATATTTATTTTTTTTGTGTTACTACAACCTATCAGCATACATAGTAATAAACTGCTAATCACAATGAATTTTTTCATACTGCTCCCTTTCAACTACATGTGTTTTTATAAACATTAAATAATCTAAAATATATTCCTGTTTTAAATGTACCCCATCTTCGGTATATTCTTCTTTTATATAGCCTTGTTCATTAGCAAAAAATGTATCTGATTGTATAAAGTAATATTTATTATCTATACACATCTGATGTAACAATTGATTATATTCTTCAATTTTTTCCTTGCTAGCATACTTATCTTTTTTTAATGCTTCTTCGCTTGGCATATAAATACTTAAGACATAAACATCAATATGAGGGTGTATCTTTTTAATTTCTTCAATCGTTCTTTGATAAGCTTGAATAAATAAATCCGGATAAACCCACCCTAATTCATTGTAACCAAACATAATATATAAATGATCAATATCTTGTTGTCGAATTAAGTCCATCGCTGTGTAATCCTGCTGTTCATCTTGCTTGATAATCGTAACATCCAATTTATTTACAATCAACCCAACTTTTGCAACTACATTGGTATAGTCAAGTTGAGCTTCTTCAATAACATAAATACGAGAATCTCCTACAAAAAGACTTCGTTTTAAGTACTCATCACCATAATCCTTACTTTCTTCTACAGTTTTAGAATAATCATAAACATCTTCTTTCATGCAGGTTTGCGTTGTCGTTGTTATTTCTGTTATCGTTTGCTTATACTGACAAGCACTAAGTAAAAGCATTATGCAAATGAAAAAATATACTTTATTCAAATAAATTCTCATTTTCATCACTACTAAAATCTGGAAGTTCAGGAAGCTCATCTAAACTAATTAACTTAAAACTGTCCATAAACTCCTCCGTCACCCCATATAAAAATGGTTTGCCGGGAGCATCACTTCTACCCATTTCTTGTATTAAATTTCGTGCCTGTAATTTTCTTAGCATCATATCACAACCTACACCACGTAATTCTTCAATTTCTACACGTGTAATTGGTTGACGATAAGCTACAATTGCCAAGGTTTCTAAGGCAGATTGTGATAAAGCATTTGTTTTGGTTGTTTGAAATAACTTTGATGCGAAAGGATGAATATAAGACTTTGATAAAAACTTATAGTTTCCTCCATAGTTCACTAATTCAAAAGCATATTCTTCTTTTTGATATTTGAACATTAAACGACTAAAGACTTCTTCCATCCCTTTTAATGTTACATCCATTACGGCAGCACATTGTTCTATTTTTAACCCTTCATCTCCAACAATAAATAGTAATCCTTCTACAATGGTATCGATTGGATATTCATCTTTTCTTTCTACTTTTTTAACTGTATTTATATGTAATGGCCTTGTAACTTCTATGCCATATTTATATTCTTTGTATTCCATATTTAACCTCTTTTAAACCATATTGTTTCATTACTATCTACAAAAAATGTAAGTATCTGCAATCTAGATAAATCAAGCACTGCTAAAAATGTAACAATTGCTAAGTGTAAATTTTCATTACAATCTTCTAATAGTGTTTCAAATGTAAATGTTTCATCTAAGTCTTTTAAACGTGCTTTTAATTGTAAAATGCGATCATCCACTGAAATTTCTTTCTGTGTAAACTTTGTTTCTATCGGTTTAGACAATTTCATACGTCTTAATACCTTATACATTGCTTTTACAAGGTCATAAGCATTTCCATCAATAGGAAGTGTACTATCGTCTTTTTTAATCCAATGGTCGACTTCCATTGAAATTGGTTTAGCCATTTGTAGATTTCTTTGATGATAAAAGTCTGATAATTGTTCTGTAATTTCTTTATATTGTTGATATTCTAGTAATCGTTGTATTAAGCGTTCTTTTGGATCTGCTTCATATTCTCCATCTAAAATTGTTTCTTCTTTTGGAAGTAATTTCTTACTTTTATATTCAATTAACGTAGCTAATTCAACCAAATATTCACTTTCAATTTCCAGTTGTAAATCTTCCATTTCATTAATATACGCTAAATATTGATCCGTTAAAACATCAATATCAAAATCAAAAATACTCATTTGTTGTTCACGAATTAAATGTAACATCAAATCTAAAGGACCGACAAACTGATCAATTTGAACACGAAATGACATAACTACCTCCTACTTTTTAGACTACAATATTAATGACACGTCCTTTAATCACAAACATCTTTTTAATTTCTTTGCCTTCAATGTAACTTTGAATTGATGGATGTTGTAAAGCAATTTGTTTTAGTGTATCTTCTTGCTCATTTGGACTACCCTTAAACTTGCCTCTTAACTTTCCATTAATTTGTATTACAATTTCAATTTCTTCTAATACAAGCTTACTTTCATCATACTCTGGCCAAGGTTGATAAGCAATGGTTGCTTCATTTGTTAAATGATGATACATCTCTTCACCAAGATGTGGTGCAAAGCATGAAAGCATTTTTATGAAATTTAAAATATATTCTTTATAGATTTTATCTTGTTTGTAACATTCGTTAATGAATATCATCATTTGTGAAATCGCTGTGTTCAAACTTAATTGTTCAATATCTTCCGATACTTTCTTCACTGTGTAATTATAAATATAATCTAGTTTATGATCATTTTCATCCGTTAATTTATCCATTTCCATAACCAAACGATAAACACGTTCCAACCACTTACGAGAAGCTTCAACCCCTTGGTCATTCCAAGGTTTACTGGCCTCTAATGGTCCCATAAACATTTCATAGATTCTTAATGTATCTGCACCATATTCTTTTACAATGACATTTGGATCAACGACAAACTCTGGGAAACGCTTTCCCATTTTAATTCCATTTGCACCTAAAATCATACCTTGATGTATTAACTTTTTAAATGGTTCTTTTACCGGAACGACACCTTGATCATATAAGAAATGATTCCACATACGAGCATACAGTAAATGTCCTACCGCATGTTCTGGACCACCGATATATAAATCCACTGGTAACCAATGTTTTAATAAGTCATAATCCGCTAAAGCATGTTCATTGTTAGGGTCAATATAACGCAAGAAATACCAACTACTACCAGCAGAACCTGGCATTGTACTTGTTTCTCGAATCCCCTTTTTACCATCAATGGATACATGTAACCATTGACTAGCTTGTGATAAAGGAGATTGTCCATTTAATGGACTATAATCTTTTAACTCTGGAAGAATAAGCGGTAAATCCTCATCTTTTAAAGTTACATACTCACGTCCATCCACCAAGATTACCGGAATTGGCTCTCCCCAATAACGTTGACGAGCAAAAATCCATTCACGTAAACGATAGTTCACTTTAGGATAACCCAACTTACGTTGTTGAAGATATTCAATCATTGCTGAAATAGCTTGTTCTTTATGCATACCATTTAAAAACTCTGAATTGATATACACTCCATCATTAGAATTTGCTTGAGTAGAAATATCTCCTTCAATCACCGGAATAATATCTAAATGAAATGTTTTTGCAAATTCGTAATCTCTTTGATCATGTGCAGGAACAGCCATAACTGCCCCACTTCCATAGCTTAACAAGACATAGTCACTAATCCAGATAGGAATTAATTTTTGATTCACAGGATTAATAGCATAGGCTCCTGTAAAGACACCTGTTTTTTCTTTTGTAGTATCATTTCGTTCAATGTCACTCTTTAAACTTGCATATTCTTTATATTCTTTTACAGCATCTCGATACTCTTGAGTTGTAATAGTATCTACAAGCGGATGTTCTGGTGCTAACACACAAAAAGTTGCCCCAAACAATGTATCTGGTCTAGTTGAAAATACATCGAATTGTTCTACACTATTATTTACCTTGAAATGAATAATAGCCCCTTGTGATTTACCAATCCAATTTCTTTGCATTTCCTTGGTTGATTCTGGCCAATCAATTTCTTCTAAACCCTCTAATAGCTTTTCCGCATACGCTACAATATCAATTACCCATTGTTTCATCATCTTGCGTACAACCGGATGATTTCCTCGCTCACTTTTGCCATCAATTACTTCATCATTAGCTAAAACCGTTCCTAAGGCTTCACACCAATTCACAGGCATTTCAATACATTTCGCTAAATTAGCTTCAAATAGTTTTTTAAAAATCCATTGTGTCCATTTATAAAATGAAGGATCACAAGTAGATATTTCTTTGCTCCAATCATAAGAAAATCCCAACATTTTTAATTGTTGGCGAAAGGTTTCAATATTTTTCTCTGTAAAAGAAGCTGGATGATTCCCTGTTGCAATAGCATATTGCTCTGCAGGTAAACCAAAACTATCAAAACCCATTGGATGCAATACATTATAGCCTTCCATACGCTTTTTACGACAAATAATATCTGTAGCTGTATAGCCTTCTGGATGTCCTGCATGTAAACCTACACCACTAGGATATGGAAACATATCCAATGCATAGTATTTTGGTTTACTAAAATCATGAACATCCGTATAGAATGTTTGATGTTTTTGCCAGTATTCTTGCCACTTTTTTTCAATTTCCAAATGATTATAACTCATAAAATCCTCCTATAAATAAAAAAAGTACCTCTAAGGACGAATCATCGCGGTACCACCTTAGTTTATGTCTAAGACACACAACTCTTCCATTAACGCAGGTTCACGGATCACTCAGCTCCATCGATAAGTTCAAATCAATTCTTTATCTATTTTCACCAACCATAGACTCTCTACAAAACAATTCAATTTTACTACTTCTTTTCATCGCTTTATCTAAATTTTAAAGAAATCAATTTTAATTGTCAAATAAAATCACATTTATTTTATTAGCTTAATCGTTTCTTTTTCGTTATAATACCAACTAGGAGTGAAGTTATGAATCCATTTATATTTAGTAATGACAATAAACGTTATCATACGTACAATTATTATCTTAGACATACATACCATTCAAAGGTATATAAAGTTCCTTTAGATGCCGGATTTACATGTCCAAATCGAGATGGAACCAAAGGATATGGAGGTTGTACGTTCTGTTCCAGTGAAGGTAGCGGTGAATTTACCTTACCTAGTGAAAAAGATTTAGTGAAGCAATTCAACATCACCAAACAAATGATGGAAGCAAAATGGCCCAATAGCAAAGCCATTGCATATTTTCAATCTTATAGTAATACATATGGTAGTTTAACTCGTATTAAAGAATGTGTTTCCCCTTTTTTAAATATGGAAGAGGTGGTCGGAATTGCGATTGCGACTCGATGTGACTGTCTTGATGAAGAAAAAATAAACTACTTGAATTCTTTATGTGATATTAAAGATATATGGATTGAATTAGGGTTACAAAGTAGTAATGAACAAACAGGAATTATGATAAATCGTGGTCATGATTTTACGTGCTTTTTACAGTGTATGGACTTATTAAAAAACACTAAAATTAAAATATGTGTTCACATTATCAATGGGTTGCCTTATGAAACACAAGAAGATATGCTTAAAACAATAAAAGATATTCGTCATTTGCGTTTTGATGCGTTAAAAATACATATGTTACATATTTCAAAGAACACCATTTTGCATTATCAATATGACAAAAAAAAATTTCCTGTATTAACTTTAGAGGACTATGTGGATACCGTAATTAAACAATTAGAATTGCTACCGGCAAATATTGTTATACAGCGCCTTACCGGTGATCCTGTAAAAGAAATGCTAGTAGAACCCACATGGGTATTAAATAAAACCAATGTACTCAATAGTATTGATAAAAAAATGGCAGCAAGTAATACATATCAAGGAAGACTTTATGAGAAATATTAATACCCTAGCACATAGCCTTTTAAAGCCACATTTGCACAAAGAAGCAATTGCGATTGATGCAACAGCAGGCAATGGCAATGATACCCTTTTTTTAGCCAGTCATTGTCGTTTTGTTTATGCCTTTGATATTCAAAAAGAAAGTGAAATTAACACTAAAAAAAGACTAGAAGCTTTTAATAATTATAAATTTATTTTAGATAGTCACAGTAATTTAACCAACTATGTAAAAGATTCTGTAGATGTAGTCATGTTTAATCTTGGATACTTACCAAAAAGTGATAGTACGATTATTACAAAGCCAAAAACAACAATTAGTGCATTATCACAAGCTTTACAATTGCTAAAACCGGATGGCTATCTTTCATTATGTATTTACATTGGACATGATGGAGGAAAACAAGAACAAGAAGCAATTGAAGATTGGCTTTTAACACAAACAGACATTGAAGTTACAACTTATCAAAATGATCATCCACTTGCTCCAATCTTAAAACTGATAAAAAAGCGTAAATAAGGTATAATGTTAGTATGAAAAAGAAAGTAATCCTTACAATCGTTGTTGTTATCCTTTTAATTATTTCTATTGTCTTTTGGTCAATAACTGTTAGTCCTATTACTTATACAGTACGAAAAGTAACCATTAAAGATGAAAAAATACCATCACAATTAGATGATGTAACTATCGCTTTTTTCACTGATACACATATTGGAATGTTTACAGATCAAAAACGTTTTTCAAAGATGATAAAGGTCATTGAAGACTTACATCCTGATGTTGTTATATTTGGAGGCGATTTATTTGACCATCCCGCTAAAAATATCCCATCACATCCGGATATTAATGAAGTAATTAATAAACTAAAACACATCGAAGCTCCTTTAGGTAAATTTGCCGTATTTGGTAATCATGATTTAGAAGATGAAACTTCAAAAGAATTAATTATATCCATCTATAAAGAAAGTGATTTTGAATTATTGATCAATACCTCAAGAAAACTACATAACAAAGGTTCTCAATTTATCTATTTAGTTGGTATTGATTCCATGATTTTAGGAAATCCAAACATCGAAGAAGCCTTTCAGAATACTGATGATTCCACTTATATAATAAGTGTATGTCATACTCCGGATATTGCAGATGAAGCTAGTATATATTCCAATTATTTGTTTGCCGGTCATAGCCATGGCGGACAAATTTACATTCCTATCATCTCTTCCTTTTTAAATATACCTGGTGCTAAAAAATATATGAAAGGAAGTTATAAAATCAATGATATGACATTAGATGTTTCAAATGGATTAGGTACGACTCGATATGATGCACGTTTCTTATCTGATTCAGAAGTAGTACTTTATACTTTAAAGCATAAAGAAAAGTAATATCTAAATACATTGTTGTTGATTATATCCATCTAATGCTTAAAAAACATTCAGGACATTATTTCCTGAATGTTTTATTTTCATTCTATTTTGCTAAATAGTTCGTTGATAACGATTGACACTACCTTCTGATTCATCTATCCAGTTAGGAATCTCTTCAATGAATTGAAAACCATGCTTTTTATAAAAAGGTATGCCCATATCATTCCCTGTAGTTACATTGACCTCTTGATACAAAATATTAAAATGTTCTTTTTGATACGTAGTTAGGAAAGTAAGTAAAGCACTACCAATTCCTCTTCCTTTTAGATTTGGTTTCACATATAACACATAAATAAATCCAGCATCATCAGAAACAGCTCCACCAATACACCCCACAACCTTTTGATTCTCTTCAGCAACTATATATCCATGCCAATCTTTTGATAAACTTTTACACTCTTGCTTAATACGATTAAGATTATAAAAATCAGAAATTACTTTTTCAATGTATTCCTTTGAATATAGTTTTTCATATGTAACTCTCCATGCTTCACGACATATATCAGCAATCGCTTGAGCATCTTCTTCTCTTGCAAATCTAACTGTTATCATAAAAATCACATCCTTTTAAAGTATTATAGTCTAATGTATTCAATAGTTCCATCTTATTCATCTCATAAAAAGTAGACACTTTGTAACATGTCTACTTTTAAAAATCATTTAATTTTCCATCTTCAAGTTTAACACGTTGGTCGGATAAAGCACTTACGGTCTCTGAGTGTGTTACTACAATAACTGTTTTGCCATACTCTTCCGTTAAGGTCTTAAAGACTTTGATAATTTCTCTTTCCGTTGCAGTATCTAAGTTCCCAGTCGGTTCATCGGCAAAAATTAAATCAACATTCGAGGCTATCGCTCTTGCAATCGCCACACGTTGTTGTTCTCCACCGGATAACTTTGAAATCAAACGGTCTGCTTTACTCTTTACAATCCCAAACTTCTCCAA
>RQZE01000005.1 GCA_003858585.1 Erysipelotrichaceae bacterium OH741_COT-311
ACAAACTGTTTTCTGCAAGAAATAACACCAAATCATTTAGTTTATGTACACCAGCGCGACGAAGTGCATTCACCATTCTATCACTTAATCCAATTTCATCTATTAATACTTCCTCATCTTGTACATCAGCATTTTTATCTATCAACTCTTCTTCAAAAATTTCAAAATCCTCTTCCTGCGACCAAATTTCAATTTTCTCGTGCGTTTCTGGCATAATTTTAACTTCATCAATCTCGTTAACTTCGCAAATCGATTCTTGTATCAATACACTCTTCTCGACATATATTTTTTTTACTGGATTCAAACAATATGGACACACATCAAATTTTTCAGTACTAAACTCATTTCCGCACGAACCACAAATCATACTTCACCCTCAATAACATCCAGCAATTTTTCATATACTTTATCATATATCTCCTGATAATCGAGCATATCCAATATATATGTTCCTGCAAGTAAATTCACATATTTAGCCACTTCTCTTATTGTTTCTCTGTTATCTCCTTTATTATTCTTAACAATGTCATAAATTGCATTTAACGTTGCCTTTTGAACAGTTGGATTATTAAATGTACTTCTTCCACAAATAGTCTCTATAAAATCCTGATGATTACACATAAATTTAGTCAATTCAAAAGGATCTTCTCGTTTTTCATCATAAGTAACTCTTCCAATCCACCAAAGTCTAGAAATACCATTTCTAAATAAAGATCTATTTTTCGAATAATTAAAAAAATAGCGATTAAGCATATCTGTGCTCGAAGTAGCTTTCCAACGATATTTCATATATTCAATTTGTTCACTAAGTGTATAAGCAACCCATATTCTTTCATCAGAAGCTTGAGAATCCGACAATTCTTTCATGTGATTATATATTCGTTGAGCATTTTCCGCATCTGTCAATGGTTCCTTTCCTGCGGGTTGACTCATGTCAAGTATAAAATCTTCAATTTCAAAAGGTGTGTCTTTGATTTGACCAATATCACATAAAAAATCCCCCAAAGATTTCTCACCTGTTTGTATTACCTCTCTATATAACGTATTAACGTTTTTTTTTAACATTTCTATACTGTCTTCTGTAAGAAATTTAATCTTCTTCATCATTATCACCTCTTAAATAATAAACTGCCTTAGGTATTGGGCTATCTAATAATTTTTGTGCAAAATCAAATGGCTCTAAATTTTCTAAGGTTTCTTCATCAAATAGTACATTCATTTTCTCTGCAGCTTTTCTAAGACTTCTATACCACCTAAAGTCTTCATAATTATATAAATGTGTACGTGAGTCCTTTATCTCAGTCAAAGCATAAACAAGTGCCGGAATTATTAGCATTGAATGCATTATTGGCTGAATATCAAAACTACTACTCATGTTAGCATAAATCGAAAAAGTTTCCCGAGGAACCGCTATCACAATCTTATTTCCACTTGTATTAATCTTAATATTTGTTTCTGTATCTTCCATATTAGGTATTATTGAAAAAATGGAAGCAGTATTTGCTAAATCATCCCTAACCTTATTTACTCTTAAATTAATCTGACTACCAACAGCCAGAATACATCCTCTATCAATATCAAATCTAAAGCCCTTAAAATCTTGCGAAAACAAACTATTAGAATACTTTTCAAGTTTTCTATTTGCTATCAAAAAAGTGCAAACTTGAATTAGTCCATTTACTTCTTCATCTCTCAAAACAAATTCTTTCTCTATTTCATTCGTTAAAACAACTTTTCTAAAACATGTTTGTGTGCATTCTATATGATGTGCAATCATAACAACTTCTTTAGAAAGCAAATCTTCCAATTCACGATTTACAAGTTTAGCTCGCAGTATAAGTCTTATATTATATCCATCCATCTTGTGTTCTACACTTGATTCAAATGAACTATTAACATAAAAATCAGCCTCTTCTGTTATAACTGGATACGTAAAATATTTACTTCTCAGTTGCATATGCTTTCACCTCCATAGCACAAAGATTATAAAAATCTAACTCAACTTTCATTCGCAAAGTCTTATCTTTTTCAAACTTTATACCACTAATAGTATTTCCAAAAATAGAGACTTTACCATAACCTAACGTAATAACAGCATTTTTTATACAAGCTTCATAGTTCTGTGTCTCACCTGACAAATATACTTCTATCGAAACATCATTTACATTTTCATTGGGTGTAAGCATGAACAAATATTGCCCTTTAGATTTATTCACACAAATTGAAACAAACTTCTTTAGTGAAACATTTTTTTTCGAAGGATTACCAGCATCATTTGATCCATCTACTGTATGAGCAGGTTGTGGATTTTTATAACCAGGATTCTTTGTGTGCCCTTCGTTATGAAACCACTCTCGCTCATCTCCCTCAGGCTCTTTTTCTCCTTCTATGGTCAAATCATTATCTTTCACTTTATTGAAACCCGATTTATCTCCTGCCCTTGTTCGCTTAGGAACAACCTTTAATTCAACTTCAACAATTTTATCACCTACTACCTCCTCTTTCGATTTATCTTGTTGATTATCTGAAACATCTGGCAAAAACATCCCTACTCCTACAGCGTCAATTTCATCTCCACCACCAACTGATATAAACTTCTCAATAGTTTCATTTATAAATCTGTTTAACGATTTAATTAATTCACGTGCTCTAATCGGATTTTTTGCCCTATCAGGTTGCCACTTTGTATGCTCTGGATTCTCCATCACTCTAAGCTTCTCATTAATTTTATCGCCTTCAATAAACATTATCCCTACACATGGTACATGTCCTGGAAGATGATTCCTGTCCATAATTTTCATTCCGGTTTTGCGAATCATCGCTACTTTTCTAGGTGAATCTGGTTCTCCTATTAAAATTCCAAATCTAATATTACCCAATCCCATAAAATCTTTTTCTATCCAGTGTGTCTTATCTGATATAAGCACCTTAAAATATTGTTCTGTATAATCAATCAAGTCATCTCTATAAATTTCAATTAAATCTGCCAAGGTTTCCTTTGAGACAAGCTTATCACCTACATTAAGCATCAGCTTATTGTTCCATATAGCACCCAAAAATCCATCCAAAACAGAAACAATAATATCTTTTTGCCAATCACCATTAGCAAATTTGTATCCCGCTATATAAATATCAGTTCCATATTCTCCCCTAGTTCGCTTATAATCTGGATCTATTGACAATTGGTCATATACCGGAGTATTCTTTTCATTTCCAAAATAACCTATTCCTTGGGTAGTTTGTTCGTCTTCATACCTTTTGAAAGTAACTAATCTAGCTACACCTTGGTATGCCTCCTCTTCATCAATATTATAAGTGCTATAAAAAACTGTGGAAAAATCAGAACATGCAAAAGGAGCAAACTTACCAATCCCATAAGATCCTCCCGCAGTTCCTTTTTTATCCGATAATCCAGATGATTTTGTTAGGTTAGTCCAGTTTGTATTAATTTCCTTATAAACACCTGTAAGTCCAACAGTGTTAAAATCACTAATTCTCAAAAATACACAATCCTCTTTTTGAGCAGCTACCAGAGCATTTGTATAGAATTCTTTAGTAGTGATAGATTTCTGCATTTCCCAAAAATCTAAGCATCTCTGAAATACATCTTTTAAATATGGCATTCCAGGAATATTAGCTGTAGAAATAGAAAAAACATTAAAATCTACTTTAACTATCTCTCCTTTTGTCGCATCCAATGAGTTTTGACATATTTCACGCGCCAGCGACTTTAAAGGTGTTCCCCTGAAGGTCGCTATACCTGAATCATTTATCCCTTTATTTTCCCCATAATCATTTGATGGAAATCGCCATTTTATCATAAAACCCTCCTCAATAATAAAATATGTTTTATAGCTTAAACTTTTTTGTCCCACTAGAAGCATTATAAATGTGCTCTAAATCAGCAATTGCACTTCTAAGTGTTTTTAAAATTTTATTTAAATCTTCTTGGGTATAATCATAATTATTCGAATTAGATAAGTTTCCCATAAGCTCTATACCTTTTAAAATATTATTCATTCTTTTTTCGGCTAATCTAACAAATTTTTCTCTCTTGGATTCCATTTCACTACCTCCACTTACTCAAAAACACACTACAAATATACTACATTTTAAAAATATATTCAACAATTTATTTATATTTTGTTTAATAATGTAATTTCTTTAATAATTTAGAATTAAAAACAATATTCATTTTTAAATTATAGTAAACAAAAAAGATATTTAATCCTATTTCTAGATTATATATCTTTTAACTTATTTACTATATTTTTTTCTAAATTTATATCAATAGAATTTTCCTATAAGAATAGGCGCCATGATATATTGGTCATACTTTTTCTCACCATATTTACCGGATTTTCTATCAAGTCTTTATATTACATTTTTGAAATTTCAAAACTTTTCTTCCCAGCTTCTTTAATTAATAATCCTATATGATAAACTTCTATGTCATATAACATTAGAAATCTATCACGAAAAATCTGAAGTTGTTTTTACAGTTGTTTCAATTCCATTCTATCCAGTCTTGCAAACATCTCTTGATTAGATAGTAAAAATTTTCTCATTTCCACAAAACTATTCATAATTTTGATACTCACTTCAACAGCTATGTCACTTTTTAATACAGCTGAATGCATTGCAATACCTCGCTCTGTGAAAACATACGGTAGATATCTTCTACCACCATGTTTATTTGAACTTGAGGTGGCAAATTGTGACCTCAAGTTTTTAAATTCTTCTTCATTTAATTGAAATCGAAATGATTCAGGAAATCTATTCAAATTTCTTTTTACTGCTTGGTTGAATACTTTGGTTTCTACCTTATACAAGGCAGCTAAATCACTATCAACCATAACTTGTTTTCCTCTAAATGTGTAAATCATATTTCTTATATCAACAACACCTGAAACAATTACACTTGAATTATTACCCATATAATATCTCCTTATTATTTTAATAAATACTTAGTAACATTCATCCTATCTTCAAAATATACACCAAATTCTACGTCTATACGTATTATGATTTACCCTTATATAACTAACTTTTAGGTTCAAAAACCTTGAATTTCCATGATGTAATTTTATCATATTTTAGTTATATTTTTATCATGAAACAAATAGCAAATCATTAATTCAGTAAATTATTAAACCTTTATATACCTATAATGATTAAAAGACAGTAAACTTAGATTTTTTACTCTAACTTCTTCCCTTCTTTTTATTTATCAATTCTATTACGATAGAAAAAATTATTATTACAATGATAACGATAGTCCATATTATCCACATATTATTTGCCGTTCCACCACCAGCATCAACACCATAAGTTTGAAACATAACCCCTAATACAAATCCGATTGGATAAGAAAGAGCAAGTGCAAATGGCATTATTTTCGCTTTCTTGAAACACAAAATAGTTATTGATAAAAGAATTGGCAAAAACAGCATAAAAGGTACTTGTTTCATTCTGTGCATTTCAAATAATGCATATCGAATGATAATAAAAGAAATAATCAATATAAACAATGAAATTAAACTAATTTTATTTATTCTTTTCACACTACTACCCCCACAAATTAGAGTATACAACTCACTACCTTGATAAAAGCCTCCCACCAAAATGATGGAAGGCTTTAAAGAATTCACCTAAATTCAAAAATTTCCTTTTGAATCTACTTTTTCAACTTTTTAGTATCAAAATAGTATCACTCAAAAGTTTTTAGTAACATCTAACCATCTAATGCACTGTTTTCAACGGTTCTACAGCAGAAACATATTTGTTACTGTTACTCAAATTCTATTGTCCCCGGAGGTTTTGAAGTAATATCCAACAGTACACGATTCACGTGTTTCACCTCATTTACAATACGATTTGAAATTATAGCTAACACCTCATATGGAATCTTAGCCCAATCTGCTGTCATACCATCAATCGAAGTAACCGCACGAATTGCCACCGCATAATCATAGGTTCTTTGATCACCCATAACCCCTACAGAACGCATATTTGTTAAAGCTGTAAAGTATTGCCAAATATCTCGATCTAAACCAGCCTTGGCAATCTCTTCTCTTAAAATCGCATCGGATTCTTTGACAATTTCAAGTTTTTCTTCCGTTACCTCACCCAATACACGAATCCCTAAACCAGGCCCTGGAAATGGCTGTCTCCACACCATAGATTCCGGTAAACCAAGCTCAATTCCTAACTTACGAACTTCATCTTTAAACAATGTATTTAATGGCTCAATTAATTTAAATTGCATATCTTCCGGCAAGCCACCTACATTGTGATGTGATTTAATGGTTTGCGCACTATGTGTTCCACTTTCAATCACATCAGTATACAGCGTTCCTTGTGCTAACCACTTAATATCTTCACCGGATAATAATTTCTTAACTTCCTCATCAAAAGTATAGATAAACTCATTTCCAATGATTTTACGTTTTGCCTCCGGATCACTAACACCTTTTAACTTTTCTAAAAAACGTTTTGAAGCATCTACCTTCGTTACATTAATCTTCATGTTTTCCGCAAACATTTCCATAACACCCTTAGCTTCATCTTTTCTTAGTAAGCCATGATCAATAAACATACAATACAATTGATCTCCAATGGCCTTATGCAGTAATGCTGCTACAACTGAAGAATCAACACCACCAGATAATGCTAATAACACATTATCCTTACCGACTTGTTGACGTATTTTTTCTACTTCTTGTTCAATAAATGATTGCATAGACCAATTATTTTTAGCCTGACAAATTTCAAAGACAAAATTCTTTAATAACTCCAACCCAAATTCTGAATGTCTTACCTCCGGATGAAATTGTACCGTATAAATCTTTTTTTCCGGATTATGACTAGATGCAAATTGACAAGTACTACTTTTCGCATCGGCAACATAGCCATCTGCCAACTGACTTACTTGATCTCCATGTGACATCCATACCACATGTTTCTTCGGCAAGCCTTTAAATAGTAATGAATCACTTTCCACTTCAATTTCAGTATAGCCATATTCTTTTTTATGACATGCTTGTACTTTTCCACCATGTTCAAAGTGTGTCATCTGCATGCCATAACAAATACCTAAAATAGGAATCCCTGCAGTATAGATTTTCGGATCACATTTCGGTGAATGTTCCTCGTAAACACTATTTGGTCCACCACTAAAAATAATCCCCTTGACATCCTTCATACTTAAAATCTCTTCTAAAGTAATCGTATTTGGATGTAACTCACTATACACACCAAAATCACGAATTCTACGTGCGATTAACTGGTTATATTGACTCCCAAAGTCTAAAACTATAATTTTATCTGCCATACTTCCTCCTATACAAAAGTGGATTGTTTCAACAACCCACTTTTATTTTACTATAAATTATTCAATTAAACGATAAAGTTAATGATAAAAATAATATCTAATACATATACAACCCACTTAATGTCCTTCATTTTCCCTGAAGCAAGTTGCATAATTGTATAAGCTAAGAACCCTACTGCAATTCCATCTGAAATTGAGTAAGATAAAATCATTGTAATAATGGTAATAAATGCCGCAACACTTACTGAGAAATCATCCCATTCAATTTGACCAAGTTGTTGTGCCATTAGTACCCCAACAATAATTAATGAAGGAGCCGTAACTGCACTTGTAACCACTCCTAATAAAGGATAAAAGAGCACAGATAAGAAGAAACAAACACCTGTTACAACAGCCGTTAAACCGGTACGTCCACCAGCGGCAACCCCTGAACCTGACTCAATAAATGAAGTAACCGTACTTGTACCAAGTGTAGCACCTACTACCGTTCCTACTGAATCCGCAAGTAACGCTTTTTCGATATTTTTCATTTCACCTGCTTCATTCACTAAACCAATTTTATTACCAATTGCCACTAATGTTCCTGCTGTATCAAAGAAGTCAACGAATAAGAATGAGAAAATAACCAAGACTACTTTTGAGCTTGAGAATAATTCTTGGAAACCTTGCACAAAGCTACCAATTAATGAGAAATCTAAATCTAATGAGAATACCCCACTAGGTGTTGTTGGAAGTGGTGCACTTACTCCCACTAAGCCCATAGCTCCCATAATAATACCAATCATCGCGGTTAATACGATACCAAAGAATACCGCTCCATTTACCTTACGAGCAATTAAAATAACTGTAATAATAATACCAATGATGGATAATAAGACTGTTGGATCTTTAAAATCACCTAAGCCTACAAATGTTGCCGGATTCGCAACAACCATGCCTGCATTTTTAAACCCTATGAAGGCAATAAAGAAACCAATACCAGCTCCAATTGCTAATTTTAAGTTTTTAGGAATCGAATTGATAATGTGTTTACGAATTCCTGTTACAGAAATAAACAGGAAAATTAACCCTGATACAAAGACTGCAGCTAATGCCGCTTGCCAAGAAAAGCCGTATGTTAAGCATACTGTATAAGTAAAGAATGCATTTACTCCCATCCCCGGTGCCAATGCCACCGGATAGTTGGCTAAAACCCCCATTAAAAGACACGCAATTCCGGAAGAAATAGCAGTTGCCAAGAATACTCCTTGTTCATTCATTCCTGTTTGTGATAACATTCCTGGATTGACCGCCAAGATATAAGCCATTGCTAAGAATGTTGTAAGACCAGCAATCACTTCAGTTTTGATGCTTGTTTTGTTGTCATGTAGTTTGAATAACTTTTCTAACATTTGAAAAACTCCTCTTCTATTAAAACAATTCACCAAATAAAAAATGCTCGAGAAAGCATTAAAAAAATCACTTTCATCGTAGAGCCAACATTTAAGGTATCGGCGTAGAAACTCTTGCGCCATATCCGCAAGAATATACGGTGTTTTTGTTTTACTCGGCTATTATATCATAATAAATAAAAGTTTAAAGTCCTAAAGCGAATTTTTTTTACTTCTTCAAGAAATTATCCAGTCGTTTCGGATTCACCTGTGCAATTAAGACTGCTATAAAAACAATGATACAGCCAACCATTTGCTTCATTGTTAATACCTCTTGTAATATTAAAAACCCGAAGATAACACTAAAGACTGACTCTAGTGACATAATAATGGAAGAAACCGTTGCTTCAATATGCGTTTGACCAATGATTTGTGCGGTAAAGCCAATCCCTGTTGATAATACCCCTAAATACAAAAGCGGAAAAACGGTCTTACTTAAATGAAAATCCACCTGTTGTTCAAACAACAACATACAAACAACATTTAACAAACCACCAATCAAAAATTGATACACCGCAAAACGTATGCCATTTAACTTTAATGCAAAACGCTCAACAAAAACAATCTGCAAGCCCCAAAACATAGCTCCGATAAAACAATAGATATCTCCAAGATTAATACTAAAGTTTTCATTGACACACAAGACATACGTACCAATTAACGCGAATACAATTGCGATAATGGTAATCGGATGAAGCTTTCTACGATACATGATTAAAGTAATCATAGGTACCGCAACCACATAGAGTGTTGTAATAAAACCACTTTTCCCAACACTTGTCATACTTACCCCTAGTTGTTGAAAATATGAGGCAATAAATAAAGCCCCACCACACAATAAACCTGCCCAAAGATATAGGAAAAGCGTATCTTTTTTCATTTGTTTACGCTTTAAGAAATAATAAGGTAATATCGTTAAAAAACCTAAAAGATAACGAATGGCATTTACTCCAAAAGCTCCAATGTATTGACTTGTGACACTTTGAGCAACAAAGGCCGCACCCCAAATCATGGTTGTTAAAAATAAAAATAAGGTCGCTGCCTGCTTTGACATTCTAACACTTCCTTTTCCAATACAGTATTATAACAAAAAAGTATAGTTTATCACTATACTTTAAATAAAACGACTTCGTTTTGTTTCAATGTTTCAACAACATCAATGACTCTTTGATTACTACTCCCTTTAAACTTATTATTCATAGATTTTAGATGATCTACAAACAAACCATCTACTAACACATCAATGTTATGTAAGATTTCATCAATCATCGGATGTTGAAATGCTCGTAATTGTTCATACGTATAACCTGTATATATCCAAATATTAAAGAAAGGATGAATCTGTTTTACTATCTCTACGATTGCCTCTACTTGTGCAAAAGGCTCTCCTCCTGAAATCGTAACACCATCGTGATAGCTTCTTTTTAAAAGATCCTTCACGACATCCTCTACTTCCCTTTCATAACGAGGTTCAAAAGCCCAAGTGTGAGGATTATGACAACCGAAACAATGATGCGGACATCCTTGTGTCCAAACCACTTGACGTAGTCCTATACCATCTACCACACTATCAAACTGAATACTACAAGCTAAATTAATCTTAACCATGTTTTACACGATCATGTTCTTCTGCTTTTTTCGCATTATTGAAACGATCAAGGGTACCTACTAAATATCCTGTAATACGACGAATACGCTCAAATGGCATCTCACTTGTTTCTTGACGATGACAATTTGGACATGCATCATGAATGATACCATTATATCCACATACCGGATCACGATCTAACGGATGGTTAATTGCACCATAACCAATATTTGTTTCACGCATAATACGCACTAACTTTTCAAAAGCCTCTAAGTTATTACTTAAGTCTCCATCCACTTCAATGTAAGAGATATGTCCGGCATTAGTAAGAGGATGATATGCCGCTTCTAAACGCATTTTATTATAGGCATCAATGTTGTAATACACAGGAACATGGAAGGAATTTGTATAGTATTCCTTATCTGTAATATGCTTAATTTCACCATAGATTTCTTTATCCAACTTAATGAAACGTCCAGATAAGCCTTCTGCCGGTGTTGCAAGTAGTGAGAAATTTAACCCTGTTTCTGTAGCATAATCATCACAACGCTCACGCATCTTTGTAATGATTTCAACCCCTAATTTTTGACTTGCTTCATCTTCTCCATGATGTTTTCCGGTTAAGGCAATCAATGTTTCAGCAAGCCCAATAAAACCGATAGATAATGTACCTTCAATTAATACTGATTCTAATGTATCATTGACACCTAATTTCTCAGAACCTAACCATACCCCCTGTTGCATTAAGAACGGGAAATTCTTAACCTTCTTATTACATTGAACACGATAACGTTCTAGTAATTGTTTTTTACACAAATCCATGATGTCAAATAATTCTTTATAAAATCCATCCAGATCCGTTTCCTTATTTAACACCAAACCATGCTTAATACCTAGACGTACTAAATTGACCGATGTAAATGATAGATTACCTCTACCAACCACAATACCGTCATGTTCTTTTACAGCCGTATTTCCAATTACACGTGTACGACATCCCATATACGTACATTCCGTTTCCGGTCTACCTTCTTTGTAATATTGCAAGTTAAATGGTGCATCGATAAATGAAAAGTTTGGAAACATACGTTTACTTGAACAACGAATACTTAATTTGAATAAGTCATAGTTTGGATCCTCTTGAAAATAATTAATACCTTCTTTTACTTTAAAAATTAAAATTGGGAAAATCGCTGTTTCATGATTTCCTAAGCCGGCTTCCATCGCTAAAATTAAATTCTTAGAAACCATACGACCTTTCAATGAGGTATCCGTACCAAAGTTAATCGATGAAAACGGAACTTGTGCTCCCGCTCTTGAGTGCATGGTATTTAAATTGTGAACAATTCCTTCCATCGCTTGATAAGTTTGACGATCTGTTAAAGCTAAGGCTTTATCAAAGATAACTTTTAAATCTTCATAACCATCGATTTGGTATAAGTCCTCTAATCGGTTGATTTTTTCAAGCAACACATCCAATTCCGCTTGATGGTTTCCTGTAAAATCGACATAATCTTTTAAAATACTACGATAGTTTTTCTTAAATGATAGCAAAACTCCCGGAGCCATATAGTAATCAAACATCGGTATAGATTGACCCCCATGTTGATCATTTTGATTTGACTGTATTGCAATCGCCGCAAGCGCTGCATAGCTGGCAATGGATTTTGGCTCTCTTAAAAACCCATGCCCAGTATTAAAGCCACCCTTAAATAATTTATCCAAAGGAATTTGGTTACATGTCGTTGTTCCCATCGGATAAAAATCCATATCATGAATATGAATGTCACCTTGATTATGCGCTTTAGCAACTTCACGATCTAAACAATAAGAAGTTGTATAAGCTTTCGATAATGTACTACCATACTTTAACATCATACCCATTGCACTATCGCCATTGATATTGGCATTTTCACGCTTTTCATCCACTTCATTTGCTTCTTTAATACCAAAATCCTCTAACGTTTTTAATAAGCGATGTTGCCCACTTGTAAAGTAATCACGAGCCATGGCACGCTTTTGACGATAGCTTTTAAATGACTTATAGACATCAACAAAACCAAGCTCTACCAATGCATCTTCCACACAGTCTTGAATACGTTCGATTTCAATTTTATTGATGTTTAAAGCATTTAATTTTTGAATCGTTAAATCCAGAACCTTTAAAATAGACTCTTCATCATAATTGGATACAGAATGAAAGCCTTTTTCAATAGCTTTTTGTATTTTAGATGGATTAAATTTTACAACCTGTCCATTGCGTTTAATGATTTCAAACTCCATAATAATTCTCCTTTAAATAAGAAATGAATAATTAGTTGGATTTCCAACTAATTATATCCGTAAACAGATTATAACGTAAACTACAAAAAAAGAAAAGACTTTTATATAATAAGTCTTTTCTCATATCCTCCTGAAACAGAATCTAATTCACTTTCTATCACAAAGGCTTTCGGATCAAGTTCACGAATCATTTCCTTAATACGACGGACTTCATATTTGCTTACAACTGTGACTAAGACCTCTGTATCTTCATCCGTATAAGCACCTTGTCCATGCCAATAAGTAACTCCGCGTTTAAAATCATGATTGATATGTTTTTTAACCATTTTATTTTTGGTAAAAATCATTAAAGAAATCTCAATATTTTGTAAATGCACCTTATCAGCAACAATTGCCATTATAGTAACATAAATCACACTGTAAATAGCGATATTTAAATTAAATAAAATAGCACAGAATGTAAATACAAAACAGTTAAAAACAATATTAAACTTACCTACACTAAAATTCTTCTTTTTTAATGTAATAAACATCCCCAATATATCAATACCGCCACAACTTGAACCACTCAGCAGTGTCATCCCAACACCAAAGCCACTTAAAATACCACCAATGGTACATGATGCAAGCGGATCTTCTAGAATAGCGTTGGTTGGTATCGGTATTAAACTAAAAGCAATGGTTTGCACAATAACACTAAGTATGGTACCTACAAAAAATTTCTTCGACAGACTACGATAAGCCAATACAAATAAAGGAATATTGAATGCGAAATTAATCAAACCTGCAATGTCAAAAGAAAACTGTATCCCTAAATAATCTTGAAGTAAGGTACGAATAATTTGAGAAACACCAATCAAACCACCATTATACAAACCAGCAGGCACAATAAAAAAGTTAATACTGATAACAAACAGAAGTGCCCCAATCAAAATTAAACTCACTTTTTTCATATCCATCGTTTTTTTCATAGTTTATCCTCTAAGTGACATTGTACTACAAAATAAAAATTAGTCTATATAGACTAATCAAATACTTCCACCTTACTCATAACATCACCATTGACCATGTTTAAAACAGCCGGCAAATTATCCGTCACTTGACCAAATACTGTATGAACACCATCTAAGTGCGGTTGTGGGGTATGAACGATAAAGAATTGACAACAACCCGTATCTTTTCCGGCATGCGCCATTGATAGAGCGCCCGGAATATGTGTAAGTGGATTATTCAATGTTTCACATTTTATCGTATAACCAAGTCCACCAGTCCCTGTACCATAAGGACACCCTCCTTGTGATACGAAATTTTTAATTACTCGATGAAACGTTTTACCATTGTAGTAGCCTTCTTTAATAAGTTTCACAAAATTTTCAACGGTTTTAGGCGCATATTCCGGATAGAGCTCAAATGGCAGCTCTACACCAGTTTGTAGTGTAATTTTTCCTTTAATCATCGTATTCTCTCCTTCTATCGACAACTATATTCTTCTAAATCCCAAACTTCATCCACCAAAGGTTGATAAAAGTCTCGCTCGTGACACACCAATAAAACAGTACCCGGATATTCCTTAATGGCCTTTGCAAGTTCATCTTTCGCCTCTTGATCTAGATGGTTAGTAGGCTCATCCAGCACTAAAATATTGTATGGACGATTCAATAACTTACAAAGACGCAACTTAGCTTGTTGTCCACCGCTCAACACAAAGACTTTCGATTCAATCTGATCGGTTGTAAGACCACATTTTGCAAGTGCACTACGAATTTCATACTGGGTTTTACTTGGATATTCATCCCACAATTCATCAATGCACGTTTTATTACTTGGCGTTTCCTCTTGTGTATAATATCCAATTTGTAAGTTTTCCCCATGTTCCACACTTCCGGACAATGGCTCTAACTGACCAATTAAACTCTTAATAAGCGTGGACTTCCCCACTCCATTGGCACCGGTAATCGCTATTTTTTTTCCTTTTTCCAACACAAAATTCATAGATTTACTTAAAGGTTTCTCATAACCAATCACCAAATCCTGACAAGTAAAAATGTACTTTGACGGCGTTTTTCCCATCATAAATTGAAACGTTGGCTTTGGTTTTTCCCCTTTTAACTCAATACGTTCCATCTTTTCTAATTTCTTTGCACGAGAATTAGCCATTCCACGCGTTGCGACTCTTGCTTTATTACGAGCTACAAAATCTTCCAAACGAGCAATTTCTTGTTCTTGTCGAATATACGCTTTTTCAAGTTGTGCCTGATTGATTTCATATACACGTCTAAATTCATTGTAATCACCGGTATAACGTGTTAATTTCGGTGCTTCCACATGATAAATAACATTTACGACATCATTTAAAAATCCTAAATCATGACTAATCAATATAAACGCATTTTCATAGTTTTTCAAATAGTTTTTTAACCAATCAATATGTTGTTCATCTAAGTAATTTGTCGGTTCATCCAACAACAAAATATCCGGCTTTTCTAACAATAGCTTCGCCAGCAAAATACGTGTACGTTGTCCGCCCGATAATTCACTGACATCTCTTTGTAAACCCAAATCACTAATGCCAAAGGCATTTGCCACTTCATTAATCTTGGCATCAATCAAATAAAAATCATGGTGATCCAACATTTCCTGCATGACACCAATTTCTTCAAGCATACGGTTCATTTCTTCTTCCGAAACCTCTCCCATTTGCTCATAATATTTCATAATTTTCGCTTCTAATTCAAATAACGAATCATACGCCATTTTCAAAACATCATAAATACTTTTACCCTTTTCTAAAACCGCATGTTGATCTAAGTAACCAACACTCACTTTATTTGACCAAACAATTTTACCCTCCTCAGGCTTTAATGTATTTGTAATGAGTTTCATAAAGGTACTTTTACCTTCTCCATTGGCACCGACAAGCCCAATGTGTTCTCCTTTTAATAAGCGAAAAGAAACATCTTCAAATATGATGTTACCTCCAAAACTATGTGATAATTTTTCAACTGTTAAAATACTCATACACAGTAAGTTTACACTAGTCGTTTTAAACTTTCAACTTTATAATAAGAGAGAGGTAATTTTATGTATAAATGTCCAATATGCCACCAAGCCTTAATCAAAGGCTTACACAGTTTTAACTGCATCAACCAGCATAACTTTGACATCAGCAAACATGGATATGTCAATCTTTTAAAACGTAACAGCAAACACCAAGGTGATGATAGCACTTTAGTAAAGTCACGTATCGCCTTTTTAAAACAAGATTATTATCTTTCTTTAAAACAACATTTAAATACCCTATTAGCCCAACACAAACCTCAAGTCCTTGTTGACTTAGCTTGTGGAAGCGGCTACTACACAAAAGATGTTCCATCAACCATCACCATTGGCATTGACTTATCCAAAGATGCCATTCAATATGCCTGTAAACAAGATAAAAAGAATCAATACATCATCGCATCTATTTTCGATGTTCCTTTAATGGATCATTGTGCCGATGTTATTACCACTATTTTTGCACCAAGTGCCAACGAAGAAATTATTCGTCTTTTAAAACAAGATGGTTTATATATTAGAGTAGATCCCGGAAGCCATCATTTACTTCAATTAAAAGAAACACTTTATGAAGAAGTATTTTTAAACCCTATCAAACAAATTCAACATCCACGTTTAACACTAAAAAACACCATAGAAGTAAAAGAGACAATCACATTAAACCAAGAAGATCTCCTGCATCTCTTTAATATGACACCCTATCGTTATAAAACAAAAGTTGAAAGCATAAAAAAACTTCAAGCTTTAAATACCCTTGAAGTTACCATTCACTTTATGATTTACATCTACCAAAAGAATTAATCTTCATGCAATAAATTTACTTCTTGTTTCTTCTCATAAGAAACCGGAAGTGTATATTCTGCATTTAAAATCGCCTTAATTGCCACTTGTACATCTTTACTTAATTCACAATATGATTGATAAATCTCAATCATTTCATTATTCACAATGACATGTTCATACTCTTTTTGATACTTTCCTTTACCCAGAAAATAATTCGCATCCAAACCGCTAATCTTCATATAACGTTGGATGGTTAATATATCAGGAACAACATTATCATTTTCATATCTTGAAATTTGTGCGTTGGAAACACCTAATCTATCTCCCATTTCCCCTTGTGTTAAGCCAAGTTCCAAACGAATTCTTTTTAATTTCACTCCAACTGTATCCATACCATCACCTAGAAACAATATAGTATATTTCAACTTTAATAATTTATTTTTATCTAAATATGCAAAAACAATCTTTTTGCATAAATAGTAAATTGAATCTACTTGCTTAAAGCAAAAGATAGTGATATAGTAGTTTTAGCAGTCTTTATTACAGAGTGCTAAAGGAGTGAAGAAATGAAAAAACAATTTAAAGCAGAATCAAAACGATTATTAGATTTAATGATCCATTCTATCTACACGAATAAAGATATTTTTTTAAGAGAATTAATCTCAAACGCATCGGATGCACTGGATAAGCGCTATTTCTTAGCCTTAAGCGACGATAAGGTAAAACCTTATACAAGTGAACTAGCCATTCAAATTCAAGTAGATAAAGACCATCGCACTCTTACGATTGTAGATACAGGAATCGGTATGATGCAAGATGAATTAGAAAACAACTTAGGAACGATTGCCAAAAGTGGTAGCCTAGACTTCAAACAAAAAAATACAGATGAAAACATTGACATTATCGGACAATTTGGAGTGGGCTTCTACAGTGCCTTTATGGTCGCAAAAAAAATTACAGTAGAATCCAGATCACCGTTTGAAGAAACAGCTTACTGTTGGCAAAGCGAAGGGGAAGATGGCTATACGATAAAACCAATCTTAAAAGAAGAGATTGGAACAAAAGTCATTCTGGAATTAAAAGAAGATAGCGAAGAAGAAAACTATAGCGAGTATTTAGATAGCTATAAAATTCAACAATTAGTAAGTAAATACTCCGATTATATTCACTATCCGATTAAAATGGATATTACTACAGAAAAAACAAAAGAAGATAGCGAAGAAAAAGAAATTATTATCGAAACCAAAACATTAAATTCCATGGTCCCTTTATGGAAACGTAACAAAAAAGAAATTACAGAAGAAGAATACAATAATTTCTACATGAATAAGTTTACAGATTGGAATAAACCAGCTAAAGTGATCCACTATAACATTGAAGGAAACATCTCATACAATGCTTTATTATTTATTCCTTCTGCTGTTCCATATAACTTCTATTCAAGCGAATATCAATCCGGTTTACAACTTTACAGCAAAGGCGTATTCATCAAAGATAAAGCCCATGAATTAGTACCCGAATACTTCCGATTTGTAAAAGGACTAGTAGACTCAAATGACTTAAATTTAAATATTTCTCGCGAAATTTTACAACAAGATCGACAAATGAAATTGCTTGAGAAAAGCATCGAGAAGAAGATTAAAAATACACTTGAAGATTTGTTGAAACATGATCGCAGTCAATACGAAGCCTTCTTCGATAACTTCGGTTTACAATTAAAATATGGCATTTACCAAGACTACGGCATGCATGCGGAAACCTTAAAAGATTTGATTCTATTTAAATCAAGTTACCAAGATCAATATACTACACTAAAAGAATATATAAGTCGTTTAAAAGAAAACCAAGAACAAATCTACTATGTAGCCGGTCATGATGTAGAAACCTTAAAAAAATTACCACAAATGGAACAATTGCTGGATAAAGGCTATGAAGTATTATACTTATTGGATTCTGTAGATGAGTTTGCCTTAAATATTCTAAGAATGTACGATGGCAAAGCCTTTAAATCGGTACAACAAGGTGAACTGGACTTACAAAGTGAAGAAGAAAAACAAGCAAACAAAGAAAAAATCGAAGAAAATAAAGACTTATTATCCGCGATTCAAGAAGCAATTAAAGAACAGGTAAAAGAAGTAAAAATATCTTCACGTTTAAAGAGTCATCCTGTATGTTTAGTAGCTGATGAAGGTTTATCCATTGAAATGGAAAAAGTATTAAAACAAAATCCGGAAGCCAAAGACATTCAAGCAACAAAGATTTTAGAAATTAATCCAAATCATCAACTATTTGAAACACTTCAAAAAGTACACCAAAACAATCCGGAACTCATCAAAGACTATGCAGAGGTTTTATATGATCAAGCCTTACTGATTGAAGGTTTACCAATTAAAGATCCAATTCGTTATGCCAATAAAGTATGTCAATTGATGATTGATGCAAATAAATAATCTCCTTTAAGGAGATTATTTTAATTATAGTCAAAAATAATATGGATACAATGTTGCTGATCAAAGTGATGTTCAATGATTCCTTTGATTTCTTGCTCCCTTGGTTTTAATTCATAAGGCATCAGCAACTCAAATCGAATACACGTTTTTTCTTCAAAAGCGACTCGAAAATCATGCATACTAATTGAAGGATCGATTTCTTTTATAAGAATCTTCACTTTCTTATAATAGCTATTTACCAATACATCATCAAAGTCATAAGGATCGGTATGTAATGTCATTTGAATGTTAAATTTCTCTAAAATACCTTTTTCAATACGATCAATCACTTCATGAATCTCCAAGACACTGTGCTTTGCATCCACTTCAACATGCGCACTCCCCAAACGAATACTTGGACCATAATCATGAACAATGACATCATGTACTCCATAGATTTTATCAAAAGTATTGATATATTCCGTTAATAATTTCAATTCAATTTTATCTAAAGGTTTTCCAATTAAATCATCAATAATAGATGAGCCGATTTGAAACGAAGAATACATCACAAACAAAGAAGCAACAACACCCATAATACCATCAAAAGGAAGTGAAAAATAACGTACCAGGATAAGCCCGATTAATGTAGATGTAGTCGCAACAACATCGTTTAAGGCATCTTTACTTGTCGCAATCATAATACGATTATTACACTTTTTACCATAACGATAATTAAACGCACACATCCATAGCTTCGCCAAAATTGACAGTACTAAAAACCCAAGCGTCCAAGAAGACACATACACAATATGTGGTTGAACGATTTTTTCAATCGATGATTTTAATAACTCAAAACCAACAAACATAATCACAATCGCAACAACTAAGGTTGTAACATACTCTACACGTCCATGCCCAAAGGGATGATCACGGTCTGCCGGTTTCGCCGCCAATTTATAACCATATAACGTAATAAAACCATTTGCACAATCAGCCAGATTATTAAAGCCATCCGAAACAATCGCAATGGAATGCACCAATGAACCCACAAGAAATTTCCCGATAAATAAAACAATATTTATAACTACACCAAGTATGCTTGCAAGAACACCAATTTTACTTCTTACTTCACTATCTTGATAGTTTTCATTTTTAATAAAATGCTTCATGAAAAACTGCATAAAAAACTCCTTTTTCCATTTCAACATTAATAGCGTATCATATTTTTCTCTTTCCATACACAACTACTATACGATTTTAAGTATGCTAAAGTAACACTTACCATAAATGGAAGCATCATTAAAGTTACAAATAAAAACATATAAAAACGACTTAATCCTAAATGATCTTGCACAAAAAATGCATCAGGCAAGAATGCAATTGCAACACAAATCAACGCCAACCACATCAAATACGTAAATGCAAGATGCACTACATGATACAAAGGTTTTTTATGAAGTTTACCAACAACACAATAAGTAAGACTGGTATGAAAGCTTAAGAAGTACCAAGAAGCATAAAACATTGGAAAAAATGCAAAGAAACCCTTTAACAAAAACCCCAAAAATAATAATAACACATAGATAAGAATAACTTCCTCCATGTCTATCCATAATTTAAAACGATAAAGCAGTAAAGCACTAGCCAGCACTCCCAATACAACCGCCATTTCTATATTTTGATTATAAAACTCTAACACACTTGTCATCGAAAGTAGTGAATGAAATAGAAACGTTACACGTATGCTCATAAAAACACCTCCAAGTGCTTTTATTATAGAAGATAAACATTTATTAGCTGTACTATTTATAGGACAGTGATATAATAAGTATATGAATAAAAAACGCTTACGTATCCTATACCTATTAGATACCTTATTAAAACACAGCAGTGAACAAAACCCCTTGTCCATCAATCAACTCATTGACGCTTTAGATCAAGAAGATATTCCAGTTGAACGCAAAGCCCTTTATGAAGACATTAATGCATTAAAAGACTATGGACATGACATAGAATACATCCATAATAAAGGCTACTACATTACAAGTCGTCTTTTTGATTTAGCTGAAATTAAAATTATTGCTGACATATTACAAAGTTCTACATTTATATCAAGTAAAAAAACACAAACATTAATTAAAAAACTAACCAAAGATCAAAATCAAATTGAATCAAATTTTTTACTTCAACAACCAAACAATGAAAATAAAACCAAACACGAACAAATCCTATACAATATTGATACCTTATTACAGGCTATTATCCACAATAAAACCATACTATTTAAATACTTTGATTATCATCTAAACAAAACAAAGACCTATCGTAAAAATGCCAAAAACTATAAACTCATTCCTAAAGCCTTATTATTCGATAACAATCAATATTATTTAATCGGCTATAACGAAACCTACCAAACCCTTTTAAACTTTCGCGTAGATCGTTTAGATCATATTCAACTAACCAATTCAGCAGCACCTATTGACCTTGACATTCAAACATACATCCAACAAAACTTCAATATGTATCATGGAAGCTTACAAACCATCACCTTAAAATGTAAGCATCATTTAAGCAACACCATTTTAGATAAATTTAATCAAAGTCTTATCATCAAAGACTATGACAATCTCTTCTTTACCATTAATGTCAAAGTCCCTATTACACCTACCTTCTTGGCATGGCTGTTTCAATTTAAAGATGACATTCAACTCTTACAACCTCAAAGTGTCATCGAAGAATACAAAGACTATCTTCAAACCATCTTATCTAGTTACAAGTAAAAAACAGTTCTCAGGAACTGTTTTACTTTAAACCATAATATACTTTATGAGCTTCTAATGGAATCCCTCTAGCATCCGCTGCACTTACAACACTTGCTAATTGGTAACCTTCATCAATCAACGTTGGAATTAAATCCAATACCGCTTGTTTTGTCTCCGGATGAATATCATGCAATACGATGATACCACCATCTTTCGCACCTTCTAAAATGCGTTGTTTTACAACTTCAATATCACGTGCTTTCCAATCCTCCGGATCGACATTCCATTGTATGATCGGATATTCCATGTACTCTTTTAAAGCTGGACTAAATGCTCCATAAGGAACACGATACGTCTTCACTTTGTACTCTCCATTGGTTAGTTGTTCAACATCACGTGAAAATTGATACACTTCTTTCTCTAAAGCATCACCACTTAACTTCACTAACGAAGCATGTGTATAAGAGTGATTACCTACTTCACTACCGGCATTTAAAACATCAAAAATAACTTTATGTCCCTTTTCGTTATTAGCACGACGACCAACCATATAGAATGTTGCACTACCATCATAACGCTCTAACTCACGCAACAATTCATTTGTAAAGGTATCATGTGGACCATCATCAAACGTCAAACATAAGATTTTACGATTCGGATCCACAAATCGAGGATATTGTTTGACAAGCACATTACTTGTATAGCCTAAATCAATATTTAAATCTGATCCATATACATTTAAATCAACAGGAATTTCCATGTTAAACTCATTATTTTGTATATATACCTTATCATCCGCAAAACGATACCCATCAATTTGAATCGACTCATAATCCGTTTTCAAATAAAAATCCTTTGAAAAATAATAATCATCATCGCTGTGTTGCTGTTTTAAGGTAGAACGAATATATCCTGAAACATATTTATAAATATTTTCTCCAAATATATCTTCCTTTAATACACTATCCGTATTTTTATCAATCACGAACGAATATGTATTGACAACTTCATTATTTACACTTAATTTATATTTAATTTCTTTATAATTTTCATTAATATCTTTCACTTCATATTGACCCAATCGCATATTACGACCTTCACTACCAGGATGTTCCTTTAAGGTCTTAAACATACCTTCATAATCAATATCATATTTTTTAAAGCTGCTATCGTAGTATAAAACACTTGCATTCTTCGGTGATAAATCTTTTAATTTTGAACTTTGATTATCCACAATTAACTGTTTTGGAATAAAATGATAATTTGATAAATAATACAATGCTCCAAATGCCAACGCAAAGACAAAACCAAGGGCTATCAATGCTTTAAAAATACGATCTACTCTAACTCTTCTACGTCTTCTTCTATACATAATACACCTTCCGAAACTATTCTAGCACAAAGCTCGGTAAAGGTGTTAAATATTACAATTATGTTATAAAAAAAGTGATGCGGTGCATCACTATCTTATTTTACTAATTCTTTTAATGTCTTACTTGCTTTAAATGTCGGAACATGTGTAGCTTTAATTTTAATTTTTTCTTTTGTTTTTGGGTTAATACCTGTACGAGCTTCTCTTTTCTTAACTGTGAATTTACCGAAACCGTTAATATCAACCGTTCCACCCTTCTTAAGTGTTTCACTCATTTGATCAAAAACAAAATTAACTACCTCTAAAGAATCTTTCTTCGTAAGACCTAACTCTTGTGCCAATTCTTCCGATAACACTTTTTTTGTTTTTACAACCTTTTCTTGTTTTGTAACTTTTGCCATGTATTTTTCCTCCTATTGCTATTTTATCATAATTCCAAATAAATCAAGCCCAAAACATCAAAAAACACGCATTTATAAGCTTTTTTACAATATATTTAAATAAAGATGGCAACTTTACGCAAGTTGGCTTATAATAATCTAGCGAGGTTTTTATGAATAAAAAATATATATTTCTACTTTTAGGCAATCTTATTATAGGCATTGCTATTTCCCTAGCTATGATCGCTCATCTTGGAACAGACTCTTTTAATACCCTTTCTGTAGGTATTAATAATAAATTACATTTAGGGATTGGAACCATTATGTTAATTATCAACACCCTAGCATTTTTAATCATGTTACGCTTCAGCAAAGAAAACATCAACATAGGAACGTTTATTAACTGGTTTTTTGTTGGTTACATTGTAGAGTATGCCCATAAATTTTTATCTCCACTTTTAACAAGTAACTCTATGATACTACGCATTGCATTATTAGTTATTAGCTTTTTCTTATTAACGATGGGTATCGGTATGTATATGGCTTGCTCCTTAGGGATTGCTCCTTGGGATAACATCGCTTTACTAGTATGTAAAAAATATCCAAATCTTACTTATAAAGTACCTAGAATGATTCACGATATCATTGCCCTTGGCATTGGCTTTGCCTTAGGTGCTAAAGTAGGCTTTGCGACCATTATCATTGCTTTATGTACCGGACCATTTATCAATCTATTTGAAACATACTTTAAAACAAAACTATAAAAAAACCTAGTTCAACTAGGTTTTAATTTTGTGCTTTAAATAAATAACCAAACAGAATACCAATGACTCCTCCTATGATATGAGACAATTGTGATATGTTATCTTTTAAAAATAAACCGTCAATAATTTGACCGCCTAAAAAGAAAATGCAAACAACAATTAAAGTCAATGGAATCCCTTTTCCATTAAACGTGCTACTACTTAGTGTGATTAAACTAAAGGCTACACCACTTGCTCCGATTAAGATATGTGGAAATAATACTACATGTACCAAAGAAACTACAAAAGCACTTCCAAGTAAAATCAACAACATCTTTTTTGATCCATACTTTTCTTCCAACATTGGACCAACCAATAAAATAATCAGCATATTTCCAAAAAAATGTTGAAAATCGGCATGTCCTAAGGCATAAGTAAAGAAACGCAAATACGTAAGCGGATTAAGAAAACTTGAGCGATAGACACTAAAGAAATGATAGGTTGTATATTCTTTTGTAAGATATCCAAGCACTAAAGCCAGCAAACATAACCCTACATACGATAATATGACCGGAGCATTTACATGTATCTTCTTCATACTTACTTCTTACGAATAAACTTAATCGCTTCCGTAGCAGCCTTAGCTCCTTCATATACCGCTTTTGCCACTTGAAGCATACCACCAGTTACATCTCCAGCTGCATATAAACCCGGAATGTTTGTAGCCATGTTTTCATCCACAACAATCTTATTGTTTTCAATTTGTGCACCAAGAGTTTTCGCAAAATCAAACCCACCAGCTACACCAATGGCAATAAACAAACCACTTACCGCTTGTTCATAACTCTCTGTTGCAATAGCCTCTACTGTTTCAGCCCCTTTAATTTCTAAAATTTTCTCTGTTACAACCGGTAAATCTGTTTCTTGGAATTCCGGTTGTAAACCATTTGTATAAATTGTTACATTTACACCAATGTTCGCTAACTCTTTTGCTTCATGATAAGCATATTCTCCATTACCAATAACACCAACTGTCTTTTGACGATAGAAGAAACCATCACATAAAGCACAATAACTTACACCACGGCCTTCTTTTTCTTTTAATCCTTTGATATTTGGTGTTTTACGAGCTCCACCGGTAGCGATAATAATCGCCTTAGTTGTAAAGCTGTTTTGGGTTGTTTTTACAACATAGTCACCTGTATATTCAATCCCTACAACTTCATCATCCACCATTTCAATATTCAACTTCTTCGCTTGCTGAATACCTTTTTCCATTAATTCTTCACCTGTAATCGTATCAAACCCATAATAGTTTTCATACTTATGATGTGTTTTAATACTTCCTTGATGCTTGGAAACAATTAACACCTTCATATTCGCTCTTTTTGCATAAATCCCAGCACTAATACCCGCTGGACCTGACCCGATAATGACTAAATCAAACATGTTATTCTCCTTTATTTCTATACAATGATAAACCAACTAAAACACAACCTTCAATAAAAGTGATTTTTTCATTCTTTAAATAAGTAAGTAACTCTTCACTTTCCGCTCCCGGTTGTATAATAATCCCTTTGAATTGCTTTTTATTCTCTTGAATAAACTTTAACCCTAACACCGGATTAATACATAAAACAATAATATCAATCTCTTTTTCTATTGCATTGATACTTGGATATTCACTATACACTCCAAATGCTTGATAGCCATGTTTTAATAATCCTTCTTTAATTTTATACGCATACTTTGATTCATCTAATGTTTTTCCAACTACCGCAAAGCTATGGTAGCTCATCATTTCCTTTAAATCCATAAAAATCCTCCATAGTTATATCATACTGAATTTACTTTGAATGTAACAGTATAAAGCTCATTAATGTATTGATAAACGAAGAAACAAACAAAGTACAAGCTAATACAAACGTGTAATCTAAGAAAAAATCTTGTCTTCCTTTAAACTGCATAAACAAATACATCGCAATCACTACACTAAGAAACGGTAATATCAATGCCTTCGCAAATGACTTTAATTTTAAAACATACTTCTTTTGAATGATTACCAATAAAATACCAACTATAACAATAACCCCGTACACCATATTATTACCTCATCATATATCCCTGATTCAAACTGGCTAATTCATCATCTTTAAACTGCAAATTATATAAAGTTGCATATCCCTGTTGATGTAACATCAACTCTTCATGCTTACCATATTCCTGAATACTTCCATTTACTACCAAGGCAATTTCATCTGCATGTTTAATCGTACTTAAACGATGCGCCACAACAATGGTTGTTCTACCCTTAGTCAAACGATCTAAAGCAGACTGTATTAATAACTCCGTTGTATTATCCAAAGCGCTTGTAGCCTCATCTAAAATTAAAATTTTAGGATTCTTCAAAAATACTCTGGCAATAGATAAACGCTGTTTTTGTCCACCGGAAAGCTTAACTCCACGCTCACCCACTTGACTATCAAAACCATCCGGAAGTGACATAATATACTCATAAATATTCGCATCTTTACTAGCCTGTATCACTTCTTCCATAGTGGCATCTAAACGCCCATAAAGAAGATTGTCCAAGATAGTACCATTAAATAAGAAAACATCTTGCTGCACAATCCCAATTTGTCGACGCAAGGAAGCTTTTTTAATCTTATAAATTGGTATATCATCAATGAGTATTTCTCCACTGGAAACTGCATAGAAATTAGGTATTAAATGACATATTGTTGTTTTCCCTCCACCGGAAGGACCAACCAAAGCTAAGGTTTTGCCTAATGGAACATGAAAACTGATGTTATCTAAAATCTTACGTTGTTCATAAGCAAAACTTACTTCTTTAAAGGTAATATTTCCCTTTAAGTCATATTCTTGCGCATCCTTGTGATCCATCTCTTCTTCTTGATCTAAAATTTCTATAAAACGCTCAAATCCACTCATACCATTTTGATACTGTTCCATAAAACCAATTAACGTTGTAACAGGACCAATAAATAGATTAATCGATACAATAAAGGCGGAATAATCCCCAAAGGTAATCTCATTACGATATAAGAAAATACCTCCTGCCACCAAACAAATGACATTAAATATATCTGTAATAAAACTCGTTGTAGAATGAAATAATCCCATTGATTTGTAGGCTTTACTACGTGCCTTTACAAATTCCACATTTCCTTTTTCAAACTTTTTCGCTTCTAAAGACTCATTATTAAATGCCCTTGTAACTCGAATTCCTGTAATACTGCTTTGTAACGATCCATTAATAACCCCTACACTTTTCTTTGCCTCTTTAAAGGCTAAACGCATCTTATTCTTTAATAACGTTGAAATAACGAAAAGTAAAGGAATACAAGAGAAAATGATTAACGTTAAGGAAACATTAATCGAAGAAAGATATAAAAAAGAAAAGACTATCATAACTGTACTAATAATTAGATTTTCAGGTCCATGATGTGCAAGCTCACTGACATCAAATAAATCACTGGTCATATGTGTCATAATCTGCCCTGTTTCATGTTGATCATAGTAAGAAAACGGCAAACGCTCTAATTTATGGAATAAATCCTTACGCATATTCGCTTGCATATGAACACCAATAATATGACCGTAATACTGCACAAAAAATTTCAACAACATTCTTATAAAATACAAACCAAACAAAAAGATACCAAAGACAACTACCATACGATAGTTTTGATTTGGTATTAAATCATTTAACATTTTACGTGTTACAATCGGATAAATCATCCCAATTACAGATATGAAAAATGAAGCTAACATATCCAATGCAAACATCACTTTAAATGGTTTGTAATACTGAATAAAACGTTTTAACATGAAGCACCTCTATAAAATAAAATCATTATATCACACTTCTTCCAAAAGAATAGACATGTAACACATATAAAAAGCAAGGTTACCCTTGCTTAGATAATTCTATAGCGATTAAACTTGCGACAAATGCATTATTATAAACAAGTTGAATATTCGCCTCTAAACTCTTACCTGCTGTTAGCTTTTGAATCTTATCCAATAAGAATGGTGTTGTTTCTTTCCCCGTAATTCCTAATGTAACACTTTCCTTGACTGCAGCTTCAATATTTTCTGTAATATAGTTTAAATCCATCGCATACTCTTGCGGAATCGGATTAGCAACCACCATACCACCATGTAAACCAAGTGCCATTTTCGCATCAAATGCCTTTGCAATATCACTTGCAGTATCTAAGCGATAATCCACTTTAAACCCTGAATGGGTTGTATAAAATGCCGGTAATTCTTCAGTTTGATAACCAACAACCGGAACACCCTTTGTTTCCAAGTATTCTAATGTTAAACCAATATCTAAAATAGATTTACATCCTGCACATACCACTAATACATTGGTCATCGCAAATTCATCTAAATCAGCTGAAATATCCATGGTTGTTTGAGCATTACGATGCACACCACCAATACCACCTGTCGCAAATACTTTAATACCCGCTAAACTTGCTGCATACATTGTTGTCGCAACCGTTGTAGCTCCATCTTTATTTAAAGCACAAATGACCGGTAAATCACGACGTGATACCTTAGTGACCTTAAGCCCTTCTTTTCCTAAATATTCAATTTCTTCCGGTGATAAACCAACTGTAATCTTTCCTTTAATAATCGCAATGGTTGCAGGAATAGCACCATGCTTACGTACAATCTTCTCTACATTTAATGCCGTCTCTACATTCTTAGGATATGGCATACCATGTGAAATAATGGTTGACTCTAAGGCTACGACCGGCTTACCCTCTTTGATTGCTTGTTGCACTTCTGGAGAAACAACTAAAAATTGTTCTAATTTCATACTTACCTACTTTCTAAATCTTCCGGTTTTAAATCCGGATTTACAGCGTGATGTGATTGCAATGTCACTCGACTGGCGTTTAATCCGCAACGAGCTGCATCTTCAATCTTAAAGTCGTTAATAAAGGCATACACTAAACCAGCCATAAACGCATCTCCACAACCCGTTGAATTTACAATCTTCGTCTTAAAATTACGTTTAAAGCTACTCTTACGCTTACTTGTATAATAAATACCACGAGATCCTAGCGAAACAAAGACATTCTTAACTCCAAGACGCAATAACTCCTTAGCTGCCATGGATACATCTTTATTTGTATTAATTTCACGACCAACCAATACCTCTAACTCCATAACATTTGGTTTAATGGTATGAAATTTACCAATGTAAGGTTTAATTTTTAATGCCTTCTTCGTTGATACCGGATCTACAAAAATTGGAACCTTAACATGATTCACTAAAAATTCAATTGCTTCTTCACTAATATTGGTATCAATCACCAACAACTTACAACGATTGATGACATTCAACTTTGTCTTTAAAAATTCAGGTGTTAATAAATCGTATAATTCCATCGCACTAACCGCAAGTTCCATTTCACCTCTTGGATCTGCAATGCAAAGGTAAGTAGAAGTATTTTGGTTGCTAGCACGTAATGAATTACGTGTATTAATACCAAGCTTATTACACTCATCCACAATCTTAGTACCATGTAAATCATCACCTAATACCGTGATCAACTCGATTTTTTGTTTTAACAAAGCTAAGTTTTTAGCGATGTTTCGACCAACACCACCAAAAGAATACGTGATCGTGCCAGGATTAGAATCATACTTTACAAGCTCATCATACGCCTTAGCAATAATATCCACATTTACCGCTCCAATAACACATACAGAACGATCTTCCTGTAAAATATAACCTTTCCCAACAATTTTACCCTTTTTCATTAAATTTGAAATATGCACCGCCACAGAAGAACGTGCAATGTTTAACTCTTCTGCAATCTCATTTTGTGATATATCGGGCTTTGATGCAATTAACGATAGAATTTCAGACTCTCTTGCCGTCATAACTACCTCCTTTATATATGTTTATAATACTAAACATATATAAAGAAGTCAATAACCTCCCTAAAATAAAAAGCGATTATTTTTTCATAATCACTAATTCATTATAACCGGTTTCTTGATCAAACTCACGTTGAAATACATACTCTTTTAAAACCAACAAAACAATTTCACAAGTCGTATTCACCAAACAACCTTCACATAAATGTCCACCAAAAACAGAGCCATTTTGATCTGCAAAACTGATATGTAAATGACAAGCATCTTGGTTGATGGTCCCATTTACACTTATAATTTCTAAATCTTCATCAAACTCTTTATACTCCATCGCTTTTGCTAAGCGGATGTTAGCTTGATAAAGACACCCAACACTACTTACCACACAAGCCGCTTCGATTCCATTTTCTATACAAAAAGACAATAAGCTCTTTTTTAAATCTTGCCCTTTTCTTAAACGAATTACACAATGTTCCATTAGCGTCTTCCCACAATATAAATCAAGTATCCCACAAACACCATCAGCATGAGCAAACCATGTCTACGCTTCAACTTATCTTGATACTTACAAATAACAAACGTCATAACCGTAATCACTATCATAAAAATAACATCAAACATAATTGCCGGATCAATGCTCATCGGTGATATGACACCACTTAGACCTAAAATAAACAATAAATTAAAGATATTTGATCCAACTACATTACCAACCGCAATATCTACTTCCCCTTTTTTAGCCGCCACCATCGAAGTCACTAACTCCGGCAAAGAAGTCCCAATGGAAACAATTGTTAAGCCAACCAATTTTTCACTAAAACCTAAGCCTAAGGCAATTTCTTTCGCTGCCTTTACAACAAAATCTCCTCCAGCAATAATTCCAATTAATCCAATCATCATAAATACAATCGATTGTACAAGCCCAAACTTAGGCTTTTCTACCGTTAATGCCTCACGCTTTTTTAACGAATCATACACTAAGTAAGCTACATACATCACCAACAACATCAAAAATACAAGTGATTCAAAACGACCGATGGTATGATCAAAAAATAAGATACCATACAACATCACACTAAATACAATGACCAAAGGAAAATCAAACTTCACAATTGATTTTGGTATCACAATATCCGCCATGCATGCACTAACCCCTAAAACCACTAATAAATTAAAAATATTAGATCCCACTACATTACTTACCGCAATATCATTACTGGAAGTAATGGATGCAAAAATAGATACCGCTGCCTCCGGTGCACTTGTCCCAAAAGATACCACCGTTAATCCCACAATAATCGTAGGTACTTTTAAAACACTTGATATGGAAGATGCTCCATCTACAAAATAATCCGCTCCTTTAATTAATAATACAAACCCCAATAATAAATACAATATCTCCATAGAATTCTCCAAATAACTCAACTCATTTATCATAGCACATTTTACACCTAAGAGATAATAGTAATCTTACACTTCACTACGAAATATGCTAAAATTTACGTTGTGTATTTATAAAGGATGGAAAGTAATATGAAAACATTAAAGTTAAAAGAAAACATATATTGGAATGGAATTTTGGATTATGATCTAAAAACATTTGACATTATTATGGAAACAAAATATGGAACTACCTATAATTCTTACTTGGTAAAAAGTAAGGATGAAGTTGCTCTAATTGAAACAGCCAAAGAACAATTTGTAGAAGACTACCTAGAAAAAATCAAAGAACTTACCGATATATCAAACATTAAATATATCATTGTAAATCATACAGAACCAGACCACGCCGGTTCCATTCAAACCTTACTAAAATTAAACCCAAATATTACTATCGTTGGTACAAGTTCAGCATTATTATATCTAAAAAGCATTACCAACATGGAATTTAAATCCATTGCTACAAAAGAAAATCAAACATTAAAACTAGGTGATAAAACATTCCGTTTCATCATCACACCATTTTTACACTGGCCAGATACGATGTATACCTACCTTGAAGAAGATCAATTACTCTTTACATGCGATTCCTTTGGTTGTCATTACTGTTACGATGATATCTTATTAAGTAAACTGGAAGATGATACAAACTACCAAGATGCTTTGAAATATTATTTTGATACCATCATCGGACCTTATAAAAATCCATACATGATCAATGCTCTAAAGAAAATTGATAACTTACCTATTCAAATGATTTTAACAGGACATGGACCAGTCATTGATTGTAAAATTAAAGATATCATTAATCAATACTATGAATGGTGCAATGTGAAATGTTCAATCAACCGTACTGTGGTTATTCCCTATGTTTCAGCCTATGGATATACAAAAAAACTGGCAGAATCCATCGCCAAAGGCGTACATTATAAAGGCTTAGATGTAAAACTATTCGATATGGAAGTTAGTGATGTAAAAGAAGTCGTTGATGAAATCATTCACGCAGATGGTGTCCTATTTGGCAGTCCAACTATGTTAAATGATGCTTTAAAACCAATCATGGATTTAATCAATTGTCTTGTTCATCCACTTGTTCGTAACAAAAAAGCCAGTGCCTTTGGAAGTTACGGATGGACAGGAGAAGCTGTCGATCACATCTTAGAACGTTTAAATCAATTAAAATTAAAAACTCTTCCCGGCTATAAGATTAAATTTAATCCAAGCGAAGAAGAGTTAAGTAGTGCCTTTGAATTTGGTGCAAATTTTGCAGTATTGTTGAAAGACTAACACTAGAGTACTCTAGTGTTTTTTTATCGAAATAACAGATTTGCCAAGATAACCATCAGTGGCATAGTAATAAAACTTAAAATGGTTGTTAAAGAAACAATCTTAGATACATGCGTATAATCCTGATTATAGACTTTTGCTATTACAGCTGCCGATGTTGCCGATGGCGTACATGCTGCAATAATGACTAATAAACGAATATTATTCAAAGATTTTGGTAACCAAAGAATCGCTAAAATACTAACCATAGGAACTAACAACAAACGAAATAACGATACAATCCAACCCATTTTATTTTTAAAGATGTCAACCAACGGACCATTCGCTAAAAAGCCACCAATAATCAACATCGATAATGGTGTTGACATACGACCTACTTGATCAATCGCCACACTTGCAAAACGAAATGGCTTGATTGGACTTATAAAAATCAATATACCAAGTATAATCGCAATAATATTGGGATTTAACATAATCTTTTTAAAAGAAACTTCTTTTAGATTATTCGTAACCATAAAAATACCAATGGTCCATATAAATAAATTAAACATCGCAATATAAGCCGCTAGATAAAATACATATTCCATCCCCAATAACCCAACGACAAGTGGAATACCCATGAAACTTACATTCGAAAATCCTATCGCAAAACGCTCTAACGCTAATTCTTTCTTCAAGAACACTCTTGGTAATGCTACCGCAATAAAACTTGTGATAAAAGCCAAGAAAAAAGTAATCAGTAATTGGTTAGCTGCTTCTTGACTATATTCTTTAATAAAAGCAGAAAGCAAGGTTGCCGGCATAATTAAATTCAGTAATATATGTGATAGTGTTTGTAAGGATTGTTCATTAAAAAAACGACGCTTTTTCAATATATATCCAACTCCCATTAAGAAAAACATCATACATATCTGTTCAATTAACACAAAACCAATGCTGGTAAAATCATTCATAAATGTTTTCATATCCATAAAATTAACCTCAAGTAAGTATTATACTATAAATCATTTCTATTTTTAAAGCCTTAGCTTCCTAAAAAAATCTCTATTTATTTACATAAACAGAGATTCTTTATTATTTCTTCAAACACTCTAATTCTACATCCAAAGCTACACGCTCAACAATCCTTTTCACAATATGTTCCAAACGACTGTTTTGACTATAATCAGCTTTCGCCATATATTTACAGCGACCCTTACCAACCAATTCCTTAGCTAAATCCTTTTGCGTATCTTTAGGATGATAGACTGCAATGGTATTTCCATGAAATTGATTAATCACCTTCATACAAGGAACATCTGTCAATCCATCCCCTATATAAATCATATGCTCATAAGCGATGTATTTCTCTTCTTTCGGTGTCCATTTATTTAAATCCACATCATTACATTCATCCAAAATACCCTTATGAATACGAAAGATATACTGTGTCTTAGTTGTATAGTTTACAACACGAGCAGGCCATACAGCCTTCCCATTTTCATAGATATAACTACATGCATAAATCTTTTTGAATTTTTTCGCAATGCTTGTACCTTCAATGATCTCTTGATTTCCACTTGAAATGATGTAATGCTCCACTTCAATATTATGGAGTTTTGCAAACGCATTGATGCGATCAAACCATGTATCTACACCCTTAAATAACTCAATATATGTCCCTTCATCATTTAACTGTTTCTTAGTAAAGCCCCTCGCTTTTTCATTCATCAAAAACATATAAGTAAGAATATTATCCATACGACTTTCCTGTGACTTCGCATTGACCTCTTGCCAAAACACCTTTGGATCTTCATAACCCAATGTCTTTAAAATCCGAAATTCCTGCATATCCTTAGGACTTAACGTTTTATCAAAATCATACATGATTGCCATCTTTGTCTTTTTCATAGTTCACCTTTAAATCGCTAATAAATTTAAAATAGCTTGAACATAGATTTCCGTTTGTAATAAAAACTTATCTATTTCTAGAAACTCATTGGCATCATGAATATGACAATTATCACCCGGAAACTCACAACCAAACGCAATACAGTTATTAATTCCTTTTGAATATGTCCCCCCACCAATCACCTCTGGCTCACTTGTATAATCATTCGTAACACTACGATATGCACTTACTAAAGCTGTAACCATTGGCGAATTAGGATCAAAGAATAAAGATTTACCAAACGAACTTGACTTAATATATCCATATTCATTTGTCATAGTTGCATTTAACTTATCTAGCAATTCTTGTGGATTCGCTGTTACCGGATAACGAATATCAATTGTACCTTCAATAACACCATCCACCATTTTAATCACGCCAACATTAAATGTTAAAGCTCCATATTGATCTTCACACTTAACACCGCTTAAAGTACCATCTGTATGAATACCAATGACCATATTGTAGTATGTAACAAAATCATCTTCAAATTTTGCATACTCTAATCCTTTAAACAAATAACTAATCGCATTGACACCTAAATGTGGCATCGATGCATGAGCTGCAACACCCTTTACAATTAAAGTAATTACATCACTTTTACTAATGGAATATTCAATCTTATGTGTATCAAAAAACTCTTTTAATAATGCTTCATCAAAGCTATGTAATGGAAGTTTTACTTCCACCTTATTACATACCGCATTAATAGCTTCTCCACCTTGAATATCAATAATCTTCGTGTTACGACTGGCAAAGATTCCCTTCATACCACCTTTTTCCCCATAAATACCAGGGAAATTACCATCCGGTGTAAATCCCAAATCAATATGCCCTTCTTGTTTCACATAATGTTTTAAACACTTCGAACCTGTTTCTTCATTACAGCCTACAATTAAACGAATACGTTTGTTTAAAGGAATATTGTTATCTTGCAAGATCTTTAAGGCATATAAAGAAGCAATCACTGCACCTTTATCATCCGTAGTACCACGACCATACATCTTTCCATCTTTAATCGTTAAGGCAAATGGATCAGTATTCCACCCTTCACCAGCCGGCACAACATCTAAATGTGCCAAAATACCAATAAGTTGTTCTCCTTGTCCAATTTCACCAAAGCCACAATAATAATCTAAATTCTTAGTTTTTAAACCATTTTTTTCAAATAACGACAACGCCATCTCTAGTACTTCTTTATTTGCCAAACCAAATGGATAACCATCTACCGGTCCTTCATTAATTGAATTAAAAGAAACCAAACCAGCTAAATCTTGAATCATTTGATTTTTATACGCTAACACTTGACTTTTAATATCCATAATAACCTCCTATTTATTAAAGATAATGCCCACCGGACAATGATCAGAACCCAATTGTTCTGTATAGATTTTTGCATCACTAACCTTATCCATAACACGATTGGATACTACAAAATAATCAATTCTCCAACCTATATTCTTCGCTCTGGAATTAAAACGATAACTCCACCAGCTATACTCTACTTTTTCCGGATATAAGGTACGATACGTATCTTTAAATCCACTTTCTAAAAGCATTTGAAACTTACTACGCTCTTCATCTGTAAAGCCGGCATTCCTACGATTGGCTTTCGGATTTTTCAAATCTATTTCATTATGCGCCACATTTAAATCACCACAATAAACAACCGGTTTCTTTTGATCGAGTTTCATTAAATGCTTACGCAAATCATCTTCCCAATCCATACGATAATCCAAACGTAAAAGTCCTTCTTTACTATTTGGAACATACGCATTTACAAAATAGAAATCCTCAAACTCTAAGGTAATTACTCGTCCTTCATTAGGATGATTTTCCCCTTCAATATCATAACTTACACCTAAAGGTTCTTTTTTTGTGTAAACACATGTACCTGAATACCCCTTTTTCTCTGCACTATATAAATATTTATGATAGCCATCAAAGTTTAAATCCAATTGTTCCGGTTGCATCTTTGTTTCTTGGATTGCAAAAATATCTGCATCTTCCCTCAAGAAAAAGTCACAAAACCCTTTTGAAACCGCAGCTCTAAGCCCGTTTACATTCCACGATATAAATTTCATTCTACACCAACTTTCTATCCTATTTTATCAAAAACAACATCAAAATACACTAGTTATGATAGTATAGTTCTTTTGTCATCTCTTTTAAAACGTCTTGATACGTTTCATCTAAATAAGGAGATAATGTTTGATACACATATTGATGATATCGATTAATTTGATCCACTTGTTCATGATTCAAATACGATGTATCAATTAACTCTAAATCAAACGGACAATACGTTACAACCTCAAATTCCATAAACTGTCCATAAAAGTTTTTCGTTTTCTTCTTTACAACCAATTCATTTTCAATACGAATACCAAATTGATGTTCCAAATAGATACCAGGCTCATCGGTAACAACCATCCCTTCTTGTAAGATGGTATCTTCATGGCGATTGATAGATTTTTTCCATTTAATCCCATGTGGACCCTCATGTACACCTAAAACATAACCAATCCCATGACCTGTTCCACTTTGATAATCTAAATCCATCTTCCAAATAGCTTGGCGTGCTAAAATATCTAAACTCATACCACTACAACCGTGCAAGAAAGTTACATTTTGTAAATTCAACATACTCTTTAATACCGTTGTATAACATTGTTTTACAAAAGGATCAACACTTCCTAACGCAATGGTACGCGTAATATCCGTTGTTCCTTGTAGGTATTGACCACCACTATCCACTAAAAGAATACCCTTATCATATACCTTCGAATAATTTTCAGGTGTAGCACTATAATGCATCATAGCCGCATTGGCATTGTAGGCAACAATTGGTTCAAAACTTAAATCAAACGCTCCAGCTTCCTTACGCAAGGTATTTAAAGTATCCGTAATTGTAAGTTCATCTAATGCTTGTTTTTTAATGGTTTCTTTTAACCAATGGATAAACTTCACCATGACAATCCCATCGGTAATATGACTAAAACGTATATTTTTTAATTCCACTTCATTTTTACAAGCCTTCATCCCATCAATTGGACTTTCCACATTATAAATGACATTTCCTTGTACTTGCTTATAAGCCTCATAATTCATCTTAGAAAAATCCATCAGGATAGATCCCCTTTGCGTTTTTAAATAATTATAAAATGTATCATAAGGATAAATATCAATATGATCTTCATGCAACGACATGATTAACTCATCACTTAGTTTAGCTGTATCAATAAATAAACTACACTTCTCATCATCAATTATCATATAACTAAGCACCACCGGTGTATGTTTAATATCACCACCACGAATATTTAACACATAACAAATCGCATCTAAATGGGCAACCACATGAATATGATGGTGTAGTTTTTCCCTTAAAGCCTGCAATTTGTCTTTACGAGATACTCCTACATATTGTAGTTCCATTTCAAAAACTGCTTCTCTAGGTAAAGCAGGGCGGTTTTTCCATATTCGAGATACATAGTCAATACTTGTCATCTTTATTTGTAAAGATTCTAACTTTAATGCAAACACTACATCAACACAACGCCCATCAAAACCAATGTGCTTTACGCCTTTTGCTTGAATCAACTCAAAAATATCTAAAACACCTTCTTGTCCCATACGCATTAATTGAATGTCACTATTTTGAAGCTCTCTTTCTGCCTGAATAAAATAACGTCCATCCGTATAAAGAAAAGCTTCCCTTTGCGTGATGAAAAGATAACCAAACGATCCTGTAAAACCTGACATAAATACACGTGCCTGAAAATAATCTGCTAAATACTCACTTTGATGATAATCAGATGCGTTAATGTAATATGCATCGATATGATCTTTCTGCATAAATTGACGCACCTGTCTGATTCTTTCTTTTATCATAAAAAACCTCCATTACATATAGAGTATCACAGTTGACTTTTATTGTCTTATTATTTATTATTTATATACCCCTATGGGGAGTGGAGGGTATATGAAAAAACACTATGATGTAAAAGGTATGACTTGTAGTGCTTGTGCAAATATTATTGAAAAAACATTGACGAAGCAACAAGGCATTTCCAATATAAATGTAAATCTACTAAGTAATAGTATGGATATTGAATACGATGCTTCTATCATTAATGAAGAAGCCATTATTAAAACCGTAGATGGCTTAGGCTATAAAGTAATAACGGACACGATCGTAAAAGAATATGACCAAGAAAGCCAACAACAAAAATACAAGCTCATTCTTTCTATTGTCTTTATGGTTCTTCTGTTTTATATCTCAATGGGACACATGATGCATTGGCCACTGTTAGATTTGTTCCATCAAAAAGAACACCTTCTGACCTTTGCCTTTACACAATTTATTCTGTCATTACCTATTTATATTTTAAATGCTCATTATTTTACACATGGCTTTAAATCCTTAGCGAAAAAACACCCTAATATGGATTCACTGATCGCTATTGGATCTCTTGCTTCTATGCTTTATGGCATTTATGCCATATATAAATTAGGCTATTTCATTTCAACACAAAATATGGAAGCTGCCCATGCCATCTCTATGGATTTATACTTTGAAACAGGAGCCATGATTTTAACGCTTATTAGTCTTGGTAAATATCTAGAGAGTAAATCAAAGAAGAAAACAAGTGAAGCCATTAGTAAACTCGTTGACCTACAAGCTAAAACTGCCACAATCTTAAAAGATGGTAAAGAAATAGAAGTTGATATTCATCAAGTAGCAGTCAATGACATTGTCATTGTAAAACAAGGTACCATCATTCCAAGTGATGGAACGATTATCTATGGTTCAAGCAGTGTAGATGAATCTATGATTACAGGAGAATCTATTCCTGTAGAGAAAACCATCGGTCATACTGTCATTGGTGCAACGATGAATTTAAGTGGTTACCTACAAATCCAAGTAAGTAAAAGTGTGGAAGATTCCACATTATCTTCCATCATTAAATTGGTAGAACAAGCAAGTAACTCCAAAGCACCAATTGCCAAATTAGCAGACCAGCTAAGTGGCATCTTTGTACCAATTGTTATAGTCATTAGTTTTATTTCCTTTATAACTTGGTTATTCATTACAAAGAACTTTGAACAAAGCATGTCCTTTGCCATTGCTGTATTAGTGATTTCTTGCCCTTGTGCCTTAGGACTTGCAACTCCTGTATCTATTATGGTTTCTACCGGTGTTGCCGCAAGCAATGGAATTCTAATCAAAAGTGCTAAAACGCTAGAAACAACAGGTAAAATTAAAACGATTCTATTAGATAAGACAGGAACCATTACCAAAGGTAAACCCCATGTAGTAAATATTCATAGTTTCAAAGAAGATTTTACTCGCATTGCATACTCATTAGAGAAGCAATCTTCGCACCCACTATCCAAAGCAATTGTTGATTTCTTTACGTATGAAGCGATTACGTTTGATGATTTTACACAATTGGACGGCAAAGGAATCCTTAGTCACTTGAAACAGGATCGTTATCTAGCCGGTAACTTACGTTTAATGAATGACTATAATGTAAAGATGGATGCCTACATCAATCGTATTGATGAAGCTTCAAAACAAGGACACACCCCATTAATTTTCGCCTTAAATGATGAAGTAATCGGAATCATTGAAGTTGCTGATACAATTAAAGAGACAAGTATTCAAGCCATTAAAGAACTACAAAAAATGAATATCGATGTTGTTATGCTAACAGGAGACAATCCGTTAGTAGCCAAAAACATTGCCGATAAAGTAAACATCAAAGAATTCAAAGCCAGTATCTTACCGGCTGAAAAACATGAATATGTACTGCAATACCAAAAACATGGAAATGTAGCCATGGTTGGTGATGGTATCAACGACTCCATCGCCCTTGCAAGTGCCGACGTAGGCATTGCCATTGGTTCCGGAAGTGACATTGCAATTGAATCAGCAGATGTCATCTTAGTAAAAGACAACTTAATGGATGTTGCTAATTTTATCCGTCTAAGCCAAAAAACAATGTTAAATATTAAAGAAAATCTATTCTGGGCATTAATCTACAACACCATTGGTATTCCACTGGCAGCAGGTTTATTCTACCTACCATTTGGATTAAAACTAAATCCGATGTTTGGTGCCTTTGCCATGAGTATTAGTAGTGTATCTGTTGTACTGAATGCCTTACGTATACGTAAGTTTAAACCAATAAAAAGTAAAGGAGAAGAAACGATGATTAAACAAGTTATGATTGAAGGAATGTCTTGTAAACACTGCGTAAAACATGTAAATGATGCATTAAATGCCATTTCCGGCATCCAAGCAACCGTTGATTTAGCTAGCAACAGTGCAACCTTAACCTGTGCATCAAACATTGATGATCAAGTGATTACTACTGCCATTGAACATGCCGGATATACCGTTAAGGACATCAAACACTTATGATGGCGGATAAAAAACAAGTCAACAAATACTTAAAAACAGTAAAAAGTCAGGTGGATTGCCTTTTAAAAATGGTGGAAGAGGATAGACAATGTGCTGAAATATCCAATCAATTACTCGCATCCATTGCTTTATTAAAGAAAACCAATCGTATGATTTTAGAAAGTCATATCAATACCTGTATCCAAGAATCTTTACAAAATGGTAACAGTGAAAAAGTTGCTGAAGTACTAGATTTATTAGAAAAGCTAAATAAATAGGAGAGATGTATTATTCCATCTCTCCTATTTTCATATTCCATAATTTATAAAATATATCTAAATTTGACTCACTGCTTTCAAATACAATCCTACCACCCTTTGTATCATCATTTAATAATTGATGTTGTTGTAAGATATGCTTTAAATGTTTAGCAACCCCCAAAGCACCATCATATACTTTGACATTACCTAACTCCTTTACAATACCCGTTTGAACAAACGGATAATGCGTACAACCCAAAACAACCGCATCTACCTGATCTTGATATTCATGCAATTCTTCTTTTAAATATGTTTGAATTTCATCATCCTTTAAATCGTGATGTTCAATCAGACATGCAAGCAAAGGCATTGGCTTTAACAAGATGTGTGTATGTTGATTATATTGATTTATCAGTTTATTCACACGCTTTGACTGCAATGTCATCGGTGTTGCCAATAATAAAATCGCTTTGTTTTGATCCAGTACAGCAGGCTTTATCGCAGGTTCAATCCCAATAAACAACATTTCCGGATATTTTTCCCTCACCACATCAATAGCTTCACTAGTAGCGGTATTACACGCAATTACAATTGCCTTTACCGACTTACTCATCAACGTTTCTACCGCTTGTATCGTTAATGCAATAATCTCTTTTTGACTTTTGCTACCATAAGGAGCATTTGCACGATCTCCATAAAAATAAATATCTTCATTAGGCAAAAGGTTTACAATTTGCTTTAGCACACTTAAACCGCCAACACCCGAATCAAACACTCCAATTGCTTGTTTCTTCTTATCCATACACTCACCTACCTGTTCATTTTACTATAAATCTTTTAAAAATTACAATTATGTCACTTCCATGCATTTCCCTAGTAATTTTTTTATTTCTTATATTACTATTTTTAAAAAGGGAGAACATATATGAACAATATCTTAAATATCCAAGTCTTTATTGCTGGAATTTTAGCTTTCTTTTCACCTTGCATTTTACCTTTAATTCCAGTCTATCTTTCACTCTTTACATCGGTAAGTATAGAAAACAAACACAAAGGAAACATTATGCTTAAAAGCTTTCTGTTTGCTTTAGGCATCAGTTTTAGCTTTCTAGCTCTTGGAATAACAGCCGGATTATTAGGTACTCTTTTAAATAATAAATTACTTTTAATCCTTTTAGGTATCTTAATTATCTTGTTGGGAATACATCAAACCGGAGTAATCCAAATTCGCTTTTTAAACAAACAAGGTTATCAAAACATCAACACAACAAATCTAACAAACTCAAAAATCTTTTTTCTAGGCTTTGGATTAAGCTTCGCATGGACTCCATGTGTTGGACCCGTATTAGCGAGTATTCTAGCAATTAGTTCAAGTCAACAAAACATTCTTGTATCAACCTACTTACTCATCTTATTTTCCCTTGGCTTCACCATTCCGTTTTTGCTAATTGCTTATTTCCAAGATGCTGTATTAAAACAAATCAAAAAACTATATCGATATTTTCCTGTAATTAAAGTATTGACCGGTATTTTAATCATCTACATGGGTATTACAATTATTGCACAAAACATTAATTTTTCTGTTAAAAACGACTTAGTAAATTTAAACGATACCATTGTTTTAACAGACTTTAACAACAAAGAATACACACTGGATGACTTTAAAGGAAAAAACACCTATGTTAAATTTTGGGCTAGCTGGTGTCCAATTTGTGTAAGTGAATTAGATGCTGTAAATGAACTATCAGCCACAAATAAAGATATAAACATCATCACTATTGTAGCTCCAAACTACAAAGGTGAAATGAATAAGAAAGACTTTATACAATGGTTCACATCTTTAGAACACACCAAAAATATTACAGTTTTATTCGATGAGCGAGGAGAATTAAATCAAAGTTATTTAATCAAAGGCTATCCAAGCGCATTATTTTTTAATACCAACGGTGATCTTCTTTCACGTAATATCGGTCATTTAGAAAACCAACAGATAAGAGATGTCTTTAACGGAAAGAAAATAGTTCATAAACCAACACAAACCAGTGAAAAGAAAATGCACAATATTCTAACTACGCAAGAAATCTATTTAGCCGGAGGATGTTTCTGGGGCTTAGAAGCATACTTTGAAAAATTACCCGGAATTCTTCATGCTGAAGTTGGATATGCCAATGGTTCAACGGAAAAACCAAGCTACCAAGATGTAATCAATCAAAGCGGTCATGCTGAAACGGTTTATATTAAATACGATCCTACCGTTATCTCTACTACAAATATCATCAAGGCCTTCTTTAAGGTAGTCAATCCTACTTCATTAAATAAACAGGGAAATGACATTGGCATTCAATATCGTAGCGGAATCTACTATACAAATGAATATCAAAAAGAAATTGCTTTAACTTACATCCATGAATTACAAAAAAATTATGACAAATCTATTGTAACCGAGGTGCTTCCATTGGAAAATTACTATAAAGCGGAAGAATATCATCAAAATTACCTACAAAAAAATCCACATGGATATTGTCATATTGATTTAAACGATGCCAATACATTTATTGAAGAAAGCAGTTTAAATAAATCTATCTTAAAAAATATTATTGATAAAAATTATCAAAAACCAAGTGATGACGTATTAAAGAAATCATTAACAAGATTACAATATGAAGTAACACAATTTGCTGCAACAGAACAATCCTTCACTAATGAATATGTCGATCTTTTTGATGATGGAATTTATGTCGATATTGTAAGTGGAGAACCACTATTTAGTTCTATTGATAAATACCATTCAGGATGTGGTTGGCCCTCTTTCACAAAGCCTATTATCTCTGAAATAATTACTGAACACGAAGATCCGTCGCTTGGTTTAATACGCACAGAAGTACGATCAAAGTATGCCAACAGTCATTTGGGACATGTCTTTGATGATGGACCAAAAGAAAAAGGTGGTTTACGCTATTGCATCAACTCTGCATCCATTCGCTTTGTACCATTAGAACGTATGGAACTAGAAGGCTATGATTACCTATTACCATTATTTCAAAAATAAAAAGCACTTTAAGTGCTTTTTTAAAAAGATCCGCCACGTCCTCCATGACTACGTCCACTTGAACCAAAATGTGTTCGACTACCTGAATTATTCTTAGGTTTAGCACGTCGAGTCGTATTGGAATACATAAACATATCATGACTGTGTTGAATATCTAAACTACCACTCTTTAAATAATCACTCGCACTTGCTTTACGACGTACACTTCGTAATGTACTAGCCAATGCAGCACACACAATTCCTGCCAAAATTAACCCGGATACTAAAGCAATCGCTATATTCTTCATTAACTCTTGACTTGCTTGTTTAGGATTATTTATTTTATTATCATAGTCATAAGCTTCATCACTTTGATATTCAATAATATAGTCTTCTACATGATAAATAAATGTATCAAACGCTTTATAAAACTCATTTTGTGATAAATACGGTAAAATTTCATTCTCTAATTGCTCTAATCCATAATCTGTAAAAATATCAATCCCTCTACCTGATGTAGAAATATGCCACTTACGATCCTCTTTACTTACTAAAAATAAGATTCCATCTGCTCCATAACCAGCATAATCAAAATAATCATCTGCTGCTGCCTCTGCACTTTTACCACGTAAATAGTCAGAGAATACAATCACTACATCTAATTGATATTTATTTTTTAAAGCAATTAAACGTTGTTCTAATTCAGCTTGCTCATAAGAATCCAAATAATTTTGATAATCTACATAATGCTTTAAATTACCTGACTCATCATAAAAGTACTGTGTTTCATCATTAAGTTGTGTCTGTGGTATGGTATTTGTTTGTTCTTGAAAGATAGCAGTATTTTCTATATCCCAGTAAATATCAAAGTATAAATTACCAATAGCGCTAGCACTCATATTATCATCCGATAAAATAGAAGCAAAATAACTATGATGATCATTGATATAATCCTTCACTTTTGAACTACCATAATAATAGTAATTGGAATTATTGTTGTAAAAATAGAAGACTATTTTATGCTCAACCGTAATACTATCAACAAAAGCCTGTGCATCAACTAAAGGATCCGCAGGATCTTTGGCGAATTTGATATAGACACCAACCTTCCAACGATCTTCCAATTCACTGGCTGATTGATTTAATTCATTTAATTCTTCTTGTGTATAAGCACCATATTCATCAAAAATATGCTGCGTTGTTTCCGCTTTTACAGTATGAACATCCAGTAATAAAAGACAAAGAAACAAGCTAAATAGTATGGTAATTATCTTTTTCATGTTTCTCCTCCTATTTCTTTAAAAACTGTAAAACAGAAAACGTACTCAACGCCGTAACAACAAAAATAAGTAAGAACGTTAAGACTACCTTTTTATAATCCATTGGTAAATTTCCTACAAACTTACCTGTTTGCCCATTCATCGCAAAGACATAACGCTTCCCGTTCCAAGTAGTATTTAATAACCAAAGTGGACATAATGCATAACGAGCTTGTCCATTTTGAAGTTGAATCGAACTATTTACAGGAACAATCGTTGTATAACCAACAACCGTACTTGCAAAGACATCTTCGGTACTGCGCTTAATACGTTGATTGGCACGTGTAATGCTTTCATTGGCATTTACATCATAGCGATCTGCAAGATAACCAGCAAGATATGCTGTTTTAAAATCAATCATTTCATTATAGTGATAAGGTTCTACAGACTCCATTAAATCATCATCCATTTTTGTCGAACCATCCACCGGAACATAATCAAACGCCACACTACCTGCACGATAAACACTATAATAATTTGTTCTTGTGTAATAATAATTACTATCACTCCAAGTATCAACCGTTGTTGCCTTATAACGAACAGCCGCATCTACTTCTGCATCAAACAACCAAAACGGAACATAAAGACCCTTAATTTCATCAATATGATTTTCTTCTTTAAATACTTTTGGCAAAAAGAATTTACCCTTTAAATGCTTAAAATAACCATCCTTAGCTGCACGTTTATCCAACTTAAATGGAATCACAAAATCCGGCTTTAAATCACCTTTAAACTGTGAAGCAATAACCACTTTATTATCACAAAACGGACAACTTGTAGCAGCTAAAGTTTTATCACCAACAATTTCACCCCCACATGATCGACATGTATAAAGCATCATGTTTTCAATCTCGGATTCTTCCCACTCACTTCCGGGCTTGATGCTCCAATCCATTGTATCCGGTGCTTCACTATCCAATGCCTCATCCTGTGACTTTAAAGCATCCACGTTAATTTCACTACTACAAAATGGACACTTCATCTTTTGGCTATGACTATCAAATTGTATGGCACCGCCACACGATGGACATTTATAATCAAATAACTCACTCATACCAGTTTCCCTTTCTAAAATAACTAGAGAGAAGAAGCACTAAATCTTTTGATCTAATGCTTCCTAATCCTACTATTTGGTTTTTTATTGACGTGGTTTACCACACTCTACACAAAATTTACCAACGTTATCTGTTCCACAAGAACACTTCCAATTACCATTTGGCTTTGGACTACCACATTCAACACAGAATTTACCGGTGTTACTTGTATTGCAATTTGTACATTTCCAACCATCCGCTTGCGCTTGTTGGTTATTATTTTGTTGTGACATCGCAAACAAATTATTCGCATTCATCCCACCGGCATTACCGGCCATATTCATACCCATAAAACCAGTCATCGCTCCACCGGTATTAGACGCAGCAGCCTTCATCGCATCCGCTTGAGCACCGACAAGAGTAGCCGCAGCCATATTTGGATCACGCATAATCGCATTTCTTTGTGCTTGTTTAATTAATTCCGCATCTTCTTCCGGTAAAGTAATCGGATTTAACGCAATAGAAACAATGGATAATCCTCTTAATTCTCCCCACTTTGTATTTAATGCTTCATTCATCGCATCAATTAACTCATTTACATGTCCGGGTATCATATTTGGACGCACTTCTAATTGTGAAATCTTCGCTAATGCAGGTTGTAAGGCACTAATAAACTCTGTTTTAAGTTGTGTATCAATTTCTTCACGATTGTATTCACGTTCTACATTACCACATACATTTGTATAGAATAATAACGGATCTGAAATACGATACGAATACACTCCATTGCAACGAATCGCAACATCAATATCTAATCCAATATTACGATCCACCACTCTAAATGGAATTGGATTTGCAGTACCAAATTTATTATCAACTAATTCTTTTACATTGAAATAATAAACACGTTGATCCTTACCAGTATCTCCACCATAAGCAAAACGCTTCCCAATTGTCGCAAATGTATTCTTAATACCTTGCCCTAGCTTACCGGTAAAAATACTTGGCTCTGTTGATGTATCATACGTATACTCACCCGGTTCTGCACACACTTCAACAATCTTTCCTTGTTCCACGATAATCATACATTGTCCATCCGCAACCGCAATACCGGAACCGTTTGAAATGATATTGTCATTTCCTCTTGTGTTTGATGAACGACCTGAAACTCTTTTTTGACCCTTTACCACTAATACATCTTTATCTAAAGAATCGCAATAGATAAATTCCTTCCACTGATCAGCTAACGTACCGCCAATTGCTCCAAGCCCTGCTTTAATAAGTCCCATTTAATAATTCCTCCTCATTCTATTATATTTATATTATTAAATTATTCTTTCTCTTTTAGTGACAAGATTTTAAAATGCAAAATCGAATGGTAAGGAACCGCAACTACTTCATATTGCTTATCCTCAACACTTGCCTTAATTAAAAATTCATCTTCTTTTACCATTTCCACTTGATCAATTTGAACTTTCATTTCTAGGGGAAACTCATTCATCAAATAATAATACGAATCATATCGCTCATCATAAACCAACGGATTACCTTGATAATCTTCATCGCGAACACCAACAATTGCACTGTAATACTCTTTTACTAACCAAAATGGAATTTCCACTTGTTGAGCCCCCTCTAAAGAACTATCCATTGGATCTGTAATGGATAATGCCATCGCAACCCCTTCTTGTAATAACGCATCATTTTGTTTAAAATTTACCGATTTAAACTCATATGCCTTTACAAGCAATCCCTTGAGATAATCCAAGAAAAAATCACTCATAACCACTTCATCTTTTTTAGAGGAAAGCACAATCTCCTCTTTTCCCTCTTTGCCATTATAAGTCAGCAACCATCGTTTCGTTACACCATTATGGCTTATCAGTAATTGACGATCCGGAAGACCCTCTGCAAGATATTCATTGAAATGATAAAGTTGACCAGCTTTTGTCTTTACTTCAAACAACTTATCTTCCTCAACAAAAAGATAATCACTCTTATAAAAATAACGTCCTTTTTGTAAAGTCACAACAACATCATCAAGTGAAGAAAAAAAATACACATCTTCTCCACTTCCTTCATACGCAATCTCCTCTGCCTTATCAAAGGTATAATTTCCAGCCATAATCTTCAACAATTCTTCCGACATGACATTCACTTTATTATCATCTTGTTTTTTATTTGTACAACTACTTAGAAACACTGTAAAAATGGAAACTACTAAGATGAACCAACGTTTCATGAAATCACCTCATCTCTACAAAAATAGTTATACATATTCTTGTATCTTTATTTTATATTATTATATAGCGTTATTCAATATATCAGTAAAAAAAGGTTATAAACTTGTTATAACCTCTACTTCTTTCACGAATAAATTCTTTTATTTTAACTGACTATGCAGCTTATTTACACTATTCAATTTTTAACTTAACTTGTCCATTGGTCTACCCTGTTGCAGACTCTACTTTCTATCTTAATCAAATTGCTCCATCTTATATTACTCTGCACAATAATATAAGACTTGAACTACGGTTTGAATAACACCCTTTTCATTATAACTACCTCCAAGAAGTATTCTTCTTTTCACTTACATCATACTATACTTCTATGACTTTACAAGTCTATAATAGAAATTAAAAATATGTTATAATAAAAAGGTCAGTTAACAAGTAATAAAAAAGAATACAACAACATGAATACCAACATACCAACCGTTAGAACTACCTTTAATACTCTATCGGTTTTCTTTTTGAAACCAAGATATAATAAATGATAAAGAGCCAAGCCTACCATACCACCTGAAGTATTTGTAATAATATCTGTAATATCACTAATACCAATATGCAATACATACTGTATTACCTCAAAAAGAAGACTGGTTACAAAAAAAAGAAGCGCTGCATTTAAAATGGACACTTTGTGATGTAACATCTTTAACAATAATCCAAAAGGAATAAAAACAACTATATTTTCAATGACATCCGCAAAGTTAATTGTATTACCTACTCTTTTCACATACTTAAACGGTTCTAAATTAATACCTTGTAACCCTTTTAAAGGTTCGATTGAAAACTCTGTTTTAAAGATAATAATCCATATAAGTAAAAACAGATAAACGACAAAGAGTCCCTTTACATATTTATGTTTCATCTTCATCATCCGTTTACCTATTGAATCATTTCATTAAAAGCTTCATGAATCGCTTTACCATCCGTAGAACCCTCAAATTGTTCTAACATCTTCTTTGTAATAATCCCTTGTGATTTTCGACTCTTTGGTAACGCTAATGCTACAAACAATGTTTCCATGGCTTCTTTTAATTCTTCTTTTGTTTTTTGTTTAGGTAAATAACTCTTTAAAATTTCAATCTTGCGCTTTGTCTCAGCAATAAACTCTTCATAAGAACTTGGCGTTAATTGTAATGTTTCATTTTGTTGTTTTATCTCTTTTAAAATTAACGCATATTCTCCCTGTAATGTTAATTCACTGTTTTCCTTTCTTGCTAGGGCAATACTGCTAATCAATAAGGTTGTAACATTATTCTTTACACTATCCTTATCCTTTAACGCCTGCATTTTGTCTTTACGTAATGTTTCTAATAGTGACATTATAAACCCTCCTATTGTTCCATCAAGGACTCTTGATACGCCTTTGATAACTCCATTAACACTTCTAAATAATCATGATAAAACACTCTAAGCTGTTCATCCTGAATATACCCTACATTTCTCTTTATGACTTCATGCTCACGAACACTATCATAGATTGGTAACTTATGATTTAATTTATATTCTAAAATCTCTTTTACGACACCCATACGTTGTTCAAAAAGCTTCGCCATTTCACAATCAATTTCATCAATTTTATTTCTTAAACCTATTAATTCTTTCATATCCAACACCTTCTTGTATTAATTATAAATGAAATAAGCTAAAATAAATAGTAGAAAAGGAAGATACTATGATACATCAACACATTGGACTACGTACCATCAAAACAGGCATTGCGGTTACTTTAGCTGTATTCATCGCCTACCTATTAAAGCTAAAGTATCCTTTTTTTGTAGGCATTACCACGATTATTTCTATGGATAAAACGGTCGTTAATACCTTTAAACTTGGAAGAAATCGTATTTATGGAACCATTCTTGGCGCTATAATTGGAACCATTATGGCACTTATTGAACCGGGAAATCCTCTCCTTTGTGGTCTAGGTGTTATTCTATTGATTACTACTTGTAATAAACTAGGCATCCAAAGCGGAATTAGTGTAGGTGGGATTGTCATTTTAGCCATTATGGTTCATACCAAAGAAAACATTTACTTATATGCCATAAATCGTACTTTAGATACCTTTATTGGTGCAAGCATTGCCTTTATTGTAAATATCTCTATCTTTCCATACTATAATTTTCATCGCATTCAACAAAAAGTAGAATCCGTAAAACAAGCTATGGACTCTTTCATTGATCATCTTGAAGAAAACAATCAAGCTATTAATTTACCTAACCTACAAAAAGATCTTCTGGAAGCCAAAGAATTTTTACACTTATATAAAAATGAAATCTTACTAAGTCGTAAAAAAGAAACAACGATACAACTAGAAGAAGATTTAAATCGTTTACAAGACATCTTAACGCAATATCATATTCTTCAAACCATTCATAAAGAAAAACACCCAAGTGTATTTGCTTATCATAAAGAAACCATCTATCAACAATATCTACAATTAAAAAAGTAAAAGTGTTTACTAACCTTTAAAAATTCGATATATTATATAAGCGTTTTTTATAAAGGGGAGTATCTATGAATTACATTTTAATTTCACCAACTTTTCCAGTGAACTATTGGCAATTTGCCAAAGCCTTAAAAGAAGTTGGTGTCCACATACTAGCAATCGGAGAAGATCACTATCACACATTGAGAGAAGAATTAAAAGCCAGTCTTACAGATTACTACCAAGTTACTTCACTGAGTGATTACAAACAAATGTATCAAGCTTGTGCTTATTTTGCCTATAAATATGGAAAGATAGATTGGCTAGAGTCAAACAATGAATATTGGTTAGTCCAAGATGCTAAATTACGAGACGATTTTAATATTAATACGGGCTATAAAAGCCATGAAATTGACAAAATTAAATTAAAATCACGCATGAAACGCTACTACCAACAAGCGAATATTCCTACAGCACGTTATCAATTGGTATCTACATTAGAAAACGCCAAAGAATTTATCGCAAATGTTGGATACCCTGTCTGTGTTAAACCGGATGATGGAGTTGGTGCAAACGGTACCTTTAAAATCAATAACGAAGAAGATTTACTACGTTTCTTTCATCTTCATCTTCATCAAGCCTACATTATGGAAGAATTCATTGAAGGAACCATTATATCGTATGATGGTATCTGTGACCAACAAGGTAACATTCTCTTTGAAACTTGTCATTATTTTCCAAAACCAGTCATGGAAATTGTAAATCATCAACTAGAAACTACTTATTACTCACTCAAAGACATTCCGGAACATGTAAGAGAAGTTGGAACTCGTGTTGTAAACGCCTTTGATATTAAAGCACGCTTCTTCCACCTTGAATTCTTTATCCTAGAACAAGAAAAAAAAGGATTAGGTAAAAAAGGAGACTTGGTAGGTCTTGAAGTCAATATGCGACCTCCAGGAGGCTATACAACCGATATGATGAATTGGGCTAATGATATTGATGTTTATCAAATCTATAGTCAAATGATTAACGGAACTATACCATGCATTCCAAATCATCGTCCCTATCATGCCATCTACATTGGAAGAAGAAGCTATCAAAACTATGTCTATTCTTTAACACAACTTAAAGAAAAGTATCCTTCTATTCTACTGGAAAGTACAATGGCTTCCTGCATGGCTCCAGCTTTAGGCGACATAGCGATTATTGCACGCTTTAAAGACATGGATGTCTTGAAACAATTTGAACAGGACGCTACATTAAAAGCTGAATAATCAGCTTTTTTTTATACCCACAACAAGCAAACGCTCTTCATCATTGCTAGGATTGCAAGTTACTAATGTAATCATACCTTTGACACTTGAAACATCTACATTCAAATCAAACATAGTATATTCACTTAAATTCATTAATAGCTTCTTAAACAATTCTGCATGTTCAAAATGTGTCTCAAAGATCATCGCATCATACTCTTGATGAACATTAATCATAAATACATACGCAAGCTCATACTCTTGATCTTGATATGAAATACGAGGGTGCGCTTTTATAAATTCATAATCGACATACTTCATTAAAGAAGTAAAAACCAAATTTTTCTTTTTACTGGAATGTCCATATAAAATAATATTACTAGCCTCATCATCAACCCTGTAATCTTGAAACACGGTACCATATACATTATAATTACCATCTAAATCTTGATGTACATAATCAATATTGTTTTCAGTTTGGACCACAACTTCATCTATCACTCCATCAATAAAAACTCTTCCTACAATATCCGGATTCCAAGCCTTTGCTTTTTCAACCTCAAAGTTTTGATCATAATCCATATACTCTTTAATTTTTTTATTATACTGCTTCATATCATATTTTACTTGTTGTTGATGATAAAACCAAAAACCACCTAATAATAAACCAATCAAGATTCCAATCTTAACTAAAACCTTAGTCATTTAAACACCCATCTTAGGAACAATGGGATATTCAGGATTATAAGGATCCACCTCTATCTTTTGATTATAAAGTTTTAGAATTGCAGTATTTTCCTGCTCACTTGGTTTTAAAACTTGCTCAATACACGTAGAATCTAAGTGATAGCCACTAGGAGCCTTCACTTCACACACCTTCACTTTATCTCCATAAACCAGATCAGCAAGCGAAACAATACCCTTAGAAACCCTTGTTTGATATACAAGAGAATCGTCTGCTTTTTTATAGTAATAAGTCCCTTCTTTTAACGCTAAGATGATTTGTCCTTGTTCATCGGTAGTATGTATAGTACTATTATTAAAATTTATTTCATCACTTACCAGATACTTTGTATTAGGTTGCCCATGAATGGTAAGCATACCTGTATAATAATCCCCAAGATACGTATCATTAACATAGACTTGTAAACGAGCCAAATCCAATAAGGAATGATACTTACGATCTAATTTTTCAATTTCAACTTGAACTCTTCGCTTACGGTTTAAACTTGTAACGACATACTCAACATCCTTAACATCATTTACCTCAATCGTTTCACATACTTCTTCTGAAAGATCATAACCCTCTTTTGGTTTTATTTCACAGATCTGATAACGACGTCCCCACTTTAAATCCTCTACCAAAAGATAACCTTCTTTTTTATCTTGTTGAAATTTACCTTGATAATCTAAATACTTATAATATATGACATCCTGAGTAAACTTATCTATCTTTATAACACCATACTCATCACTTACTCTTTTTTCAATTAAGATGGTACGCTCTTCATCTTCATAAAATGAAACTTCTACAAAAGGGATTGGTCTATTATGATTCTTTAAATCAAGTGTACGCAAGTAATAATTACCGGTAGCACCTTGAAACAAAATTGGATTCTCTTTTGGATAAGGCATTGTATACGTATTGGTTGCCTGCATATCCACACGATAATGCATAAGATATCCATCATAATCAATATCAAAATAACCATCCTTTAGACCAATGATACGATTACCATCTACACGATATAAATCACTCTCTTTAAAATAAACAATATCATCCTCTTCCACCACTAACTCCTTAAAAACAGTTAAAACTTTAGAAGATGCTGCAACCATACTTTCTTCCACTTCATCCGTAACATCTTTTACACTAAAATAAGTATCATTTAAGTATAACGATTGATCTTCAATATCCTTTTTAACAATCTTTACATCGACATTCACTACTTGATTCACCATTTGAATTGTAGTCAGTTCATTTGCCTTAATTTCAAAAGAATAAATCGTTGGATTAATCAAATAAGGAAACGATGTTTGTAACTCTTTTATATAATAAGTACCTGGAGGTAAATATTGATGTAAACTCACTACATCTTCTCCATTTGTATGTAATACCTTAATTAATTCTGTAGCCTGTTCATCTTTATAAATACCAAACTGATGAAATCCTTTCGCTACCTTTTGAAATTCATCTACTTTGACAACTTTTAAATCACCGGTAATTAGTTTTACCTGAAAATGAAAGGATGTCGATGGCTTCGCATTACTAGCCAAAAACACAGCTTGTGAGTTCGGTTTTCCATACACGATATTGGTATGCAATTGATCTTGATTAGATGAAAACTGATAGTGTTTTTGATACTCTAACTGATTAATCTTAATGGATAATTGATTTTGTTTCGCTATAAGATTAGGATGTTGAATTGGAAAACTACTTAACACTCGATTATGATCCTCTATTATATACGCTTCATTAAAAGGAACTTCAATCGTTTGATTATGAAAACTAGGTAATTGATCTCCTTGATGCATAGAAGCTACTATCTCTTGTTTCTTTTCTTCTAAATGATACGTAGATAAATCTTTATACAAAGCCTCTCCATAATAGCCAAGAGCTTCCCATATCAATACTTGCGTTGCTGCATAATAATCTTCACCATAACGATTATAGTTACCATAACCATGATGCGTAATCTTCCAAAGCTCACGCTTAGTATTTTCATTTAAATATTCATAATCTTCATAATAACCATCACCAAACTTTGCATTGATCATTGGATCTAAACAATAAACCACTTCACCATTTAACTCCATAATCGTTATATACGATAATTTACCATTAATACGATAACGACCAATTGTTTTATGTTTGTGCAATGACGCATTATAAAAAGAACTCTCTTGATGAAACAACTTCTCAAACGCTTCATAAGATTCAAACTCTGTAATATGCACCTCTTGTGCAAAAGCACGCTGGAATGGAAATAAAATCAGCATACACATCCATATCCATACAATTTTAAATTTCATACTATCACCTCAACCATTTATAGTAATAAAAAATAAAATACCCAATATTCTCGCTTAGATATTGCATTTCACCGATAAATTTGATAATATGATTAAGCAAGTTGCGGATGTGGCGAAATTGGCAGACGCACTAGACTTAGGATCTAGCGGGTAACCATGGGGGTTCGAGTCCCTTCATCCGCACCATTATTAGTAAATGCAAAAGCCTTAAAAACAGGCTTAAAACTTGTAAAACCCTTTATTTAAGGGCTTTTTTTATGTTATAAAGTAACCAAGGAATAGTCTAGGAATATCCTAGAAAATCTAATTTTTTTTCGACTCTCTGTTCGACTCTGCTTTTTTATTATAAAAACTACCTTTCGGTAGCTTATATTTTATTTTTTGATTTAAATTCTTCCCAGCTTTTTGAGAATTCGTGATCCATGAAAGCAGACTTTAAACCACTTATCTGTTTCAAACGAATCAACTCTTCTGCGTCCATGCCAAGTTGCTTTGCAATTTGTTCATCTGTCCAACCGCTATTTATTAAATCGACAACGATGTCAGACATATTTCTTATTTGATGCGTTCCTCTTGCACGATTGTGTCTGATGGTGCTGGCCATGCGATTTTCTAATGGCTTATCAATAATCGTTGCAGGTATTGCATCGATATTGAGTTTCTTTCCTACTGTGAATCGATGAAAACCATCAACAATAATGTACTTATCTTTATTAGAGTCATAATATACAACAATAGGCATTGTATACCCATCTTCTTTTATTGACAATTCAAGAAGTTTCATTTCAGGAGTCGCTACTTTGTTTGGATTATAATCATTCGCTTCGATTTTATCCATGGGGATCATTTTTAAATTCATTACAGGGAATTGTATTTTCATAATAATTCTGCCCTCATTTTCTTATATTTCACATATTCATATATTGTTTGAAATCCATACTTTTCAAACAACTTAGAATATTGCATTGTAGCTACAACGTTAATTGCATCTACCTTATTTTCCTTAGCAAAATCAATTTGCTTTTTTAATAATTTAGCACCTAGTCCGTTTCCTCTTTCACTTCCGACAACATATAAATAACCGATATAAAAACCGTCTTTTCTTGAATAATTAGAACAGAAACCTATTACTTTGTTGTCTTTATATGCAACGAACCAAACTTGGCTTGAATCAGTAATAATAGGCTCACCAAGTTCTTTTATAACAGACTTGTTGGTGATAAGCTCACCTAAGTCTTTATAAAAGTTCTTATCATCATTCTGCATTTTCACTATTTTCGCCATATAATTTACCTCTCGCTTTCGTTACTTTCTCATCTATATCGACTAAATCCATTATCTTGTTATATTTTTCTTGGATTTGTCTTAAGTACTCATATCCTTTTTTAGTTTCTGCAAAGTACAAGCTCTTAAACCAAAAGTCATTTTTTTCGATGGCTTTAGCAATTAGTCTCCAGGAACAATAATCAGCATTGCCTTTAGTTCCTTCAATATCATCGTCAGTGACTGGATTTCCTTTTTTGACATTATGCCAATACAGTGTTCTTTCTATCTTCTCTGAATAATGTTTCATGATTTCAGGCGAATATAGACCAATTGATTCTAATAAGAACATGCTATATTCTTCCCAAGTCATATGTTTTGGTTTGCAAGTACCAAGATGACCTAATAACTTAGTTCTACAATATAACGACCCCATATTCGCACCTGAGACACGATTCAATAATTTTTCCCATGTTTCAGGTTCAATCGCTTTAAATTGGTCTAGTCCTTGTCTTTGATCTAATCCAAACGGCTGACAAAGTCTTTGCTCATGAATCGATAATCCGTTTTTATACATCAATTCATAAACTTCATTGAACATTAGATCATACTTTGCTACTGCACCCCATACATCTTCTGTACGCCAATCATAAAGAGGATAGAAGTTATATACATTATCACAGATTTTAGTAGTCCAGTTTAAATTGTTGTATGTTTCTTTTTTAGATTGAGCAATCGTTCTGAATCGATTTAAGCTTTCATCAGAACGAATGCCAACACCAACTGCAACTGTTCCTCCGTGATGTTCCTGGTACCATTTTGAAAATAGTTTGGTGAAGTCGAAATCTTCCATTCCATCAAAATAGAAATCGAAAGGACAATTGTCTCTATTAATAATTTCTGCTCCTGTTGGCATTTCACGAACCCATAATTCTTTTTTGGTATGGTCCCATGTAATCCATTCAGGATCAAACATTGATACTCCGTTGTCCTCGTTCCACTCCAAGCAGCAATGATAGAATTTTCTAATCATGCTTAGTTGTTTAAGTTCTTCTATATGTTGCATAGTTAAGCTGTATTGTGCTTCAAAATCCATAAAAAGAACATCGTACTTTTTGTTTTTCTTTTTTGCTACTATATTTGCTAATTGCACCATGACAGATGAATCTTTCCCGCCACTTACAGAAAAGTATACATTGTCAAAATTATCAAAAACATATTCCATTCTTTCAAAGAATGCATCTAATACATTTTTTTCTAAGTATATCTTTCCCATAACGCTTGAAGTTCCTTTCTAGTGTCAATTGTTTTGTTATTTTTAATCGCATTGATTTCTTTAGTTAATTCTATTATGAAATTGACTTTTTTATCAATGCTTTTATTTATTATAGATTCAATCCCTGCTTCAGTGCAAATTTGAATATATTTGCACTCCTTATCTTGACCTATTCTATGTATTCTATCTTCTGATTGAATGCGTTTAGAATAATCAAAAGTTAAATTCATGTAGATGATGATATTTGATTCTTGAAGATTCAATGAAAACGCCCCCGTTCCATAAGTGATTAATAGAACCCCATTCGCTGATGCTTTCCAATTTCTTAAATTTATACTTCTATCGTGTAAACTGTATCGTCCACTATACTCAAACGTTTCAATTCCATTGGCTTTTATCATTTTTTTAGCTTTATTTAATGAATCAATAAATTTAAAGTAAATTATCTTTCTTCCTTTTAAATTTTCGATTACATCTAACATTTCAAAATATTTATTATCGCTTAGATCACATATATGTTGCAATACGGTGTACATAGAGAAGATTACACCTTCCTGGACATAATCGCAATCAATTATTCTGTCTAAATAGAAACTTTTAAATTTATAGTAATCATCTTTAGACAACAAATCCATGTAAGTATATAGAGTGTGTTGTTCTTTTGGAGGTAACGTCAAGCATTCATACTTTTTAACTTGATAGGTGTAATGAATTATTTTTGATGTTAAATAGTCTAAATTATGACTCTTTTTAACATATAAACCGCCTTTATCAAGTTCTAAATGTTTTTTAACAAACTGATTATATGATGGATAGCCTAGAATTCTAGGATCTAAGAAGTTAAATTGTGCATATAAATCTCCTGCGTGTTTAGGGGTCGGTGTTCCTGTCATGATAAATTTATATTTTACTTTCTTAGAAATAGCTAACATTCTATCTGTTCTTTTGCTTTTTATGTTTTTTATGAAGTGGGACTCATCAAGGACAAGCATTGTTTTTTCATCAATACTGTTAAACATCTTAAGATATTTTGCATCGCTACTTTGAATTGTTTCGTATGCGTATAATTCAAAATTAGGAATAATCTTGAAATGTTTTTTGAATTCCATATAGATGTTTTCTTTTGTTGTAAAAGGGCAAATAAATACAAGTTTATTTACTTTGTTTTTTCTGTATTTATAATCAAATACCTCGAATATAGTTCTTGTTTTACCTGTTCCCATATCCATGAACAAAGCTCCCACTTTTAAATCTTTTAGTTTAAGAAAAGCTACTTCTTGATGTTGAAGTAGCTTTGTATGAAAGTTATTATTCATCATCGACTAAATCATCAATGATTGCTATTTCTTTAGCTTGGATTTTTTCAGGAACACGAGACTTAGGTTTTTCGTAATATTTTCCGACTTCTAACGATGGATTGTAAAATTCATCTTTTATTTCTTCAGGACCAATTATTTTTTCATCAATCACTTGATTTTTATTGTATTTTCCTTTTCCGTATTTTTTAAGTTTAAATTCAAATTCATCAGTGAATGAAAAGGATTTTCTATATCCTTTATTTCCTTCGTCTCTAACCAATCTGGCTGGATGCCAAAAACAATATCCGGCATAGTCACCTTTTGATGGCATCTTAATCAATACCGCTTTAGCTGTTTCAGCTTCGATGTTTTGTGCGTTGAAATATACTTTTTCCCAGTTCATATTTTTTCTCCTTTTTTTAAATTAAAATATTTAACTTATAAATATTTACATTTATATTATAAATATTTTAATTTATTTTGTAAATAGTTTTTATAAACTTTTTAATTTATCTTAGAAATTAAAAAGTTGTTTTTTTAAATTTTTAAATTTATAATTAATTTGAAAAGATAAAAGTGAGGTTAATATGAAAACTGAGAAGCAAATAAGCACCATATTAGGTTATTTAGGATTAAGCAAAGCCGAATTAGCAAGGCGATTAGGAATGTCAGCGCAAAATTTTGCTCAAAAAATAAAAAGAGATAACTTCACTAAAGATGAATTAGAACATATAGCTGAAGTATTAAATGTTAAATATCACGCTTATTTTGAGCTGACAGATGGAACTATCATAAAATAAAAAAAGACCTACCCACTACATAAAATAGTGAGTAGGTTATTTTATTTATCTAAAGCTTTGATTTTTGTATCAATAGCTTTGTCTAGTTGTTCCTGAGCATACGCCTGCATTGCGTTGAACGTGTTTTGAACTAACTGTTCAATCACTTTCTTAGTAAAGATAAATTTTAGAAAAGATGGCACTAAATTATAGATTTTATCGACTACCATGTTAAATTTCTCAGTTCCAGCTTTCGCATAGTCTTTGTAGTATTGCTCTGCTGCTAAAATCCATCTAACAACCAAAGTCTTTAGATTTGATTTAGTCTTGAAGTAGCTAACTAAAAATCCGAATAATACTGTAATAATTGCGATAATAACTTGATTAATGTTCATTGTGTTTTCCTCCTCGATTATTTAAAACATCGATTACTTTTTCTACTTGTTCTAATCGATGTTGGTTTAATGTAACTATCTTTGATAGTTCGTCTAACTCTTTTCCGTGAGTTGTTGCTCTGTTTCCTATGCGATCAATTTCTGCTTTATAAAACTTCAATGTAGTGTTGATCTCGGCAATAGTTGTATTTAACTTGCTAACACTATCATTAAAAGTCTTAGTTATAACCGCAAACTCATTGGCTTGCTTTTTTGCGTCATCCCGGATTTTTAAATACAAGCCAAAGATACCAGCTAATAAGGCAACAACTGCCGATACAATTCCGATTGTTTCCATGCTCTCTTAATTCACCTTTTCTATTAGTAACCAACTGCCATCCCATCCTAATTCTTTTACAATATCATCATGAATCTGTTTAGCTTCAGCTTCTGTTTTTTGATAAAGCGGATTGACTAAGCGCCAGTTATACTTCTTTTCTTCTTCTTTTTCCGTGTCTTGGCATAATGAAAGGAACTTATTCCAAGTTCCTTCAGCTCTGATACGATGTGGACAATCTTTGCCACTCCAACTGTTATGTTGAACAACATTTTCAATTGGTATATCAAACTTTTCCATTAACATTTTGACTACTTCAACTGCGTTATGAAATGATTTTTCGTGCTTATTAGTTGAATAATCCGTTGAATAACAAATCTCAATACCTATTGATTGTCTATTCCCTTTTCCTTTGCCACCATCACCGCAGTGCCAGGCATTGCGATTAAGCGGAATTGCTTCGATTGCTTCTTTATCGTCTACGAAAATATGACATGAAGTAGGATTATTATTTCTCTTCATATACGTTACTTCATTACGTGCCGAAGCTTTATTGTAAGTATTATGAATAGTTATGTATTTAGGTGCCATATCATTGGGGCACTTAAGATACCATTTTTCTCTATTAATATGATCAATTATATAAGGTAATTTCATTTTCTTTCCCCTTCCTAATCCTTCACTTCTTCAAACCACATTTCCTTTAGCTTTACCCAAGGACCGTAGCTATTGTTTGAAGCATTATATCTAAATAAAGTAAATCTTGAATTATGCGAAAATAAAGTCAAATCTATAAAAAACTCAATTCTTGCATTTGTAACTATCTTCTTTACGAATTCTATGTTTCCGGGAACAACCCTAAAATTAGTATTAGATAGCAAACTGAACCAACCATAATATTGAGTTAAATTCCAATCAAAAATCATAACGATTCTTACTTTTTTCGCACCCTTAAAATATGCGCTGTTAAGTTGTGCTAAATCGACATAACCTCCATTATTAATTTCAATATAGTCTGCACGTTGCGTTATATTTATTGCGCCAAAAAATTTCGGGAACTCAGCATCATTCCAAACTCCATTTTTTATTAGATGATGTCGCTTAGGCTTTGAACCGCCTGCACTTTTCAATAAATCTGTTAGCATACTAGACCACCACCTTGTTAATTGCGATGTCAAACTTCAACGCCACAGTTGGCTTTTCACTAAAATAAAGCTTGATAGTATTATTAGCAGTCATTCCTTTGATAGCACCTTCAAATTCGACACTTGGATGTAAACCGAATGAACTTATAAAGTCTTTATCTGTACATGTTAATCCAACTAACTTAGTAGCAGTTAAAGTCGCTACAAATGGATATTTTGAATAAGTTAAATCTGATTGAATTTCACCTAAACTCAATGTTACATTTTGCCAACTTTTTGGATTTAGTTTATTGATTTTATTTTCTAAATTGCCGGCCAACGTGCCATCAATCGCATTTTGAATATAACTCTGCGCGTTTGTGATCATCTGCGTTAGTTGATTGTAGTAGTTTGTTGTTTCTAAGTCATGAATAGCGCCTGCAACGATACCGCAAAGTGACTTATTCAAGCGTGTATCTGTAATGCGTTCCTGTGTAATAGAAACGCTGTTTTTAGCGACAAATACATCAGCAATACCTAACTCATAGACATCACCTTCAAACTCTTCTGGACGCGTTAAATTTGGCGCTACAGGCACGCTTGCAGGTGTTCCTTTAAGAACATATAGGTCTATCGTTCTTGCTTGCTCATCAAGTCTAAGTACTACTCTATCAATGCGATCTAGACCACTTGCGGCTTGAATTGTCAACTCACGGTTGACAGTTTCTAAAGCAATACATCCATTAATATTCGCGGCTCCTGGTTTAACTAAAACAGTCATTCCTGTGTTTGCTACGACTTGAAACGAAGTACCACCTTTTATAACTCCATTTGTGTAGAATAAGCTATTCAATTTTCGATAATCTCTCGCATCGATACTTCTGTCGAATTCCGGAAGTCCTTCAGTTGAATATCCTGTAATTTTGGCGTTATGTGGAAAACTGAACATTATTTCTTACCTCCTAGTTTTTCTTTGAACCAATCCCATCTGTTTTCTTTTAGCAATCGATGTGGACAGTCATATCCTGCGATTGAATGATGCGTTATAACGTTATCAATTGAAATGTTATAAACATTCATCAAATGCTTAACGTATGTTATAGCGTTGTTTACTGCTTTATAATAACGATCTGTATGATAATCTTCAGCACAACATATTTCAACAGATATTGCGTGTCGATTGTATTCGCCATCATAGCCATCTCCATTAGCGAATGCGATACGCTCAAATGGAATCATTTGTATAATTTCTCTATCATCGATTGCTACATGAAATCCCGCACGAACAGGTGATGTTCTGCAGTAATTAACAACTATATCTGCTCCTTGTGATGATTTTCGTTCGTGGATCACGATGTATTTTACTTCGTCCATTGTTTCAGGACTTTTTAAAGAATGCATGCGCATATCGATAAGATTTTGTTTAACTTTCATTGTTGACACCTCCTAATATGTCGCTCAATGTTTCGTAGTCATTACCGAATTTAGGAACGACTTTAACGTCTTTGTTTTCGAATATCTCTTTCACTTCAATTATTCGTTTGTAGGCATAAACACCAACATTGCACAGTGAAGTGTTGCATAGATCACCTAAGTTATAGTCGTGTCGATATGTTCTGTTGATTAAGTTTCCATCAAAAAACTCAACCTTTGATGCTTTCTCTAGTGCTTCTTTTCCCTTTTGAATCAACATTGCACGATATTCACTTTCACTCATATCAACGTTACTATCGTTTTTCTTTCTTGAGCTTGGACCTTTGATACGTATTTCTCTACGCTCATTTCCGTTTGTCCAATCAACTATTTCAGTTGTTGGATTCGTCTTGTCGCCATCGCCAGTTACGATCGCGTAATTGTAATATTTAGCGATTGACTTACCATACTTGATATTCTCTATCGTTTCATTGTCATCGCCAAAAATAGCCCAATCATTTACGCTTTGCGTATCTGTTCTATCTATGCCTTTGTAAACTTCATAAGTCAGCGTATTATCTAAGTAATCATAGATAATACGTTGCGACAGTTCCTGCTCTTTTAAAAATTTATAAAGCGCAGTTCCTATTCGTTGGCCATCGAATTTAGTTGTTGTTTGAACACCAAGATTTGATGCTTTGATTTTAATTCCTGGGAAATATTCAGATACGATTTGATTAGCGATTTCACTATGCGTTCCTGAATACGTCTTTTCTTTTTCAAAAACTCGATTGTCTAACTGTTTTTCAATGAAATTTCCGCCGATTTTAAATGTTTTTGAACCATCAGGTTTCAACTCAAAATCTAGCGACTCAATAAGCGTTAACTTCATTACATCGTTACGATATAAGTATTTAGCTTTGCTAAAATCATTCATTTGATACTTGCTCAAGTGCAACTCGTATTCTCCGGAATCATGATATTTTTCAATCCAAATAAAAGAGTGGAATAAGTCCACTCTTAATAATTCTTGAAAATCTTTGTCTAATATTATTAATTCCATGACTAAACTCCTAAATATTCAGGATTGAAGAAGATACGCACACTTAGGTTAGTCTTGTTTAAGCTTGCATCATAACTGATTTTAGTTTGTCCTAACCCAAGTCTGAAATATGTCGATTGCTTATTGATTTTATTGCTTACGTTTGTAATTTCATCGCCACGTTTCAACTTTATTGATTTGTGGCCAACATTAGTGTTAAATATCAAAACGTCACCTTTTTGCATCTCAACGATGCATTCTATGAACTGTTTAGTTTCAGAATTAGTGATTTTTGGATTTGTAACAGTTCCGTTTTCTGCAGTTAGTTCTATGATCATACCTACATCGACGTCACCATCATTTTGAAGTGTTACAACATCGCTAAACGTTTTAAAAGAAAACACTTTCTTTTTCTCATGTTTAGTATCTGCAACTTCTGCAAATGCTAAAGGAAAATAGAAGTTGGCAGTATTCTCTGCGATGTTCTTTCCAAAGCTATCAAGTGACTTAAAGAATGGGTGCGGACATTTCAGTTCTAATCTGAAGCTTAACAAGTCATAGAAGCTTGTATACTCTTCTTCGTCGAAGTCTTGTACCAAGCAGTCAATCTGTACTTGGTGGTGCCAATAATTGATTTTTAGATTGATAACATCGTTCGGATTAAAGAAGTGTATCAACTTCTGTCTTAGTTCATCCGTAAGATTATACGTGTCGATAGAAAACCATACACGGATCAAGCGCTCATTTACTTTAGTTCCTGTAACGATAGAACCATGCTGTAATGCGCTTGACTTAGTATGTATCTTATAATCACTCGATATTAAACCTTCAATGTCAGTGATTTTGATGTCTTGACCTGTGCCAATTAACAGTGTTTTATCCTTGTTTTTAAAAGTTAAAAGTAGTATTTCTTTTTCCATCATTTAACCCTCTTAGCTAACTCTCTATTAACTCTTTCTATGCTTGAATTGACATCACTTGGATTTTCAATCGGTTGATTAAAGTTGTTTGTTTGATTAAGCGTTACGTTTGAACTTGTTCCTGGATAACCAACTGCAAAATTCATGCTTTGTCTTGGTGCGATAAAGTTCGCTAAACTGTCATAAACCTTATTGAAGTAGTGATCGTATACTGCTCCTTCACTATCCAAGTATGTTGCACCGCCGGCACGATATGCGCTTCTGTGACCGCTTGGCGCTCCTGCATCGTTATATTTCACGTCAACAACAATCGATGCACGCTTAATTGCTAAGTTGAAGTTATTCCAAAGTGATTGCGCTTGATTGACAGCTCTCTGTGCGCTTTCAGTGATTGGCTTTTCAAGTGAGTCTTTAGAACCACTACCGACCTTTTGAATTTGTTCTTCTAACTTCTTAATATCGTTATCTAGCTGTGTTTTCTGTTCTTCAGATACCAAGCTAGAATCGATTTGATTAAGCAGTTCACGTTGTTCTTTTAACTTCTCTAATTCTTCTTTTAACGCCCTTATAGCGCTTGAACTTTCGTTCAACTGACTAGCACTTAGCCCCATAGACAACAAGTCAATCTTGTCAGTGTCCATATCGTTTAGAGCTTTACCCATCGCTTCATAATTTGAAATCATTTCTTGAAATGGTTTCGCAGTTTCAACAAGTCGTTCCATATCTTCGTTTAAGTTAGCGATGTGATTGTCTTTGATACGATAGTTTGCACTGTTTTCTTCGTAGCTATCACGTTGTTTGATAGCTTCATTTATCTCTTTTTGTTTTTCTATGATTAGATCCATAGCTTTTCTTTTTTCTTCTAACGCTTTGATGTAATCGTCCTTATGTGCATCAAGCCATGCTTCCGCTTTTTTCAAATCTATCAACTTTTCAAGTTCTGTTTGTAAGTTAACGACTTCACCTTTTTGGTTGATGATTTTTCCTGTTTCTTCGTCGTATTGAAGTAACGTTGTGCCAACTGATTGATTAAATTCGTTTATCTTCTTGATTAGTTCTTCCTTAGATCCTACTAGGTTTCCATCAACGTCAACCATGTTTTTGAGTTCCGCTCCTAATCGCTCCCAAGTGTTCACTTGTGGCGCTAAAGCTCTGTCATTTTCATAGAAGCTATCATTTAGTTCTTTATATGACTTATTCAACTCCTTGACTTCTTTGTTGGCATCTTGCACTGAACTAACAACAGCGTATATTGCTGTTACGGCCACCGCTGCAGCTGTTGCCGCTAAAATAGCAGGATTTGCTTGTAAACTAGCAGTTAGTAATTTCGATGCACTTCCTGCTGCAGTCATAGCTTTCTTTAATGCAATATAAGAAGTTACCGTCTTTTGCACTGCGGTATATGTCGTGAAAAACACTAAAGCTTTTGGTGCTAATGCGATCAATGTAGAAAAGCTTTTGATAACGCCAGGAAGTGCTTTAGAACCAAGACTGATTGATGTTTTCAAAAATCCTGAAATATCTTTAGTTAAACTTTTTACTGCAGATTTCATTTCCGGAGAACGTAGCGTTCTGCCTAAATCATCGATACCTTTGTTAACATCGACTAGCCCTTCCTTTAGCGGCTCTTGAAAGTTGTCGTACATTTCAATTCCTAAACTTGCAATGTTATTAGATGTCATTTGCAGTTTAGAATCTAGCGTTTCATAGCGTTGTGATGCTTCTTTAGATAACGCTACATTTGCACTCCATGCGTCATTAGAAACGCCAAGCGCATTGTTTAATACATCGCTAGCGCTACTTAATGAAAGCAATGCACGTGTCATACGTGATTCGTTGATACCCATTTCGTTTAACAATAAAATGGCATCTTGGCCACGTTCCTTAGCTGTGCTAAGACCTTTAATAAATTGATTGAATGCTTGTGCAGCGTTCTTTTCAAATGCTACTTTGAACTCATCAGAAGTCATATTTGCAGTTTTCGCAAATGTCTCTAAATCCTTACCGCCTTCAATTGTTGCTCGTTTCATTTCAAGTAATAATGTTGACACTGATGTACCACCAGCTTGAGCTTCAATACCAACTGAAGACAACGAAGCACTTAACGCAAGCATTTCTGCTTCCGAAAAGTTTGCTTGTTTCGCAGCACCAGCAAGATTCAATGTCATTTCGACAATGTCACGTTCTGTTGTTGCAAAGTTGTTTCCTAATGCAACAATTGATGAACCAAGTCGACTAAAGTTTCTTTGATCCATTTGAGTGATATTTGCAATCTTAGCAAGTTGTGAGCTTCCTTCTTCTGAACTTAAGTTTGTAGCGTCATCTAATTGCGCCATAGTTTCAACAAAGTCTTTTAAGTTTTCAGTTCTAATTCCTAACTGTCCTGCAGATTCAGCTATAGAAGCTAATCCACTGGCTGTCTTAGGCATGACTTTCGACATATCAACTAAGTCTTTTTTTAGCACTTGCAACTGTTCATCAGTCGCATTTACCGTTTTAACAACACCAGCAAACGCTGATTCATACTCTTTACCAACCAGGAACGACGTTTTCAAAAAATCGACTGATACTTGCGTTAGTTTTACTAGAGCTTTTCCTGCGACATAGCCAAGTGCAACAGTTGAAGCTTTCAGCCTGTTTATGTTCTCTTCGCTTTGTTCAAATGAATTCGATATGACGTTTGTCTTCTTTTCGACCTCATCTGAAAAGTTTTTGATTGACGTATTCGCTTCTTTTAGACCATCTTTCAGCTGATCCAGTTCAGCTTTTATTTCTATCGTTACTGAACCATCATAATTCGCCATAATCTCACTCCTTTCGTTAGAATTCTTGTTTTAACAATGAATAATACGTATTCATTTGTTGTTGCTCTCGTTCTTTTATGTTTGCTTTTAACGCATGACGTTTCTTCAGCTTTCGAAGTTCTTCTTTTTCTGCAGAAGTCATTTTGTCCGTTATTTTTTTGCTTCTAATATTTACGATTTGAGAATGCACGCAGTCGCTTTTTAGTTCGCCAAATAAAGCAACAAACTTGAACCAGTGCATATGCTCAATTTCGTTTAAGTCTATGCTGTATTGACTGTAAAAAGCACTATAAATGTACATACTATCTTCGTTGAAATCGAATAGCTTTTGTTTGTTTGATTTTTCTTCATCTAATTTGTAAAGCGATATGAAATTCATCATCGCTTCAAACATTTTCTTTTGAATGTTTTCATCGCCAATATATTTGCCGTAAAACAATACAAGCGACAGAACTAGACGCTCATACTTATCAAGCATTTCATCTTCTAATGCTCTTAAAATCTTCAATATTGTTTTAAAATTTGCATCTACTTTCACTTCAACATTGTTGACAACTACCGCATCAGGAAAGTCATCAAGTATATAGTTAAATTCCATATTTTTTCAACGTGCTTTCTTTCGCTTTTCCAATTTCGTTCATTAGAAAATAAACAAGATTTTCTAACATTTCATGCGTAATATCGAAGTCATCGCCGAAGATTTGCTTGACTGTTCCAACTCCTAGAAGCGACTCGATTAACTCAATGCAACTATTGTTTATTGCGATCGTATCTTCGATAGTCAGCTCTTTCTTTTCGTTGTAAACGCTCATAGAAGCGACAAACTTATTAATAGCTTCGATTGTTGTCTTTGAACGATAATTCAATTTAAAATGATTGATTAACCCATTGATATTAGTGTCTATATCGATAGTACTTTTTACAGTAAATACAGCGCTCATTTTTCATCCTCCTAAAAATAAAAAATGCGTTTTTAAGGAAAAACGCTAAACCTTAACCTTTTGTGAATTGCTTTGATGCAGTATCGAATTTACCTTTTTCTAACGCACCATTTGCTTTTAATTTGATTGACATACCTAGTCCGTTATCGGCATCTCCTGAACCAGGATTTTCAACCAAGATTGTCATTGGTTGTTTAATTGCTTTGAAAGTTGTTTCATTATCTGATTCTTTCTCTGCAGTAAATACGTGAAAGATTTCTGTTTGAGCATCTTCGCCAGTAATTTGCTCATACCCAATCTTTTTGCAATGTTCCAAGAACTTGTCGCTCTTGATTAACTCTGCATCTACCGATACTTCAACTTTATAACCACTTACTGTAGTTCGTGGTGCTTTGTCGTGAATATATCGTTTTTGCTTTTCGTCAATTGTGTTACTGATTGTCAGTGCATTTACACCTTCACCAATTAATTCGGTTTGACCGTTGATTTTGGCATAATGCAGAATGTCTGAACGTTCCATATAGTTTCCTCCTATTTTTTATTTCTGTAATCTGCAGCATAAATCGCTCTATAGATATATGCTCCGTTGTCTTCTCTTCCTTCCAAAACGGCACTACTTATCATTTCCATTTTGATAAAGTAGCGCTTTTCATCAATTTCAGGAAGTTTGTTTATCTTAGCTAAAGATTCAATAAATGCACCAATGTCATTTAGCTTTCTTGAAGCAGACAAGCGTGTCATCGTGTCTTTAGCATCAACTTTATAAAATATCGAGAATGTCATCCTGACAGTTTCATTTCCGATAATGTCTTTTTTTATGACATTTGACGAATCAAAAAACACACCGATTGATGTGTTCTCTTTGATTTCTTCTAGCAGAATGTTTTTCTCTTTTAACCTTAAAATATCTAGCACTTTCTCTTTGATTTCGTTATTGACCATAAAATTTCAGTATCCTTTCAAAAAACTTAGTCCATTTGCTTTGATTTGCGACTTTCGATCGTTCGAACCACTTTTCTTTACGTTTACTATCACCACTATGATAATTCAATTTAGTACTTGTCACTTTTTTCTCGCCATTTTTTTTAGACCGAACCGAACCGGTTTCAGCATCAACCATAAGCATTCCGTGATAAACGAACCTTGCGTATGGCGTGTTCCATATAATTAAGTTGTTCGGACTATAAACACTTGGCAAAGCACTTTTTTTCAATTGTCCTTTATCAAGTGGCACGTATGGATCTGTAGTTCTTACAATTTCGCCTTTTAATCCAACAATCGCTTTTCTGCTTTTGTTCTCTAATTGCTTATAGATTTTCTTTTGAGAAAAGTTTATGCGGACCTTTGACATGTTAACTCCAAAATCTGAACATCAATTCCAAATGGATTCACTTCTAAAACAGATTGAACATTTAACTTTTCGCCGTTAAATATGACTTCATCGCCTTTTCGTGCTGTAAAGCCTTCACCTTCATATAAATGTCCGGGAACATATCGATGATTGTCGCAGTCGTTTAAATCGATCACAACTAAGATGTCATCGTTATTTTCAGTGTCTGTTTTTTGAATTCTTGAATATTTCTTCATTTCGACTTTAGTATGACTGATAATCGTTTCTTTGTACTGCATCACATTATCGACTTCGCTTAATGCATTAACTATCGTTATTGCATGCGGTCGCAAAAAGCGTGGTGTTATATGGCGCAACTAACAAACCCTCCTGAACGCAGTTTTTGGCGTATTTCAGCCACAACTGTTTGATTTATGGGCAAACCATGCCAAAAAGAATTTTCGCTTCGTACGTCGCCAAAATTGTAGCTAAATCCACTTGTTTTGACTTCTTTCAAGAAGTTTTCTTGATTCGCCATGAAATTTTGACCTCCTAACGAGTCAATGTGATCGATAATCGCTACAAGTTCATCGTTAAAGTCGCTTAATTGAATTTTATAAAATTTCCAATAAGGTATCATTTTGAGAATTGTACTTTTTAAGATTTTAGTTGAAAAAGGAAGCAAGTCATTGAACTTGTCTTGTTCTAACTTACCTCCTTGTTTTTTATAAAAGTCGTATGAAATCATCTTCCATACCTCCTTTTTTATTTTTTCTTGTTTGGTTTACTAGAAACGATTGCATCGACATCTACCGTTGCTGGTACTTCATCTTCTGTTGATGTTTCGTTGTCTGTTGCTGGTACTTCAGGTGTTACTGGCATTTCTACAGTAGGTGCTGGTTCTACCTCAGGTGCTTCTGCAGTAATTTCAGTCAATTCTGTAGCTACTTCTTCAATAACTTCTTCGTAATCTTCGCTTTTTTGAAATTGCTCGATCACAAATGGAACGACCGGTTCCAAAATAGTGCCTGACGCTTTATGTTTAAATCTAGTCATTAATCATTACCTCCTACGATGTTAAAGTTGCTTTAAAGATTAAATCAGGTGTTACAGCTTCTGTTCCGTAATAGAAAAATAAGCCGAATCCGTAAGCATCACTTAATGGAATTCGACCTTGATTTAATACGTTTACATGTACTGGTTGAGCAATAGACTCTTTACGCATTGCTAGACATTCATTTGTTTGATGTCTGTTTTCTGATACTTTCACTCCATGAAAATAACCAAATGAACGCTTAGCTGTATCTACGTTAGATGTATTCAATCCATCTAATTTCTTTCGCATTGCAGTAAACGCTTTTGTATTTAGCGTGATTTCGATGTCTTCTACATCAACGCCTTCTACATAGTCATTTTTAACATCTTTCAATGTGTTGATAACTTTATCAAGCTTGTCTGCAATGTCAGTTACTCCTGCCATTTCAACATTAGTTGCCACTTCATCAGCTTTAGCAAAGAATGCTTTTTCTAGCTCCAAAGCTAAAACTTTTCTATGATTGTCGATGCGCTTATTGATTAAGCCATCAACACCAAGCATACGTGTATCTTTTTGTTCTACTTCTTCTACGATTTCTTTGTTCTTGTCGATTTTTACAACAACATCTGCACCTTTTAATGCGTCAGCTTTGTTAGCGCCACGTGCAGTTCCATAATCTTTTGCTTTTGAGTTAACGAAACGTTTTGCAATTACTGAACCGCTTGTTGGATCGCCACTCAAGTCAGTATTTTTAATTTTGTGCGATAAAAGTGTAGCGAATACATTAGTTAATGCAGTTTGATATTTTGCTTCTAATTTTAGTTTACCGCTTGAAGTTCCTAAGATGTTTAATGAATCAATTGTTGACATTTATTTTTCCTCCTATGTCTTTAAATTAATAAAAATGTTGGAATGCAGTTGGTGGTTCTGAACCATTTTGACCGTTCATCCCATCAGTGCGCACTCCTGCACTTCCTTCATCATTTCCTTCTTCTTTCAAAAAAGCTGATGGCTCTTTTTCTTTCAACTCTTTGATAAAGTCATCTGCACCAAGAAGTTTTCCTTCTTCCAGTTTGAATTGTTTTTCTTTGAATTTAGCTGTCACAGCTTCTTTCACCAACTCACTAGAAAATTTGATGCCGTTCAAATAGTTTGAAAGCGAATGATCGTACTTGATAGCAGTAATTTGCTTCTCATAGTCTTCTTTTTGACTTTGGATCTGTGCTTTCAACGTTTCGGCATTTTCTGCTTCTTTCGCCTTTTCGTTCAAAGTGTTGATTGTTGCATTGGCTTGCTCAAGTTGTGTCTTCAACGACTTCAACTCAGCAGTTGTTGTTTTTAGCTCCTCGATTGTATTTCCTGATAAATTCATGACTTTATCAGTCAATTCATCGCTCAAGCCTAAAGCTTTTAAATCTTCACGCTTCATATTTTTTCCTCCTACGCTATTTTTACGTGGTTGCACCACTTGGACGGTTGCACTTTTACGTCATGCCCAGGACCATATAAAAAGACCGCATTTCTGCAGTCTAATTACCTAATAAAACAAAAAGAACACCAACTTTCGCCAGTGTTCTTTTTGACATATAAGTTTTGAAGATAATCGCCGGAAACGCAACCCGGATCTCTCGTAGCCCAGCACTATTCACAACACAACGGTTGTGATGCCCTTCGGCGCATGGCGCGTCTTACATTTCTGAATTCTCCACTTCCATATCTTCATCTTTATAATACACTATTTTTTAACATAAATCAATAAATTATCGCTTTCTTTTACTCTTTTTGTTTCAACCTTAAAACAAGTTATAACCGTGTTCTTCTTTCCGTACTTAAACTGAGATGAGTTATCCAAAATTCTAACAACTAGACCTAAGCTATGATTTTTATCAATTTCTTTTGTGAAAATAAAGGATTTCTTGTTCATTTTGTCTTTCAATATTGCATTTGGTAAATCTAAAATGTTTTTTATGTCATTATATGTTATTTTTTCTAATTCTGGATGATGATCTAGAATATGTAACATTCTTTCGTTTGTGACAATTACTTCTTTCGTGAATAACTTATTCTTTATTACTCCGTAATCATTCATTTCACCTAAAGAAATTGAATGCTCAAAGTTGTTATTTGCTAATTCGAACATAGTTTGATTTTTGTTAGGTTTAATTTTCTTGGTTCCAAAGAATTGAATGTTCAAGTAAAAATGATCATAATTCTCGCTTTTAAGTTCTTTTGCTTTTTCACCTAATTCTTTAATCGACTTCCTGATAGACTTCAACTTTTTCTTGTTGTCGCTGTAATCCATTCCTGCTGCTTTTTTGATTTTCATTGAAAGCATGTTTTTTCGAATTTCATTCTCAATCGCTTTCTTTTTCTGCCTGTACTCATAAACAGCTAGATTTTCGCTTTTTGTGAATGTTCGTTCGTTTGGCTCGCTTATATCTTCGAAAAATGGAAAGAATGAATGCCTGCAGTTCCAACCGCAAAGCCCATCACCATAGCCATAGCGCGTCGCCGCATGAAGACTAGGATATTTACTGTGCGTGCCACTGATTGAATAAACCTTACCTTGCCAAAGATCATGACTAGGTCTAGCTCCTTGATGACTTGTTACTTCTACAAGATCACATCCTAACTCTGCAGCTAATTGTAACTGACAGTCGCTTGCTGTCTTGTTTAACCCGGTGCGTACTGCTCTAGAAACAACAACAGATACTTGCTCGTTTCTTCCTGATGGGCTGACTATAAATGCACCAATCCCTTTCTTCGCTAAGTCGTCAATCGCATCTTTCTGTGCTTCATCAAGCGACTTAACACCAGTATCGACTTCAAAGTAAATGCGATCTAACGCTTTTCCTAAAGCTTCTTTAGCGTCGTAAGCATAGCTGTTAGTGAAATTCTGAATCTTGTTGTTGGTGAATTTATATCCTTGATTTGCTATCTCGTTGAAGCTTTGGAAATCGAGTTTCTTTTTCTCTTGTTTCAACGCTTCAGCGTAGTATTCATTGTCTTTTTCAAGACTTTCAGCGATTGTATCTCTAAACAGTTTCTTCAACTCTTTTTCTGATTTATTCGCATAATGAACTAGCTTTTCAAAGATATAACTGTCTTGAAGTCCTAACTCTTTCAACTTTGCATAGCGCCATTGCGCAGTCGCTGTCACTTCATCGTTGTGAATGATACGTTGTGCAATGTCCACGAGTATTTCTTCTTCAAAGTCGTTCCATATTTCTTGAATCGCTTCAGGAAGTTCTGCAATTTCATGTGGCGATAGCATTATTCAGCTCTTGTGAATACATCTGATTCTTCATCTTCTGTATTCTTCTTCGCTTCTTCTTCGCTTTCACCAAAGAACTTCATTCTGTATTCATGCTTTTTTCTCACACCTGCAGCAATTTCTTTCAAGAATTGTTCCTTTTCGTATTTTTCATCAGTGAAGAATGACTCGTCAAATTGAATACTGAGTTTCGATTCAGGATCAACAGCTTCGCCAAGCTGTTTCGCTAATGAAAGAACACCGGCAACAAGTTCTTTTAAGAATTCAGTAATTGCAATACGTTGCTTTGCGACGCTCTTTTGTAGTGCGCCTGTATTCGCTTTGGTGCTGTCTGTGTTTTGGTACACAGTACGACTTACTTTGTCAAAGTCATAGAAATTGGAGCCTAGTTGGCACTTGAAAGAAATCATATTCAATCCTGTTTGGATTCCTTTCGTGTTTTCTTCAACACGAATTGCAGGATTGTATTCTTCAAATAGCATTTTCTTTCCTTCAGGATTCTGCATTTCAGGAACTAACACAAACATCGATGTTTCTGCAGTCTTATCTGTATCAGGGATTGCAACTCCATCAGCCATCGTTGTTGCAACTAAGTCCTGTGACATGAATATTTTCTTTCTTCCTAAAAGAAAGTCACTATCGAAGTTGGTGTACGATAAATCTGTTGTCTTGAATGCATCTATTGCAGTTGAATAAATGCTTAAGCCTAGCGGTAGATCATCATATAAATTGTTTTCTAAGTTTGGTTTGAGAATGAAAAAAGCTTTCTTGTTAAGCGTGTAGCTTTCCACACCTTCAAATTTAGTTCTTACGTATTCATCATTCTTTTTGATAAACTCCATATTCTTAATTTTGTAAGTGCCATCTAGTTGCATTTGATGAATATGCGCATTGAAATAACTATTGTTTTCTAGCACGTAAGTTGAAATAAATGCACAGTCAATAATCTCGTTATCTTCCCACTTAAGCGGAATAATGCGATTTGGATTCTTAATGTACTTCAGTTTGATTTTTCCTTCTGTAATGATATTGTTTTTCATTTTGGCATTTGCGATCGTAGCTACAACTGCGCACGTTCCTAAAGCATACGCACGTTCAACTAACTTGTTTGATTTTACCCAAAAGCCACTTTCACCAAGAATCCCTGATTCTTGTTCTAGATCATCACCAACTAAATACTTCTGTGTTGCTTCATCATCAAGATTGATGTATGTTTTTTCGTTAAGTAAAAAACTAGCCCAATCTTCACTGACAGTCTTTGCCATATTTAACGTCGACCTAGTAGCTTCTACTGTCTTGCTTTGACCGCCTAGGACTTGGTATTTGTGGAAATTGTTTACAAATCCTTTGTACCACTGAAACCAAACATCAGTACAGTTTTCTATAAAGCTTGCGTATGAAGTTGGTGCGCTATAGCCTTCTTTTTGCAGTGCTTTAACTATTGCTTTTATGTCCATGTTTATCACTCCTTTCTAATTTTCATGCCTAAATAATTTAAAAAAGTACTAAACGAGTAATAGTGCGCATCGAATGTATCGACATCGCTACTAAAGTCATCTAGTATCTTATCTTCTTGTGCTTTTTCATCGTACATCGCTGTTGACAGCGCTTCTACTGTCATTGGAACGTTTATAAACTGCATTCTTCCGGTGTTCAATAACAAGTTATAAACAAGTATTCTTGTTGCACCATCCGTCTTGTAGCAGTCTTGGACTGCTATTTTCACTTTATTTGCGTTCAGATACTTTCGAACGGTATTGATAATTACCTGACTCGCATTATCGATGTATAACGCCATCACGTTATATCCTTGTTTCTGCAATTTTAAAACAAATTGCAGCGTTCTAGCGCAGATAATATCTGTGTCGATAGTTCCTTTAGCATGCTTGATGATTTCTTCATCAAACGTCACCATCTTGCTCCAGTTATGTTTGAACCCTGTTGCAACTAACGGCGTATGCGATTTAGTTCCGCCAATATCCATGCCGATCGTGACCATCGGAAAGTTGATTGGCTTTCCTTCCTTGAGTTCTTCTTCATGCTTGATGTATTCAAACTTTCCAGGATCGTTCGCCAATTGTTGAAACAGCAATCCTTCAGCGTTTGTCCAAAGACCTAATATGAATCTAGGATAGTAAACAGTTCCTAGATACTCTTTTTTTAACTCCTGCACGAATTTTGGATCAAGCGTAGGATTATCGTCAATCGTGTAATGTTGTACGAATGCATCAATTCCTTTTTCTTTGATTACATCGAGAAAGTCTTTTTTGAACCAGTGCCTTTTGTTTTCAGGGTTTAGCGTTCCATCGAAACAACTATACGGCTTGTCCATACGAGATTTTAACATTTCGAATACTTCTTTACTCCATGTTGCGACTTCATCGCCATAGCAATACTTTATGCTGGCACCTTGTATCTTCTTCACTTGACTTATTTTGTCAGCACCAAGTGCATAGCACGTTTCACCAAACAACTCTACCTGGTTGTTTGCTTTGATATTGCTGACTAATTTACTACCATAAATCTTTTGCATTGGTTCAATAACATTTCGCCACAACGTCGATTGCGTATTACCTAGCAATAGTACAATTCCTTCTTTTCCTATGCGTTCTCGAATGCGTCTAGGAATGATGTAGTAATCTAACCACGTTTTTCCGGAACGTGTAGCGCCTGTCTTGATATTCCAACGAGCATTAGCGTTATTCCAAAACTCTTTTTGCTTATCAGTCAGAATCATCTTTTGCTACCTCACTTATGCTTTTGATTAGCTCATCTAGCTTTTCAAGACTATCATTTGTTGAATCGCTACGAAGTTTATCTACTTGTGCTTTTAAGATTTCAATTCTAGCTTTGTGTAGCTCGTTTTGAAGTCCTTTTGTCTTTTCGACTGTGTTGATATAACGCTCAATCATAATCGCTAGCGTTGTCATTGCTTTACTCTGTGAATTCAAATAAGTAGCTTGTTTATCCCACGACTGCTGAATTTCATAGGCCGTGACATCTGAACCATCCATAGTGATTTCTTTTGTCTTATCTTGCTTATTTTCAACGTACATGATTTGCTGTGCTTTTATGATTACTGCGAATTGAATCTTGACTGAGTTCCAAAGAATTTCTAAAGGATCATCATCAATCAAGTTAGAGATTTCTTGAATGTCATCCGGAAGCCACTTAGAAAACAAACCATGTCGAAGTGCGTTTTGATTTCCTGGCGGTCCTGTTCCGTTGTGATGACTTTTAGGATTCTTTCCACGTCCGTATTTAATCTTTGCAACGTTGCACTTCTGCGTTGCGTTGCATTTCATTGTACGTCGTTCAGTTTCCCATTTTTGTCGATTCTTCCAACTTCGGATTGTACCTACCGGAACATTTAATTGACTTGCAATCTCAATTAACTTTAATCCTTCTAGGTACAACGAATGCGCCTTTCTACTGAGTTCCTTGTTACCCACATAAATTCACCTCGCTTTCTTTTCTTCGATTTCATAAATAAACCACAGAACGTGAAAGGAGGTGCGCCCTGTGGTTTATAAACAAAAAAAGCACGGTATTACGTGCTTTTAACAAAAATCAATTTTTATGGCATTGTTTTGCCCTATGCCCATTATACCACGAAAATCGATGGCACATGTGCCAACTTTTCAAAAATCATATCAAATTTTCGATAAGTTGTTCTTTTTGACCAAAAATACATACGTGCAATTTGATTTATGTTGAACCCGTGCCAATATCGAAGTTCTATTAGCTTCACTTCTTCATCAGTAAGCCTTTGTAAGAAAGTTTCTACTTTCTTCACTGCAAATAAGTAATAATCCCGTTCCTTGATTAGCTTTGACTCCTGCATCATCAATTCAGGAATGTTGTTTTTATAGATTTTTGTTCCTGTTTGGTATTTCGCTTCTTCAGGACTTTTTATTTTCGGTGATCCAATGTTATCGCCGTTTAGTTCATAGGCAAGCAATTGAAGTCTATCTTCTAGATCCATTAATCTGTTTAAATTAAACCGAAAAGCTTTAAGTAAAATCTCAATTTCCATCATTGAACCATCCTAGTTCTTTGCATTTAGCGTAAATAGCTAAAATTGTCCTTGTAGTAAAACACTTGTTATCACCAAGATGTACATATCTTTTAGTTTTGTTGAATTTAATCCAGGTACTACAATTCGATGGATTACCAAACAACGCTTCTGTGCTTGTTTCTTTCAGTAACATATAACCACAATTTTCAAGTAACTTGTTTGCATTATTCATCTTCTACTTCCTCCTGTTTCTTCTATTTCTTTTAAAAATCCGTTTAACACCGTTTGGAATATTCTGTTGTATCTCTTATTTCTCGCAATGTATGTCAGAAAGGCGTTCGTTTCCATTGCGATTTGTTCATCGTTCCCAAATACATTTACAGTACAATAATCCGTTTTCTTTTTATGCCTGATTTGGATCATCATTTCCTCCTAATTGGTTTATTGTTATTAAAATTCCCGGAATGTCGTTGTAGCGTTTTTCAATATGCTCAACTGCTACCTGTGCATCGTCATTCCAAAATTTACAAGTTGTCATACAGTCCTTGAGAAGTTTATTCAAGTTATCTGTATCAGGTTTGGTGATTTTAAAGTCACCACTTTTATTTTTTTTTGTTTCTTTAAACAACCACATCACATGAAGTTGAATTGCTCCTTTCAGTTTTTCTTTCGGAGCATACTTTGCGAGATGTCCAACAAACAGCGAACGAACACTTTTCAATTTTTCGTCTTCATAGAAAACAGGTTTCCCTTTTTGAATTGCAACTCGTTTCATTTGATGTGTCGTAGTAGGTACTTTCTTTAGCGGTATAAAGAAACTGATTTCGTTATTGCTCATGCATTACCTCTTCTAAGATTCGCAACGACATTCTAAGACCTCCGCAATACATATCAGTCATTGCTTTCTTGACACTGCATTCTGTTTCTCTTCTGACTTCTTCGCATTCGATAATTTCAGAAATCCGTTGTTTAAATTTCGACATAATTTTGTCATCCATAACTTTCCTTTCTTCGCGCGTGCGTTTGTCATGGTCATGTGTTGTAGTAGGGGTGACCAGTCACTTAAGCTGGTCACCTACCGTATACACACATGACATGTGTTTGGCGACAGACAAAAATGTATATTATATATACTGGTCGTGCGTGTCGTGTCGGACACTACGCACCACTAGCGCACTACCTTGGTCGTGTCGCAACATTACGACATTATGACACTTACGACACTACCTAGGTCATGTCGTGATTATTTTGGTTTTATAGTTCCAGTTTCTGTGTCAAAAATATAGTCTTCCGTTTCTTCAAGCCTACGCTCTATCGTTCGTTCTGACTTACCTAAATACTCTGCAACTTCTTTTTTTGTTGGCGGTTTTTCATTGAAATTAGTTAAATGTTCTATTGCTTCTACAAAGCTATCATTTAACTTTTTCTTTTTTTTATTCGCATTCTTTTTTCGTTTTTCCTTACCTTTTTGCCAGAATGGCTTGTCACCTTCTGCGTCCATATCTTGTAAAATTCCTACTTCATCCACTACGTGAATTGGATATTGAAACCATAGATTTTTAGGTTCAAACTTAGGAAATTCACGCAACGTCCCTTCAACTCGCCATGCTGTTTTTTGTTTAATTTTATTCAAATTAGATGCAATCAAGTCATCTAATTCACCGAGTTGAAGTGCTGATAAATTGTCTTCGGCATACGTTTCCATAATGACTTTACTCAATCTATCATCATCGCCAATCATAGTGTCATAGAAGTCACGTTTATGTATTTTAAAGTATTCTGCAATCGTTTCTGCAGTGATTTTATTGACTTCATATTTGTTAAAATCTTCTGTCAATTCAAGTTCCACTAAGTCGATTAACGCATCAGGATCGCGTGCGAACACTCCTGAACCACTGGCTCTGTCCATCGACTTTTTACCGCCTTGCGCACCTTTACTATGGTGGTGACAATAGATGACTGCAGCTCCCAAGTTGCTTGCTACCTTGTCGAATTGATTACAGAAATGCGCCATTTGGTCTGCGCTGTTTTCATCGCCGGTGATGACCTTATAGATAGGGTCTATGATAATTGCAATGTAGTCTTTCTTCTGCGCTCTTCTTATTAGTTTTGGAGCGAGTTTATCCATCGGTACACTTTTACCCCTCAAGTTCCAAATGTCGATATTAGATAAATTATTTGGAGCTATTTTCATCGATTGGTAAACATCTTTGAATCGATGCAAACAAGAAGCACGATCAAGTTCTAAGTTTACATACATAATTTTTCCTTTAGCGCAATTCCAACCTAACCACTTTTTTCCTTCGGCAATTGCAATGCACAATTCGATTAATGCATAACTCTTCCCTGCTTTTGATGGACCAACAAGTAACATCTTATGTCCTTGCCTTAAAACGCCATCGATTAACGGTTCGGCCAACGTTGGCATGTTATCCCAAAATTGGTCCAATCCTTCAGGTTCCGGAAGGTCATCGTTGATTCCTTCTATCCATTCAAACCATTCATCCCAGGAAGATTTTCCAATATTTGTATCAATCAAAAATTGCTTGCGACCATTTCTTTTAACACCAGGAAGTCGAGATAATCGGCTAGGATTTCTGTTTTGAATATCAATTGAAAGTCCATTCTTTTGACACACTTTATATAAATAATCTACACGCTTTTTATATTCATCTTCGCAACTTGCGTGTATTTTGACGATAGCGTGAATTGATTTCTTACCGCTAAAAACAAGACACGCAACAGGAAGTTCTAATTGTCTTATAATTGCGTTTTGCTTATCTAAATCCATGTTGTCAGATTCAACCAAAGCGTAACGATAATCAACAACGTTGCTATTCTTGATACCTTTACCATCTAGTGGATTAAATCGAATCCAAGCCCCTGCTTCTTCTTTGTAGTCGCCAAATACCGCACCAATGTCGTTTTGATATTTTCCTAATTCTTGAATCAATTGGCCCGCAGTTTTATCAAAACTTCCGGAAGTTGGAATATGCTTTATCTCGCCGGTTTTATCATCGACTTTTTGGTAAGTTGCTGTAACATAACCGACGTTTTCGTTTGACTCAAATAACGTTTCCAAGTACTTTATAATTTCTTTGCTTGGATTCCATTCGGCATCACTTGGCTCTTGAATTTCTTTGCCTTCTACCCAGTTTTTGTCGATGATTGTATAGTCATCTTTTGTGATGACATCATCCCAAGCAAGTTCATGTCCGCCACTAGAATCTTCTTCAAAATAAGATAATACCCCCTGTTCTTTTGCAATTTGAACTAATGTTCCTCCTGTTACTCCATCACCTTTGAATGTGTTCCATTTTTTCTCACACTCTCCATCATTAAAACGTCTTTCATCACGTTTAGACCAATTAACCCATTCTCTTACCGAATAACCTTCGTACTTTAAACTAAAACCTATTTTTAACCACTCTTCATAACTCAATATAGTAGGGTCAATTTTATCAAGTATTTCTAATAAATTTATACCATTCATATTATATTTTTATCCTTTTATTGTTCGCTTGTACTTTCATATCTACCCATCTACAATTTGATGGTTCATAATTTCCGTCAGGATTTATTCTATCTATAGTACATTTTCCAAATTCAGCATTAGAATCATAACCATTTAATAAAGCCCATTCTTTAAAATTATCAAAACTACTCATCCATTCAGCACATACGAATATTCCTCTTCCACCATAATTAGGGTACTGTTCAACGTTCGGATTGCTACAACGAGCTTTCATTGCTTTCCATACATAGTATAAACGTGTATTTGACATGCCATGGGTTTTCATTCTTTCTCCCATTGTGTATTTCGAAGAAGCACATCCACAACTCTTCGTATGACCATTTAATAAGTTTTCTTGTATTACTTCTGTCTTATTACCACAGTCACAATTGCATTCCCACACTGGATTACTCCCTTTTCTTTTTTTTTGATTTTGAAATTACAATTAGCTTCCCGAATTTTTTATTTGTTAAATTTTTTTCTCTAGCTTTCCTCAGTAAAAAAGATTTATTACACCCACAACTTGTTGTATTTCCTGATATTAAATTACACCTTGAAACAATAATTGTATTCCCGCATTCACATTCACAGTTCCAAAGTGAATTTTTGCTTTTTTTATTATTCCTTGAAATAACGATTAGTTTATTAAACTTTTTTCCTGTTAAATTCTTAAAATTATTTACCGTTTTCATAACTGACCTTTTTCCCTAACCAATTCATCAAATAATTGGTAATATGTTTTTTTTAATTCATCTATTTCTTTTGTTGATTTCAAAATATAGTCAAAAATAATGTTGCTTTTTATAGAATTAGAATTGTAATCATATATAATTTTCCATTCATTAGTTTTTGTAATATTTTGATTAAAATATTCTTCAGTAACATCTTTTATCAAACATAATGCCTTGCTTTGATTGAAACTTATATTAATTAAGTTTTCTTCCATAGTCATAATTAATTCTTTTGTTGAAATTGAATGCATAATATAAAAACCTCCTATTTTTTCATAGTTGAAAACAATAAGAGGCATAGTGTATAATTTATCTGCACTCTTATTGGGTGTAGGTTGAGTAACACATTTACTATTTGGCGATAGGTGTTACTCTTTTTTTATTTGATTAATTTACTTACAACATAATCGGTTAAAGTTTTGCCGCTCTTTTTGGCATTTTCTAAAATGATTTGTTTTTCTTGTTTTGTAAGTCTAATATTTAATCTTTCGTTTCTTGGGTTTTCCAATGGTGGTCTACCCATTTCTTTTTTAGCCACTTATACTCCTTTCTATACTATTTGGCTACCCATATATTACATAATACTTTTTGGGATGTCAATAAGTATTTATAAAAGAAGTTTTTACACTATGCTATTCAATTTTCAAAGAACTATTTTAATTACGCTCCTTTCGGAACGTACTCTGATGGAATGATACCTTTAGGAATTTTCCAACCATTGACAGCAATTCTATCTATTAGATTTTTAGCGTCCTGAATATTCCAAGTGCCTACGTGCTGAAATCCTTTTCTTTCTAAGAAACGAATTTGTTTTGGTGTAGAAAGTCCTTCATCACGACGTTTATTCAATCTATCAATAAGTTTGGCTGCTTTTCCTGCGTTTCCAATTTCATCAGGAAGTATTCCCATTTTCTCTAATATCTTCAATTGTTTTTCGCTTGGCGGACTCATTTCCCAGCCAAATGAAGGAGTGTAATTTGATAAATCTTCAGCTTGAATACTCAATTCAAATTGCAATGGATCTACTAATCTCTTTTTGCGCATTTTCATTTCTTCAAGCTTTTTCGCTAGTGCTTCTTCTCTAGCAGATATGACATCTTCTTTCGCTTCTTTTTCAGCTTCTTCGATGTCAATCGGACATCCTGCTTGTTCTTCTAAATTCTTAGTCATTTTCTTTGCGACTTCTTCATTCTCACAAATTAAACTTGCAGGATGACAAAGCTCATGTCGTTCTGTGTGCCATAAGAAATCTAATAATAATAAATGGTCTTTACCAGGAAACAAACGTGTTCCTCTTCCTACCATTTGACTATATAAGCTTCGTACTTTCGTTGGTCTTAGAACTACAACACAGTCTACTGATGGACAATCCCATCCTTCAGTGAGAAGCATTGAATTACATAAAACATTATATTTTCCGTTATCGAAATCTTTTAAGATTTCAGTTCTATCCTTACTATCGCCATTGACTTCTGCAGCATGAAATCCTTTTTCATTCAAAATATCTCTAAACTTTTGAGAAGTCTTTACCAAAGGCAGAAACACAACAGTTTTTCTATCTTTGCAATGATTCAACATTTCTTCTGCTATTTGGTATAAATAAGGATCTAATGCCGTTCCTAAGTCACTTGCTTTGAAATCACCGGATTGTTGCCCTACTGAACTCAAGTCCAATTTTAAAGGCAATGTCAAAGCTTTTATAGGCGATAAATAACCTTCTTTAATTGCTTTCGCTAAGCTATACTCATAGGCTAGACTTTCAAAGAATGTTCCTAAGTTGCGCATATCACCTCTATCAGGTGTTGCGGTAACTCCTAATACATTTGCTTCATTGAAATGTTCTAACACTCTTTGATAGCTATCACTGATTACATGATGCGCTTCATCAACTACGATTGTGTCAAAGTAATCATTTTCAAATTGTTCTAGTCGCTTTGGTCTTTGCAACGATTGAACAGATCCAACGACAACCATGTACCAACTGCCTAAACATGATTGTTCTGCTTTTTCTACTGCACATTTTAAACCAGTAGCTTGTTCAAGTTTATCTGCAGCTTGATCAAGTAACTCACCACGATGTGCCAATACAAGCACACGTTGTCCTTGTTCTACACAGCTTTCAATTACTTTGCTGAATACAATAGTTTTGCCACATCCCGTAGGCAATACAAGGAGCGTTTTGCGCACTCCTTGTTGCCATTGTTCAAATATACTTTCCTTAGCTTCAGCTTGATAAGGTCTTAATTGCATTATTTCCAACCGTTAAATTCTTTAGTTTCTTCTTTTCTAGGATAGAACTTTTTGATTTGATTGTATGTATTACCGTTGTAAGTATTTGGTTCAACTTTACAACGTCCACTGCACCCTGGCACTGCATTCCAATTCATTTTGAATGATTCTCCATCTTTCTTTAAACCAATTGATTTGAAAAATGCAGATAACATTCTTTCAGTCGAAGTATGAAGAAATAAATTATGATAAATACTTACGTTTTCGCCATTATAAGCAATCTTGATTTCAACGGTTGCTTTGTTGCATGGTGGAAGTTTTTCTGAACCATTGTGTCGACCACGTTCGTATGATCCTACAACAAAGTCGTAATCACCGGCAGGAAGTACAATATACTCTCCGCCTTCTTGTGAAATTTCGTCATCCCAAGCTAACTCTCGTTCCTGGTTTAGTTGATTATTATATTGTGTCATTTTAATGTCCTCTTTTCTTTCTAAAATGGTAAATCATCACTTGAAATGTCTAGCGTTGGTTGGCCAAGGTCAAGTACCGGTTGCTTTGCTTCATTGATTGCTTTTAGTACTTGGTCCCATGCGCCAATAAACGCTCCTTCGATAAAGTTTTTTGGATAATTTTTAAACAACATTGTTCTAGTAACATATCCTTTTTTTGCGGCAATATCTTTTAAATCGCTTACTGTTACATCATTTGCCAACATTAAGTCTTGTAATGCTTTTGGAAGGAAGTTAAACTCACTTTCTTCTTCAGTCATTTGTTTTTGTGCTTGTATTGGTTTTGTTGTTTGTGTTGGCTTTTCTACTTTGATTTCAGTAGTTTTCGGTTTGTCTTCTACAACTTCGATTTCTAAACCGAACGTTCCGGAAAGAATAATATGTTCGATGTGTTTATAATCAAATTCCAATTCTTCAGGTAGTCCATGACGATTTTTAGCATCCCAACAAGGGTGGTGCGAAGTGTACATAATTCTACGACCGCCTTGTGCTTTGTTTTTCCCTTTAGCAGCACCTTGGTTATCAACATTTACGACTACTGTTTTATAATTAGCGAATAGAATCATATCAGCCCATTCTTTCAATAATGGTGCTGTTTTCTTTTGGAGTTTTAACTCCCAACGATCGTATGCACCGATTTCGTCCGGTTGTTCGAATTTACGCATCATTGCATGTGCAGTAAACACAACATTGATACCTAAAGGAATTAATTCGCTTAGTTTATTTAATAAACGACCAAATTCTTCAGCTAGGTAAACATATCCTTTACCATAGCCCATGTCTTCAATACCCTTGATATTCATCTTTTGGCAGATATTATCGATACATAATAACTCTGTCCAGTCCGCAGTATCGATTACTAATGTCGTACATAGATTGCAGTTATTTTTAACGTATTCAATTTCCTGAAGCAACATTGCCCAACTTGTAGGTTTTGGCAAACGTCGTACTTCCATATTGTTTGTAGAGTCTTCAACATCAATAAATAAAGCGTTCGGGAACTTACTTGCAAACGTTGATTTTCCAATCCCTTCAGGACCATAGACTACAATTTTCTGAGCCTTAGCGATTTTTCCAGAATTTATTTCAAACATTAAAATGTACCTCCAAATTCTTTTAGTTTGCTTGTTGTTTCTACTTGTTCAGCTCCTTTTACATAGCCGTCTTCAATGATGATTGAACATTCATCACCAGTAGAAACACGTGTTGCGATAACTTGCAATCCTTCTTTTTCAAGCCATTTTCCAAACTCGTTCATTGTTTCAATGTCCATTTGTTCTAGTTTGTCCATTAACACAAATCCACAATCAGGATTGATTTTTCTAACAATAGAAGTAGCAACTTTCAATTGTTCTGAGCCGCTCATGTTATCCCATTCTTGACCTTTATAAATCAAGTTTCCGTTTTGAATATTTAATTCCGGAAGTGGCAAGTTTGCATTGTTTAATAAATCTAATTTAGACTGACGAACGCTGTCGATTTCAGTTGTAAGTTCTTTGTATTGATCTGCGTAGAACTTAGCATCTTCTTCAGCTTTCTCTTTGTCCAAATTCTTTCTAATCTTGGCATTGATTTCTTCAATATTCTGCAAGTTTTGTTCCAACTCTGTAGTTGATTCATCTTGCAATTGCTCGCTTGTTTTCAATGCAACTTCTAAATCTTTTGTTTTGATGTTTAGTAGTTCTTCTTGTTTTAGTAGCTCTTCTTTTAAAAGTTCTACTTTTCGACTTAAAGCACTAACTTCAACACTTAGATTATTTGCTTTATCTCTTAGACGTTGGTTTTCACCATTACGTGCCAAGATTTCTTGTTGTTGTTTAATCAACGCAGCAGGTGATATTAAATTTTCAGGAACATCGTTGTAAAACTCCTGTTCATCTGCAAACTTCTTTTTTTGGTCTGCGATTTGGCCAATCGCAAGTCGTTTGTTGTAAAGTTCTGTTTCTTTGAGTTCTAGCTCAACAATCTCCTTTTCTAGCCCAATGATTCGCAACATTGTTTTTCCTTTGTCCTTATTATTCATCTGCATGAACTTCGGAAGATTCAATGCTAACTTTTCGACAAAACTGTCTAAAAGTGTTTGTCCTGCTTTCTGACCGCTAGGATCTGTAACTTTCAATGTACTGTTTTTGCCGATTCGTTCAACGATCAGACCATTTGAAAGTGTCACTTTCAAATTTGGTGGAATGATAGATTCATCATTCTGTGGTCTGCTTGGTTTAAAAGCGTCACCGCCCAAAAGCCATGCAACAGAATCAATGACAGATGTTTTACCTTGACCGTTTCGACCGCCAATAACAGTCAAGCCGTTTTCTGTTGGTTCTAACGTTACAGCTTTGACACGCTTAACGTTTTCGATTTCTAACTTATTAATTTTGATTGACATTATTTATCCTCCTGACCAAAGATTTCATCCCAATTAATTCTGGGATTGTCTATATTTATTTGTTTGTCATCGAAAAGTTTGATAATGTACTTCAGCTCATTACCGTGCTGAAACGTTAAATCTTCTAAATTTGTATCTTTTACAATTTTAAAAGATTTAATCTTTATAATTTTGAGACCATAGCAAGTTTCTGCCAATGCATACTCCTTGTTGATTATTCCAGAAAGCCATTTTTCTTCTATTACTTTCGGACTTAATAACCATGTGTAGACAGGTGCACCTTCCCCATAGTTATCATTTTCTATTGCGTATTGATTAGTTTCTGTATCAGCGTGCGTATGCACGCCTTCAATTAGAATCATTATGTTTTCCATTTTATTTTTCTCTCCTATTTCCTTCTTCTTTTAGTTTTCTAATATGAAACATTCGATCAACCCAATCCCCTTCAAATGATGTGAACTCATCGATTAAATTTAACGGTATTATATATTCTGCATCTCTGTAGTCGTTTCTTCTAAGTTTTCCCGAAAGCCAATCTGAATCAATTACATCAATGTATCCAGACTCATATATTATTTTCAAAACTTCATCACCGGTAATAACTTCACATATAAGTGCCACTACCTTTTCAAAATCTTTTATTACTGCTTCGTATTTTTCATTTTCGTAATCTTTTAAATAAACCTTTTTATCCATTTTCTTTATTTCCTTTCTAACGTTTCACGTAGAAATACGTTTAAATCTTCGTTATTTTTGAAATACAATTCTTTCATACGGTTAAACCAAAGAAATAATTGTGCTGTTGCGTGTTCATTTGTTGATTTTTTAGAAATAAGTACCATATAGCTATTTGGAAATCTCAGCACAATACAATCAGCATCATTTTGAATAAACGTTTGTGTGATATATTGCTTTAGATCCTCTTGTAATTCCACTTTATTCATATTCAATATGACCTCTTGTATCTAACTTGCTTTCCTCATTTGATACGAATAGATCGTATCTCTGCACCTCTTCACGCCAGAAGCTGGCACCGCAACTGTCTAATATAATACCTGGATAAGATACACCATCAACGAAGATGGTTACTTCATCGTAAAGACTGTGGATTCCAAATCCATCTGGAAGGCTGTTGTATTTAGCGCACGCCCCTGTTTCAGCATAGAAACAAGTGTATGTAGCGCCAGCTAAGACTAACTTATCCTGGTACGTGTACCAACCTTTTTCATTGATTTGAAAATCGTCAGTACACAATCCGCTAGAAGTGCATGATCCACTGTTTGTTGAGTCGTTTTCCCAATACGATGTGATACGTATAGATCTAGGTTCTTTTGCTTCTACCAAAGCTTTTTGTTCAATTGTTATTTCTGTTTTAGCACTATTTAATTTGTATAAATAGCTATAGTCGTCATTGATTTCTATTTTTTTAGGGGTAATCAATGTAACGATTACCACTGCTATAATTCCAATCGTGAAAATCATTACAAGTTTTTTAAATTCGTTTAGCTCCATTTGATACCTCCTAAATTTATTGGTATAATTTGATAGGGATAATATTCCCTTTGTTGAGTTTTGGACTTTCCTTTTTGCTTGGTCGGCGGTTAGGAAGTCCTTTTTTGTTTCTTTGCAGCACTTCAAATTTGATCGTTGCTGCGTTTGATAAATTGGCATCGCTATAATTCAACAAGAAGTTGTTTACTTCAATGTTTGTAAACAAATAGCGTTTACCTCTTTTCATTGCTTTGATAGCACCATACTTTCTTAGCAGTGCTATCTTTTTAACGCTCATATTGAGCGCTTGAGATAGCTCTACGGTAGTGTATACTAATTTCATGTTTTGTCCTTCTTTCCAAAAATCAAAATCAACGGAATGGCTATGCCTGCACAAATGAATGCAAACATAATTGATTCAAATACTACGCTTATCATTTTTGTAAAGTGTTGCATTGTGCCTCCTTTCTGTTTTCTTGCATTTACGTAAGTTATTCGGTAAAAAAAATAGAATTTACATCTTCGTTACTTAAATTTAAAGCTTTTTTTATCGTTTGAATCTCTCTTCTATAAAAATCAGTATGTCCATTTTTCTTTCTATATAGAGTTACAATATCGATTTCTAAAATTTGAGCTAACTTTTCGTTTGTAAATCCGTGTTCTACCATTTTCGCATCCAATAATCTTTTTTGCATGTTTATCACCTCTTTTCTTACGTTTGCGTAAGTTAATGATAAATCCTTTTTATTTTTAAGTCAATACTTAAATGCAAGTTTTTTATTTTTATTCGCCTTTACTCATTGCAAAAACGCAAGAAAAAGCATATTATATTATTGAGGTAATAAAAATGGATATAAAAGAATTGATAAATAGAAGAAAAAATCAATTAAAACTGACTTATCTTGATATTGCGAAAGCCTGTGATGTCAGTGAAGCTACTGTTTCTAGATGGGCTAGTGGTGAAATCGGAGATATGAAAAGAAGTCGAATCGCTGCTTTAGCTAAAGTATTACAAGTTCCGCCAAGTGTTTTAATAGAAGATGACGGTTTCGAAGAAGATCCAAACATTTTGAAATTAGAACGAACTTTAGAAAAAATATCAGATTTTTTTCAAGATAATGGATTTTCATTAGATTTTGATACTTATGATTGCGACAAATATTTATTGGTTAAAGACGGAAAAATAGTAAACGCGTTTAACCTTGCGGATTTATTACTTTTTTATGAAGATGCAAAAAATCACGGTAATTTCAAAAGCTTGCCTGCAGCATATACAATTCCAGTATTAGGGCTTGTTCAAGCTGGTGTTCCTATAACAGCTGTAGAAAACATAATCGACTATGAAGAACTTGATCCAAAAGAATACAAACGTCCTGAAGAATATTTTGGTTTAAAAATAAACGGTGATTCTATGGAACCAAAACTATTTAAAGATGATACAGTCATTGTCCATCAACAGTCTTCAGTTGAAAATAATGATATAGCAATTGTCTTAGTAAATGGTGAAGATGCCACTTGTAAAAAGGTGACATTTAACGATCAAGGCATTATATTAGTGTCTTTGAATCCAAAGTACGAACCTATGTTCTACAGTTTAGAACAGATAGAAACTTTGCCTGTAACAATTATCGGCAAGGTTGTTGAATTAAGAAGAAAGTTTTAAAGAAGGGGTATTTATGTTCAAGAAAAAAATAGATATATCAAAACTTACAGATTATGAGTTAAAAGAAAGGATTGAAATACTTAAAAATTCATTACAAAATTTTAAGAAAGATGATCCTGTGTTACCATTCTTTCAGGCTCATTTAAAGAAACACCAAGAAGAAATGAATAAAAGAAATTCATTATTTAATTAAAACTAAAAAAGTCCCTGAGCGCCGACCAAAGCGAAGGACTTTAAGTAGAAAAACTATAGCAACCACTATAAGCTTTTTCTATTCCTTATTTTAGCATAAAACGGAGGAATTTGCATGAAAAAATTAGATTATATCTATGCGGTTTATTCTAAACAGAATAGAAAAATACGTGGATATACTGTCAAATTTAGATATTTTAACGTAGACGGTAAATCTAGTATTTACGAAAAATATTTTTCTATAACTCATTATGAAAATGAAAAAGAGTTATTGAAAGCTGCTATAATACACAGAAATGAAATGCTAGTAAAAGCCGAACAGAAAAAAATAACAGAAAAAACTGAATTTACTGTTCGCGAAGTTTTTAATCAAAGTCTCAAAGTGTTCACTGCACGATTGGCCACACTGAATAAACGCATCAAGCGTTATAATACGTACATATTGCCAAAATTTGACGGCATGAATATCCAAAAAGTAAAACGTATAGATGTGCAGCTGTCACTCAATAGCATGATTAGAGATTGTAGCGACGACACCATAGCGAATGTATATCAGATTTGGTGCTTAATTTTCAAAACGGCACGCATTATGCAATTAGTCGACATAAATATCATGGAAGAAGTAATCAAGCCTAAAAGCCAAAAAATCACGCTAAAACGCAATGTCAAAACTGATTTCGACACATTCCTGAAAGTGATAGTTGCTTTAAACGTTCATGTCGATGAACGTGAGCAATATCAGCGTTTTAATAAATTGCTTATCTACGGTTTATGGATCATGTTGTACACTGGTTTAAGACCGGCAGAAACGTTCGCCTTAGAACGTAAAAACATTGACACAACTTCCTGGATAATAATTGTAGATAAATCACTGGGAAGTGACACAGAACATCTAAATATTAAGCGCACCACAAAGACAAAAGATTCAATGCGTATCATTCCAGTTGTGAAAGAATTAAGACCTATTATTTTAGAACTTTTAGAGTATGCAGAAAGCGATGATTTATTCAGCGTTAATGGTGAATTATTTAAAGTTAAACGTGCTACCGATAAGATAACACACATTTGCAGACTGGAAGGAATAAACTTTACTATGTATATGCTACGCCATAAATTCAGTACCGACTTAGTGACTAATAACGTAGACCCTCGAACAGTTATGGAACTGATGGGACATTGCGATCCTAAGATGACAATTAGTTACGCTCGTTCTGATTTGGCATTAAAACAAGAAGTTTTAAAAGAAAGAAAAATATAGTGTTATTTTTAATTTTTGTTCGACATTTTGTTCGACTCAATTTCTAACAATTAAAAAAAAGCCTATAAATAAAGGTTTAACAGCATTTATTGTATTTATTTTAGTCCCTTCATCCGCACCATTATTAGTAAATGCATAAGCCTTAAAAATAGGCTTAAAACTTGTAAAACCCTTTATTTAAGGGCTTTTTTTATGTTATAAAGTAGTTAGTAAAATTCTAATTTATTTGTTGTTTAATTTACTTCTAATTATAGAACCAATAATATTTCACATATTTCTTAGCACTTTCTAGCTTCACCTTTCTTTTCGATATTCTTACGTTCTTTTGCAAGAATTGCATTTACTTCTTCTTGCGTGAATGTCTTTACAGTTTCTTCAGCTTTTGTGAGTACTAGCGTTCTCTTGATTGTTTGCTGATACTTCTGTAGTTGTTGGATTTGTGTTTGTTTCTTCTGGCATTGATTAGCCCTCACTTTCTGTCATTTTTAAGACTTGGTTGTCTCACTTTATTTTTTTCTTTAATGTCTTTAACCAAATAAAAACCAACCTAATCTATTAAGTTGGTTAGTTATTTAATAAAAATTGTTCTGTTTCATCATCTGTTAAATCGCGAAGTTTTATCCTCTTTTTCTTGCAATATTCACGCATAGCTTTAAAATCAAACTCTAATTTAAAATTAGGCAAGATACCAGAAATATCAATATCTGACATTTCTACTAACTCGTTATTTTCCACTTGCATAGTATCTTTCATATAAAATTTTAGCCCCTTCCTCATCTATATACATTGTTCTAGTTTTTCTATTTATTAATATTGCTCCAAGTTCTTTTTGGTAATACTCTATTAAACTTGATTTTGCTTTAAAAGAAATAAAACCTTCAAATCCATTTTCCATGCTTTGTTTTACTACTTCTGCAAATAAATGGCTTCCAACACCACTATACTCTTTTTGTTGTATCTTTTTATTATGCCTACTATTAAATGGAGCACTTTCAACCAACCCAACGTTCACAAGCAAATTTTTTTATCTACTTTACTCGCTAACAGGCCTTGAATTCTATCATCTTCATTTGCTTTTAGTTGATAAATCTTATGCCCTTCTTGCTGACTTTTGAACCAATCAAATTCCCAACCTTGTTGTTTTAGTTCTTTTGCAAATTTTTTAGTTATTTTAATTTCTTCGACAGTAGTGTCTACTATTTTGTTATCTGACAATCTTCTTAAGCAAGGAGTTAATTCATCTATTTCAACATCTATATCCTTGCCTATATTGTACGCCTTTTCTTTTTCTTTCTCAATGATTTTAGGTCTTTTCTCATTGATTTCCACTTCTACGCTCCATTCTTTTTCGTCACTCAATACTGGAATGTAATCAATCATCACACTCCTACAAAAAGGATGTAAAGGTAGAGTATTAATACCTATCTTAGTATCTTCAATCGCCACAATTTGATTATTGTGCTTTCTGCATAAGCTACTCGTTCTACTGTCTAATGTCGCTATGAATTTACGCTTTGTTACTCCTAATCGCTTCGCAGCTTCTAAATCATCCATATTCACGATATAGATTGCTTCAGTTCTAAGCAATCGATAAGTTGCGTATTTACCCATTTGTGTTAAAACTCTTAGTTCATTATTCTGTTTTGACGTTGGGCTTCCGATTTCAATGTGTCTGAAAATCAGCTTTTTCGTTCTTTTTGTATTTCAATCATAATTTCACTTTATATTTAATTTTCAGTAATATAAATTTTTTCTTAGCAAAAAGTAAGACAAAGCTATCCACATTCATATTTATTGTAAAAAAAGTTTAGAGAGTTAGAAAAATAAAGCTATTTGATTGTTTTTAATCTTATTTATGTTTCCAGCAATCAATTTATTTAATTTTTTTATTTTTTAGAATATCCAATGAATAGTTCAGGAATATTCTAAAAAATCTAAAGTGTTCCATTATTTCGTTCAGATCTACTTTATTTTATTTAGCTTTAAATTCTTCCTGTCTTTTTAAGATTAACATTCAATAAAAGATGAATTTAAGTTACTTATTTATTTTATTATGAGTTATCAATGACATAGTCTAAATCATAAATAGAACTATAAACTATCTGATTTTTTATTTTCTACATTTTATTCATCAAGTATTCACCTAAAAAATGTGCACTATTTTTCTTTAATTTCAAATATTTAAAAAACAGTAAATTCCTTGCAATTTACTGTTTAAAATTAATTATATCCTTAAATATCAATCCATTAACTCAGAATCTTGTTTATATTTCTCATAATTTTTATGTGCTTTATACATTATATTTAGAATGAATATTGTAACGAATACTAAAACTCCACTTTGAATAAGCTTATAAAATTCAAAATTGCTCTCATATAATTTATATAAAGAATATAGAAACAGCGCTAAAACACCTATAAATCCTTGCAAATAGGCATTTCTTATATTTTTATAATACTTTGCTAAATCTGATTTGTTTGTCAGTAATTTCTGAGGTTTTTTCCCCTCATGTTCTACCACAAGTATTTCTTTATTATATGTTTGAAAAGTGTTGGCTATTTTTCCATTTCCTTGTGCATATGGTCTTAATCTAAATTTTCCAAAAGTTATATTCCCCTGATTTAATGGTGATCTATAAACTCTTGTCCCATTCTCTTTTAACATTTGTATATAACCATTAATTTCTTTTGAAGAACTTGCGCCGATAAATTGTATAGAATAAACATAATCTTTATCAGATGTTTCAAAATCATACAAAAAATTGTTTACGCTCTTCAATCTATACCCCTTTTTTGCCATTCTATTTAGCCATACTTCCAAATCGTTTATTGGGTCTAAAAAAATTTTAATTTTCTTCATGTTCTTCACCTCTTATGTTTTTTATCAATAATTTAAGTTCACACAATCTTACTTCTTCTTTTTTTACTTGTTCTTTCCCTAATTCCGTTATTATGTAATTCACTTTTCCATCAACTCTTGAAGATTCAATAATCCAAGCCTTTTCTACTAAATTCTTGATAGCTCCATATAACGTTCCCATTCCTAAAACTACTCTTCCATTAGTTATTTCTTCAATAAAAAGTTTCACTCCATATCCATGTAATTCCCTATATAAAGACAATAAAACCAATAACGTTGTTTCAGTTAAAGCTCCACTTGATATATTATCTCTCACACAATGCTCCTCCTTTCTATATCACTATTCGTAGTATATCACTATTCGTAGTTCTTGTCAATGAATGGACTTTCTTCTAAATCTTACTCAGCACATAAAAAAGACTGCAAAATGTAGTCTAGTGATTACTCTAAATATTATTAAAATACTTTATATACTTTCTTCAATGTTTCTATATCTTCTATTAAATTCTTCTTCACTAAGTTCAATAAATTCCCAAGTCAATGTATCAAGCTGATAATCAACCGATAAATCATGTAAGTACTTCCACTCTTTTGTATCTTCATCAAACGCATATATTTTAGGAAACTTTTCTTCTGTTGCCTTTAATAAGCCTCCTACTTCTGTTGTAAAATATTTCAATCGTCTTCCTCTTCCTTATTCTATTCATTCTTAAGTATATTTTGTACCTTCTATTAATATTGTATCTATATACAAGTAATACTGTAAATATCATTTGTATGATAATTGGTAATATTGAATTTAGACCAAATACGAATATCATGTTCGATATGAATATCAAATAAAAACTCTTAAGCTTTTAACTTAAGAGTCTATTCATCTTTTATAATCCAAGCGCTAACACTTCTTTCTTCCACTTTAAAGTTACCAAATCCTTCTTCGTCAATTTCAACGAATTCCTTACAATGCCCTAATGCATCATAAAATTGCTTACCTTGTAAATCATTACCAACAAACATTCTAAGACTTCCCTTACCGGCATTGCTAATTAAAACAACCAACTTATTAGGATGTTGTTGATCACCATGTCTTACAAAACCAATACAGTTTGAAGATGTAAAGTAATCATCTTGATCTCCATAGGCATATTGCTTACGTAGTTTTAATAATGTATGTAAACGTTCTTGCATGCCTGCATAAAGGCTTCCATCTCCTATTTGAAATAAATCTCCATAAAAGATACAAGGATAACCATCTTTTCTAAACAAGATTAACGCATAAGCAATTTCTTTAAACCATTCATCTATCCAAGACTCTAATGATTGTCCTTTTTGTGAGTCATGATTATCCACAAAAGTTACAGCCATAATCGGATTGGATTGCACAATTGCACCATCAAAAATCGTTCTTAAATCAAACTGTTCATACTGTTTAGAAGCACTATGTAAGTTATAATGCAACGAAACATCAAATAAATCAATCTTACCAGATGTATGCTCCATATACTTCTGCAACGCCTCTTTATTATCCACCCAATACTCTCCAACTAAATAAAAGTTAGGGTCTAATTCATCATGGATATAATTCACAAGATCATCCATAAATACTGCATCAATATGCTTAATGGCATCCAAACGAAATCCATCCAACTTTAATTCATTCATAATCCATTTTACCCATGAAAATAATTCTTTACGAACATCCGCATTGTTATGATCTATGTTGGAATTCATTAAATAATCATAGTTTCCATGTTCATTGGAAACCTGAAAACTCCAACCCTTATTAAATCCGCTGATTTTAAAGATTCCCTTTTTCTGTTGAAGTTGATCATAATCTACCCCCGAAAAATGATGAAAGTTCCATTTAAAATCTGAGTATTTATTATTACGATTTTTAAATGTAAATTTTGTCCAACCTTCTATATCACGTTCTTGTCCGATTTCATGATCACGATTATCATACGCAACCTCTATTGCTTTAAAGACTTCCGTTTCATCCGCTCCTGCTTTGTGATTTAACACAACATCGGCATAGATCGACATACCCAAATCATGAGCTTTATCTATCAGCTTTACAAGTTCTTCTTTCGTACCATATTTTGTACGAATAGACCCTTTTTGATCAAATTCTCCTAAATCATATAAATCATAAACTCCATAACCAACATCATTACTACCCGTCCCTTTACATACCGGAGGCAGCCATATGGCACTAATCCCTAATTTTTTTAAAGTTTCTAAGCTATCATACAAACGCACATAATGCTTTCCATCATTGATGACATACCACTCAAACCCTTGTAATAACACTCCATTCATAATAAACTCCTTTCACACAACATTAAAAATAGACACCTAAGTGTCTATGCCTTTAAGATTGGATTAACAACTTCCTCAATCACCTTCGTTAATTCTTCTACAGAATGATTAAACTTCTCTTGTTCAATATCATTTAATTTTAATTTAATCACTTCACGAATACCACTTCTATTTACAACAGCAGGAACCCCAATATAAATACCATGTTTACCATATTGTCCTTCTTGATATACACTCAATGGTAAAATTGTATTTTCGTTATTTAAAATCGCTGTCACTAAACGAACTAAAGCCATTCCAATTCCATAATATGTGGCTTTTTTACGCTCAATAATATGATAAGCCGCATCACGAACTTCTTGATAAATATCCAATAAGCCATTAAAGTCAATATTACGTTCTTCAATTTCCTCTAATAAACTCTTAACACCCACATACGCATGCGTCCAAGGAACAAAACTACTATCCCCATGTTCACCCATGATATAAGCATGGATATTGCTATAGTTTACTTGTAGATATTCACCTAACATATAACGTAAACGAGCCGTATCTAACATAGTACCAGAACCAAATACCTGATGCTTAGGTAAACCTGTCGCAACCTGTGCAACATATGTCATAATATCACAAGGATTACTTGCAACAACAAGGACACCATTAAAGCCACTTGCTTTGATTTGCTCTCCTATACTCTTCATAATTTTTGTATTAATTTCTGTAAGTTCTAAACGAGTTTGTCCGGGACGTTGTGCTGCACCAGCTGTACAAATAATCACATTGGCATCACTACAATCTTGATAAGTACCTGCATGGATGTACATTTTTCCACTTGCATAAGGCATCGCATGCGATAAATCCATTGCTTCCCCTTCTGCCTTTTCCATTACAACATCAATCAACACCAATTCATCAATACCCTTTTGAGCAATTAATGAATAAGCCATACTCATACCAACAAATCCCGTACCAATTAAAACTACTTTTCTATTTGCCATATTTTCACCTCATACTAAGTATACCATATCTAACATTTCTGTAATAAAATATGCTTCTTATTTGACAAATTGACTTGAAAGCCTTATGTTAAATAAAAAGGGAGAACAGTATGAAATTATATGATATTACAGTAAAAAACAAGAAACAAGAAGATATTAGTTTAAACCAGTATACAGGAAAGGTACTTTTAATTGTAAATACCGCTACTCACTGTGGATTTACCAATCAATATACACAACTTCAACAACTTCATGATACTTACCACAACCAAGGTTTAGCTATTTTAGATTTTCCTTGCAATCAATTTAAACATCAAGCTCCGGGAAGCGATGAAGAAATCAGTCAATTTTGCAGTTTAAACTATGGTGTTACCTTTGATCAATTCGCCAAGATTGATGTCAATGGAGAAAACGAAGATCCTCTTTATACATTCCTTAAATCAGAAAAAACAGGACTCTTTAACGAAGAAATCAAATGGAATTTTACAAAATTCCTAGTAGATCGTAAAGGAAATGTCGTAAAACGCTATGCCCCAACAACCAATCCACTTGAAATAGAAAAAGACATTGTAACTCTTCTTCAACAAGGAGAATAATGTGTTGAAAAAAGAAATTTATTTGGCTGGAGGTTGTTTTTGGGGCATTGAAAAACTAGCCAGCAAACTACACGGTGTCATAGAAGCTTACAGCGGTTATGCTAATGGAGATACACCAAATCCAACCTATCAAGAAGTATGCCAACAACACACCGGCTACAAAGAAACGGTACAAGTTATTTATGATTCAGAAAAAACCAATCTGGAATCCATTCTAGCAAGTTATTTTTATGTAATTGATCCAACAGTGAAACATCGTCAAGGCAATGACATCGGACCACAATATCAAACCGGTATATATTACCACCTTGAAGATGAAGCAAACGTTTTGGCTTATGTCCAAGAATATCAAAAAGATATAGTAAACTTTTCCGTTGAAGTAGAACCACTACGAAACTTCTACAAAGCAGAAGAATATCACCAAAAGTATTTAACAAAAAATCCGGATGGTTATTGTCATTTAAGTAACGCTAAGATTGAAGAAGCAGCAAAGTTACGTGTCTATAAAAAAGACTTAGATACAATTAAAAAACTGGATGATGAAGCTTTCAAAGTTACCCAATTAAATGGGACTGAATATCCCTTTACCGGTAAATATTATGAGTTTGATGAAAAAGGGATCTATGTAGACATTGTTAGTAAAGAACCTTTATTCTCTTCTTTAGACAAATATCACAGTAGTTGTGGTTGGCCAGCCTTTACTAAACCGATTGAACAAAGAGCTACAAAAGAACGCATGGATACTTCTTGCAATATGATACGTACCGAAGTACGCTCACGCTTTGGTGATAGTCATTTAGGCCATGTTTTTACAATGGACCCTGAATCACCGAATCAAATACGCTACTGCATCAATTCCGCTTCTTTACTCTTTATCCCTTATGATAAATTGGAAGAAGAAGGATATGGGCAATATAAACACTTATTTGAAAAGTAAAAGATGTCTTAGACATCTTTTTTTACGTTACGATTCCAAAGTAATAATATAAATGCCACCATCGAAGCAAAAGCTCCAAACAATATTGTCGCATTTACATGGATATAAGTAGTCATTAATCCACCCAGAAATGGTACCAACAATGCCGGACCTCCTACAGAAACACTTTGCGCAAACAATTGTCCAGATGTTTTTAAGCCCTCCGGTGATAAATCATACAATAAATATTTTTGTGACATCAACAACAATGGATAGGTACCAATTTGTAAGACTGTCATATAAATCATAGCCCTTGGACTATCTGCATACGCAAAACATACAAACTGTACAGCATACATAACACAAGCTACTTTAATCATGTGTTTAGGTGGTAATTTTCTTAAAAGATAAAATCCAAAAATAAAAATAGGAATTTCAATCAACCCTTGTATCGAATTACGCAAACCAATTTCATAACTTGTTGCATTCAATACCACTAACTTTTCAACAACCCCATACGTATTTAACGTCTGTGTTGTATTCACTAAGAATAATACCACTAATAAAATGACATAATCTTTCTTTTTAATCAACTTGATATAATCTGAAAGTTGTACTTGAATATGCGGTTGCTTCTGTACATCTTGTAGCAAACTACCGATACCCACCAACAATAAACACAACATCAAGATACTCAAACCCAAACTTGGATATTGAAAATGCACAATGATATAAGAAACCAATAAACTACCAATTCCCCATCCCAGTGATCCAAATGCTCGAATAAAACTATATGTTTTTCTTAAATACTCACTGGATTCTAATACCCAACTATCTAAAAATCCAAAACTTAAATTAAAGAAACTATTTAACAACGAAACTAAGATACAAGTAATAATGAATGTAGATACTTCATAACGATAAACAATATAAGATACACTACCAAAGACAAGCAATACGATAATAAACAAACGTTTAATCGTTTTAAAGTGATCACTTAGGTAACCGGCAACCATCTGTAAGATAATAGTTACAACAGCAGATACGGAAATAATCACACCCTTTTCAAAGGCATTGTACCCTAAAGTTGTTAAATAAGGTATTAATTGTGAAATACTAAAAGAATAGCTAATAAAGGCTAAAAAATAGACAATGGAAAATAAACCTACATGACGTTTCATACTTCCTCCTTTTAAAAAAGTAGAAGCTACATTCGATTTCTTCTACTTTCACGATACCCCTTTAAAACAATATTACGTGCTTGTAGTGCATCATCCTTTGATGTTTCCTTTGTATCTTTTAATGGATACTCTAAATTCATCTGTTGATATTTTACAATCCCCATTGTATGATACGGTAATACATCAATCGCTTTTACATTATTTAACGTTCCTAAAAATAACCCTAATTGATATAAATATTCTTCCTTATACGTAATATCATAAACCACCACATGACGAATCCAAACAGGAATTTGATGATCGCTTAAATAACGTGCAAACGCTAAAACCGGATCTAATTTCTGTTGCGTTAATTCTACATGACCCTTTGGATCAATATGCTTAATATCCAATAAAACTAAATCGGTATATTTTATTAACTCATCAAACTTCTCTTTTGTTTTTTCACTAAAAGTAATCCCAGAGGTATCCAGTGCAGTATGTACTTGATGTTGCTTTAAGTATTTAAATAACTCTGTTACAAACTCAATCTGCATAAGTGGCTCCCCACCTGTTACCGTAACACCACCATCTTTATAAAACGACTGATTATTATAAAATCCTTTTAGTACTTCTTCTACTTCCATTTGTTGACCAGTATTCATTTGCCATGTATCTGGATTATGGCAATACTTACAACGCAATGGACATCCCTGCATAAACACGACATAACGTATTCCAGGACCATCCACCGTCCCAAATGTTTCTATAGAGTGTATATACCCCTTCATAAAACCTCCAAAAAGTAAGCACAGGTCTTAGCCTGTGCTTTTCAATTACATTTTGCCGTGGAAAGTACGAGCAATTACATCATCTTGTTGTTCTTTTGTCAACTTGATGAAGTTTACAGCATATCCAGAAACACGCACAGTTAATTGTGGATAGTTTTCAGGATGTGCTTGAGCATCTAATAATGTTTCTTTTGTAAAAACATTAACGTTTAGGTGGTGTCCACCTTTTTCTACGTATCCATCTAACATAGATACTAAGTTTTGAATTTGTTGTTTGCTAGGTTCCATCTTTCTACTCCTTTTCTATTCCTTCCGTTAAATTTGGAATCTGACATGCACTTTGTGTGCAATCGCATAAATCAATATCTAAATCTCCGACAAAGATTTGATCATCTTTACCCAGAGCCCCAGGAATCACTGAGAATGTATTTGAAATACCATCTTGTGCATCACCATAAGGAAGTTTTGCAACTGACGCTAATGAAGCTAAAGCTCCATGAGAATCACGACCATGCATTGGGTTTGCCCCCGGTGCAAATGGTTCTCCTTGTCTTCTTCCATCCGGTGTATTTCCTGTTTTCTTACCATAAACTACATTTGACGTAATCGTTAAGATTGAAGTTGTTGGATATCCATTACGATATGTTTGATGCTTACGAATTTTATTCATAAACTTACTTACGATTTCAACCGCAATGTTATCTACATCATCTACGTTATTTCCATACTTAGGATAATCGCCTTCCACTTCATAATCAACAACAACGCCATTTTCATTACGAACACATTTTACTTTTGCATACTTAATTGCACTCAATGAATCCGCAACTACTGATAAACCAGCGATACCTGTTGCAAAATAACGTTTTACTTCACGATCATGTAACGCCATTTGAATACGCTCATAACAATATTTATCATGCATGTAATGAATAACATTCAATGTATTTACATACAATTCAGCTAACCATTCCATCATATCATCAAACTTCGCCATAACATCTTCATAATTTAAGATGTCATCTGTAACCGCACGATACTTAGGACCAACTTGAATTAATAGCTTTTCATCTACCCCACCATTAATCGCATATAGTAAACATTTCGCTAAGTTAGCACGAGCACCGAAGAATTGCATTTCCTTACCAACACGCATACTAGATACACAACATGCAATAGCATAATCATCACCATGTGTTTCTCTCATCATGTCATCATTTTCATATTGAATGGAACTTGATTTGATACTCATTTTAGCACAATACTCTTTAAAGTTTTGTGGGAAATGACGAGACCATAATACCGTTAAGTTTGGCTCCGGAGCTGTACCTAAGTTATCTAAGGTATGTAGGTATCTGAAACTTGTCTTTGTAACAAGTGGACGACCATCCATACCCATACCACCCAATGATTCTGTTACCCAAGTTGGATCTCCTGAGAATAATGCATTGTACTCTGGAGTTCTTGCAAACTTGATTAAACGCAACTTCATAATAAAGTGGTCAATATATTCTTGTGCTTGTTCTTCAGTAATCAAACCGGCATCTAAATCTCTTTTAATGAAAATATCTAAGAATGTACTTGTACGACCTAAACTCATTGCCGCACCATTTTGTTCCTTAACCGCAGCTAAGTAACCAAAGTACAACCATTGAACAGCCTCTTGTGCCGTTTTTGCAGGTTTAGAAATATCATAACCATAAATTTCACCAAGCTTAGCTAATTCTTTTAATGCACGAATTTGTTCAGATAATTCTTCTCTTAAACGAATTACATCTTCTGTCATCGTTGTTTTATATGTCGCTAATTGCTCTTTTTTATCTTCAATTAACTTATCTGTACCGTAAAGTGCTACACGACGATAGTCCCCAATAATACGACCTCTACCATAAGCATCAGGTAAACCTGTAATAATTGCAGATTTACGAGCCAAACGCATTTCATCACTATACGCATCAAATACACCTTGGTTATGTGTCTTACGATACTTTGTAAAAATTTCTGTTACTTCCGGATCTACATGATATCCATAAGCTTCTGCTGCAGCTTCTGCCATACGAATACCACCAAATGGTTGAAGTGAACGTTTAAATGGTTTCTCTGTTTGAAAACCAACAATTGTTTCTAATTCTTTGTTTAAATACCCTGCATCATGCGAAGTAATACTAGATACGACTTTAGAATCTAAATCCCAAATACCGCCTCGTTCTCTTTCTTCTTTCATAAGTACTAACACTTGTTGCCACAATGCTTTTGTAGCCTCTGTAGGTTTTGCTAAGAAAGAATCATCTCCTTCATAAGGAGTGTAATTTCTTTGAATGAAATCCCTAACATCAACTTTTTTACTCCAGGTACCAGCTTTAAAGCCTTCCCAATTTTCATGCCACTTACTTTCCATATTACCTCCACAATCGTTTATACTCTAAAATTATAATTTTTTAACAAGTGTAAGTCAAGGAACACTATACATGTAAGCCCTTACGATTCGATATTTATTGATAATACTGTCGATTTCATTTCATTATGCAATATTTCGCTGTAAAATGCCCCACCTTGAGCCATTTTTACATTCCCTCCACCTTTGATTTCAAAGCGAGATTGTAACGTCTTAAACACCTCATTTGCCTTGACATTTAAATCTTTACTACATGCCACAACCACATGACACTTTTCTTCATTTCTACATAAACCCATTAAAAAACGAGAACTATGATTTGTAATAAAACTACAATAACGAACAAAATCTTTCACATCTTGATTCTCTACAAATAAGAATAACTTAACATCTTTAGGAAGCTGTTGAAACTGTAACTGCATACGTTCATTCTTTAACTCTTCAATCTCCTTCATCAATAATTTCTTATCTTCGAATTGTTTATGCACTTCCTTATCAAGATGCATAATTGGACATGCCAATAACTTTGAAACTTCAAATGCTGTTGCATATAAACCATCTACATACTGAAGTAACTGATGCCCTACCACATACTCAATTTTATAACCACGAGTTGTCTTTTCATACGACAATAATTTTACAGCCTGTAACCAACGTAAACTTGGCAACTGCAAACATCCACATAATCCAAAGTCAACATCTCCATATTTTACAACACGTAAGCCTTCTTCATTGATCATTTTTTCCGCATTTTCAAACCAACTAAGTGCCTCATCTTTACTTGGATACAACAATTCTAGCTTTAAGTCCTGTAAAATAAAACGATTGCATGCTTGTTCAATATCTTGCATCATCTCATCATTTAATGTTTTTAAACCCATTTCAATCACACAGACATCATCATTTGATTTAAACATAACGGTAGGCCCATGATGCACTTTATTGATATAGGAACAAATAATATGTTGTGAGGTATGATGCTGCATATTCTTAAAACGATGATTCTCATCAATTTTAACCCTTACAACTCCACTAAGCTCCTGTTTTATCCCATGATAAACACGATGATCCTTTACTCTTATATCCAAGATTTCAAGATCATTAAGCCAACCCTTATCGCTTGGCATTCCACCACTTTCCACATAGAAATTCGTTTCTTTTAACGCATGATAGTAAAGATTATCTTCTAAAAAAACATCAATCACTTCACTTTCAATCTGATTGCAAAATACATCATCATAATACTTATTTAACATACAAGCCTCCCTTTAAATATAACGTACGATATACATCTACCTCTTTACGATAGGCCTCTTCAATATGCAAAACGTACATCCTTCGCCCTACTCCAATATTAATATATATGTAATCATCTCGATCATTGGTTTCATAAGAAAAATGATTTACTTTCGTAAATGGATATACTCTACCTTGAATCATAATACCTTGTTTATAAAAACCGGAAGGAACTTTACTATAAAAAATACCAAATAAAACGACAAAAGTGGAACTAATAAAACGCAATAGTGATATATGATTGACGAAAGATAACACCGCTAAAACTATAAAAAAGATAACTAATATATTCGGGTTACCAAACCGACATTCTAATTCTATTCTTCTAGCATTGGCATACATAAAAAAACTATAAATCCAAAAACCACCTACTACCATTAACATCATCCAATCCATATAACACCTCACTTAAATTGTAATACAAAAGAAATAAAAAGGCATACTTAAATGCCATTTTCATTCAACATCGCAATTACTTCATAACCTAAATCTTGTAAGCCTTTAAGCATGAGCTCATGACTTGCCCCACCTGCAATAATTACAACATCTACACGATTATCAATGTGATATACACCTAAATTATAAATATTCGCATTTAACTTAGTTAACAGTTCAGTAATCACATTAAAAGTACCAGGTTTATCTTCAATATCACGCACTACAAAACGAGAGCCCACACGATAATACCCTAGCAAATCAACAAAAGCATCCAAAATATCATTTTTAGTAATAATACCGGTTACTTTATATTGTTCATCTACCACCACTAAGCAACCAATGTTATGCTTACGCATCAATACAGCAGCCTCTTCAATGATACTATCCGCTTGAATCGTAATAACATCTTTAATCATGATTTCTTCGACACATGTTTTTGATAATAAGTAATTTAATTCATAGATGGATAAACTCGTAGCCTGACTTGGAGTATGCGCACGTACAATCCCCTCTGTAATTAAACCAATCAATTTCCCATCTTCTACAACCGGCAGACGATGAAAATTATGAGTACTCATAATATCTAAGGCTTTTGAAATTGAAGTTTTAGAATCAATACAGTAAGGATGATACGTCATTTTATTCTTAATAAACATAATTAACCTCCTAAATACGCTTTCTTTATTTCATCACTATTCATCAGTTCATGCCCACTACCACTATATACAATACGCCCGTTTTCCAAAACATAGGCACGATTTGAAATCTTTAACGCCATCTTGGCATTTTGTTCCACTAATAAAATTGTTGTTCCGCTACGATTAATTTCCTCTATAATATGAAAAATCTCTTTAATTAAAAGTGGTGCTAACCCCATACTTGGCTCATCCAACAGTAAAAGCTTTGGACGAGACATCAAAGCCCGAGCCATCGCCAACATCTGCTGTTCACCACCACTTAAGGTTCCCGCAAGTTGCTTGCTACGATCCTTTAAACGAGGAAAATAGCCATACACCCAATTTAAATCCTCCTTAATTTTAGCTACATCTTTACGAGTATATGCACCTAACAATAAATTATCTTCAACACTCATTTTCGCAAATACTCTACGACGCTCAGGGACTTGCGATAAACCATGTTGAACAATTTTATCAGCCGAAATTTTCAATAAACTTATATCATTGAAATGAATTTGTCCACGCTTAGGCTTTAAAAGCCCACTAACAGTATGCATGATGGTTGTTTTACCTGCACCATTGGCACCAATTAATGAAACAATTTCTCCCTCTTGAATCTTGAAACTGATCCCTTTAATTGCTTCAATCATACCATAACTAACATATAAATCTTTTATTTCTAACATGACTATTCTCCTAAATACGCACGGATGACCTGCTTATTATTTAAAATCTCTTCTTTACTACCACTTGCCAATACCGTTCCGTAATTTAAAACTGTAATCTTCTTACATATACCCATAACTAACTTCATATCATGCTCAATCAATAAAATCGCAATGTTAAATTCCTTTTGAATCTTATCAATCGTCTTCATTAATTCTAAGGTTTCATTTGGATTCATACCGGCAGCAGGCTCATCCAGCAACAACAACTTTGGATTACTTGCAAGAGCGCGAACTATCTCCAATTCTCTTTGTTTTCCATAAGGTAAATTTCCTGCCTTATAGTCTTGATATTGATCTAAATGAAACAACTTCAACAAACGTAAAGCTTCCTGATTCATTAATTCCTCTTGTTTAAAATACGTTTTTGTTTTAAATAACCCATCAACAAAGGAATATTTAATATGCGTATGCATACCAATCTTAACATTATCCAATACACTTAATTCGTTAAATAAACGAATGTTTTGAAACGTTCGAGCAATTCCCTTTTCCGCAATGGCATCTACAGAAAGACCGACAATACTTTCACCATTTAACAAAATACTACCATCACTAGGTGCATATACACCAGTTAATAAGTTAAACACTGTTGTCTTTCCAGCTCCATTAGGTCCAATTAAACCAACCAACTCTTTTTCTTTAATTTCTATATGAAAGCGATCAACTGCTCTTAAACCACCAAAATTAATGCCCAAACCTTCAACCTTTAACACACTCATGATGGATCCTCCTTACTCTTTTTAAAACGCTTCAAAAACACACTATTCTTTGTAAGCATCATTACAATCAAAGCAAGCGCATAGATAAGTGTACGATAGCTTGCAAGACCACGTAATACTTCAGGAAGAACGGTTAACACAATTGCTGCAAATATTGATCCTTTTAAATTACCCATACCACCTAAAACAACCATAACCAATAGTTCAATCGACTTATCAAACTTAAATACCTTAGGCTCTAAGATGCCCATATAATGTGCATATAGACCACCGGCAATTCCTGCAAAAAACGCCGCAAAGATAAATGCAATAATTTTATAACGATTGATATTAACACCGCTTGAAAGGGCTGCAATTTCATTTTCACGAATAGCCAATATTGCACGACCACTACGACTTTTAATCAATGAATAACAAAAAATGGTTGTAAGCACCGCAAGGAAATATGCAAAAGTAAAGGTTGTATAACGACCAATACCAATATATCCACTAGCACCACCAAAAAATGGTAAATTTAATAAGATATTACGGATAACTTCCCCAAAAGCCAAAGTAATTATAGCCAAATAATCTCCTTTTAAACGCAATGTAGGAATCCCAACCACAATACCTGCCACCAATGCCATAAGTCCACCAAACAGCAAACCCAACGGAAATAAGACAATTGGAGGCAACATAGTAAATGTTTTTGTAATATAAGCTGCACCATAAGCACCAATCGCCATAAATCCTGCATGCCCTAATGTAAGCTGCCCCAAAAAACCGGTTGTAATATTTAAACTGACCACTAAAATTATATTAATACACACCGACAATAAAATCCCTTGCCAATAACGATTAATTAGTCCGAAATGAACCATTAGTTGTATAACAGCATACACCAATACAATAAGAGCTAGTGCAATAGCGATTTTAACTTTTAAAGATAACTTTTTATCATTGATACCAAAACGCATACCTTATCCTACACTTTCTCTTTTGAATCCTTACCAAGAATCCCACTTGGTTTAAAGACTAACATAATAATTAAAATGAAAAATACAATCGTATCCGACATTTGTGATGAAATATAAGCCTTTGATAATGCCTCAACCAAACCAAGCACAAAGCCACCTAAAACAGCTCCGGGAATTGAACCAATCCCACCTAAAACAGCAGCAATAAATGCCTTTATTCCCGGAAGTGCTCCCACATAAGGAGTAACAACAGGATATAAACTACAATACAAGATACCTGCAACAGCAGCTAAAATAGAACCAATCGCAAACGTCAATGAAATAGTCTTATCAACATTAATCCCCATCAACATTGCTGCCTGCATATCTTCACTGACAGCTTGCATCGCTTTTCCGGTTTTACTTTTACGTACAAACAAATCTAAAGCAATCATAAAAGTAACAGAAATAAAGAACGTCAAATAGTAATTAGCACTAATGGTTACATTCCCCAAAACAAAAGACGGCAGTGTTATAATACTTGGAAATATTTTAGGATTTGATGTAAAGGTAAGATGAAATGACGACTGTAATAAATAACTAATACCAATCGCTGTGATTAAAATAGATATACGAGATGCATTTCTAAGCGGTTTATATGCAATCTTCTCAATTACAATACCAAGCAACGCACAAATAATAATTGAAAGTAAAATAGAAAGCCAAACCGATAATTTTAATACACCATAACAATAATACATCGCATAAGCACCAACCATGATAATATCTCCGTGAGCAAAATTGATTAATTTTGCAATTCCATAAACCATGGTATACCCTAATGCAATCAAAGCATAAATACTACCAATATTTAATCCATTAATAATCTGTAAAATGAACTGTGAAAATCCTTGCATAAGGTCCCCCCTTTAATATAAAAATAGAGAATACTTCAAGCATTCTCTATTAAATTTATTTTGAGTATGTTTGATATTTACCATCTTTAATGACAATGTATCCTAAATCCTTAATCGGATCACCATTTTCATCAAACTTTAAATTACCCAAGATACCATCATAAGAGATGGTTTTCAATGAAGAAATAATGGATTCTGAACTTAAATCACTATTCTCTATTGAAGATAATAGAACACCCATTGTATCGTACGCTAAAATAGCAAAGGAATTTGCATCCACACCATATTTCGCTTTGTAACCCTCAAACCAAGCAATGACATCTGCATCATCTGGTGCATAATGATTCACAAAGATAGAACCATCTAGTATTTTAGCATCTTCAACAACTGCTAAAACACCATCCCAACCATCACCACCAAGAATTTGAGCATTCATTCCTAAAGATCTCGCTTGAGATACGATTAAAGCTACATCTTTATAGTAATTTGGAACAAACAATACATCCGGATTTGTCGCTGCAATCTTCGTTAATTGTGCTGAAAAATCAACATCTCCACTGTTATACCCTTCATTAGCGACAACATTACCACCCAAAGCAGTATATTCTTTTATAAAATTTTCTGTTAATCCTTTTGAGTAATCCGAACCAGTATCATAAATAATCGCCAGATTCTTTGCTTGTAAATCATTGTAAGCAAATTTACCTAATACTTTTGCTTGAAACGGATCGGTAAAACAACCTCTAAATACATTATCACCGGTTAAAGTGAAATCTAACGCTGTTGCACTTGGTGAAATAATCGGTGTTTTAAACGACTGTGATGCAGAACCGATCGCAATCGATTCTCCAGACACTACACCTCCAAATAAAGCAACAACCTTATCTTCATCTACTAATTTGTTATAGGCATTAACTGCCTCTGTATTATTTCCCTTTGAATCATAGGCAACTAATACATAATTTGTACCATGCTTCGCATTGTATTCTTCCAGATAAAGTGAACCACCATTGAACACCGCATTTCCATAAACGGAAAGCTCTCCTTCTAACGGTCCAACAAAACCTATTTTAATCGCATCTTTATCATTTTTGTTTTCATTTTGAGTTGCTTCTTTAGTCGAACAAGAAGCCAACAGCCCTAACATCAATAATAGCGATACCAGCTTAAATAGTTTTTTCATAACTTTTCCCCCAATTAATATCTACATTATAGTATGAAAAAAATACAGTTTCAACATTATTTTGAAAATTTACAGAAAATATTTTCTATTTCTTTCAAAATGACATTGTTAGACAAAATAAATCTTTCAGTTTACACTATATACAACAGAGGAAGTAAATATATGAAAAAAATACAGTCAAAAAAATCAGTCATTTTAGGAGAAATACTAAACGCTGTCACACATGGTTTAGGCGTTGGTTTAAGCATCGCAGGACTCATTGTTCTCATTTTAAAAGCTCTTAATATTCAGAATCAAATCGCAATTATCAGCTTTACGATATATGGAAGTTCAATGATTCTATTATTTCTTGCATCTACTCTTTACCATAGTTTAAAGTTCACTAAACTTGGCAAAATTATGCAACGAATTGATCACTCATCCATCTACGCTTTAATTGCAGGTACCTATACACCGTTTTGTTTATTGGGAATTAAGGGATCTCTAGGAATTGCCGTATGTATCTTTGTTTGGATCTTTTCTATTATAGGAACTGTTTTGGAAATACTCTTTTTAAATAAAATGGCAAAAATCTCTGTCTTTTTATATCTTGCTATCGGCTGGGTTGCCATTTTTACCATAAAACCTCTTTACGATACTATTGGTTGGAACGGATTACTCTTTATCCTTTTAGGTGGAGCCAGCTACTCTATCGGTACAATCTTTTATTCTAAAAAACATAATAATCTATATCATGTGATATGGCATCTTTTTGTACTATTAGGTTCATTCTTCATGTACATACCGGTATTCCTTTATCTTTAAAATAAAAAATATTCCCTAGGGAATATTTTTTTATAACTTCCAAATATCAGAAGCATATTCTTTAATGGTACGATCTGAACTAAAATAAGCCGATTTAGCAATATTATACAAACAACTTCTAGCCCAATTTGCTTGATCTAAGTAGCGAGCACGCACTGCTTCTTGTGCTTTTACATAGCTATCAAAATCTGCAAATAAGAAATACTCATCATTGCGATAAATCAATTCATCAAAAATCATCTTAAACTCATTGACATCCGTACTAAATGTACCATTAATTAACGAATCCATCACCTTCTTAATACGAGGATCACGATTATAGTAATCAATACAGTTGTAAGAAAATCTTAATTCTTCTACTTCATGTGCCTTTAATCCAAAAATAATATCATGCTCACGTGTAACCAAACGGTCAATTTCAACATTGGCACCATCTAACGTACCAAGTGTTAAAGCTCCATTCATCATAAACTTCATATTACCGGTACCGGAAGCCTCTTTTCCTGCTGTCGAAATTTGTTCTGATACATCTGCTGCATTCATTAAGTATTGAGCAACTGTAACACGATAATTCGGTATAAAAACTACTTTAATATACTTACTAATTCGAGCATCCTTTTCAATCACGCTTGCAACACTATTAATCAACTTAATTACCTTTTTCGCAAAATGGTAAGCCGGAGCTGCCTTTGCCCCAAAGATAAAGGTCGTCGGAACCATCTTAAAACTTGGATCTTCCTTCATACGTAAATATAAATAAATGATATGCAAGATGTTTAGCAATTGACGCTTATACGCATGCAGTCTCTTTGCCTGAACATCAAATATAGTATTTGTATCTAACTCAATATCATATTGGTCTTTTAAAAACTTCGCTAAAATTTCTTTACGCTCATGCTTAATTTCTAAGAAACGCTTTTGTACTGCCTCATCATTAATATACGCTTCTAACTTCCCTATTTGATTAATATCCTTACGTAAATCTACGCCACAAGTCTCTTCAATAAATTTAGTAAGCTGTGGATTTGAGTACAACAACCAACGACGATGTGTAATACCATTGGTTTTATTATTAAATTTTTCAGGATAAATATTCGCAAAATCTTTAAAGACATCGTGAATTAAAATATCCGTATGCAATTGAGCTACCCCATTTACACTACTTGAACCAACAATCGCTAAGTTTGCCATACGTACATTGCCATCATGAATAATCGATACACGATTAAATAACTCAGCATCATTATACTTATGACGAATAAATCCTTTAAAACGATTATTAATCTCCTCAATAACCATATAAACACGAGGTAATAACTTACTTACATACTCACAAGGCCACTTTTCCAATGCCTCTTGCATAACTGTATGATTCGTATAACACATTACTTTATTCATAATGTCCCACGCTTTATCCCATGAGTAATGATACTCATCCATTAAGATGCGCATTAACTCCGGAATCGCTAAAACAGGATGCGTATCATTTAATTGAATCGTAACTTTATCCGCTAAATTATCCAAAGAAGGATAATCTAACAAGTGATTGTTAATAATAGATTTTAAACCCGCAGCCACAAAGAAATACTGTTGTTTTAAACGCAAATACTTGCCATGTTCATTAGAATCATCCGGATAAACATTCAAACAGATTTCATTTACACCTGCTAAATAATCACGAAAATCAATATTGCTTGGTATTTGATCACTAGCTTCTGCCGACCATAAACGAAGGGTATTGGTTTGTGTAGTATCTTGTCCGACAATCGGTATATCACATGGTACTGCACTGACATGTTGACAATCCACATGATCAAAATACATTTCACCGCTTTCTGAAAACTTCATCTCGACACGACCCCAAAACTTTACATCTACCGCTTGTCTTGGTTTACGAATTTCCCATACATTTCCTAAACGTAACCATTGATCCGGTACTTCTACTTGATAACCATTTACAATCTTTTGTTTAAATAAACCATATTGATAACGAATACTATTTCCATTAACAGGATAATTTAAAGAAGCACTTGAATCCAAGAAACAAGCAGCCAAACGACCTAAACCACCATTACCAAGCCCTGCATCCGATTCAATTTCTTCTAACTCATTAATATCAAATCCTAACTCACTTAAACCTTCTTGAGCAATTTCATATAACCCCAAATTCATTAAATTATTTGTCAATAAACGACCCATTAAAAACTCTAGTGAAAAATAATACACTTGTTTATTTTTATGGCGTTTATTTTCTTCTTTTGTCTTTTTTAAATTAATTGATGCATACTCACGTACCATTTCTCCTAAAATAGAATAACGCTCAATACTACTAACTTCTTCTACACTACGACCATACGTCTTTTCTATTTCTTCCAGAAATGCTCTTTTAAATTCCTCTTTATTTTGAAACATTATACAACTTCCTTTCTCTTACGACCTCTTCTTTTAACTGGTTTTTCTTTTGCAAGGCGAAACACAATCCCTGCAAAAGGAGCTAAACGAATATTAATACTATAAGGTAAGTGATGACTACCATACTCATTTGTATATAACGGGAAGTAATTACACATATTGCATCCTTCATAAATATCTTTTTCCGTATTCATTATTTCAACATATTCCCCTTGATATGGAACCCCTAATGTAAAATGTTCATAACCTACAGGAAGCATATTCAATACTGTCACATATACGTGATCTTCATCCTCACGATAATAAGAATAAATACTTTGATCAACATTATCCGCATCAATCCATTGAAATCCTTGATAATCAAAATCATGTTCAAACATCGCTTTTGATGAAGTATATATAAAGGACATATCCTTAAAGAATCTTAAAAATGAGGCATGACGAGAATTGCCTAACAAAGACCAATCACAAGGACGATCTTCATCCCATTCACGGAACATCGCCAATTCATTACCCATGAAATTCAATTTCTTACCAGGATGCGTTAACATATATACATATAAGGTTTTCGCTTGAGCAAACTTTTGATCATAATTTCCCCACATACGGTCAATAATCGTCTTCTTTCCATGTACCACTTCATCATGAGAAAGTGGTAATAAGAAACGTTCCGAATAAAAGTAAGCCATAGAGAATGTTAAATCATGATGATGATGTTTTCTAAAGATAGGATCTTTTTTAAAATACTTCAATGTATCATTCATCCAACCTAAATCCCATTTATAATCAAAACCTAAACCACCATCGATTGTAGAATGCGTTACTTTAGGAAAATCGCTTGAATCTTCAGCTATCAACATAACGCCAGGAAACTTTGTACTAATATGGTAATTTAAACGACGAATGAATGCTAAAGCTCCTTCATTAACACCCTTATCACTATTACCACCCCAATAAATTAAATTTTTAACCGCATCCATACGAATACCGTCTACATGGAAATAATCACACCAAAAAGCCGTTGCACTCATTAAGAAGGAACGAACTTCTTCCTTCCATAAATCAAAGTTCATAGTACCCCATTCACTTTCGGCATCATGACTGTTTGGATATTCATAAAGAGGAGTACCATCAAAATAACGCAATCCGAAATCATCTTTTACATAATGAACAGGAACCATATCTAAAATCACACCAATGTTATGCTTATGACACTCATTGATCAACTTCATCAAATCTTTTGGTGTACCATAACGAGATGTTGCACTGAAATACCCATAAGCTTGATAACCCCAAGATCCATCAAATGGATGCTCAATAAGAGGCATAAGCTCAATATGTGTAAATCCATTATCCTTTACATAAGGAATTAATTCATCGATAAACTGAGTATAATTATACCAATAATGTCCATTTTTTCGCCAAGATCCTAAATGAACTTCATAGATATTAACCGGCTTATCAAAGTTCTTTGTACGCTTTTTTAACCAACGGGCATCTGCCCATTTAAACCCATCTAATTTATATATAATAGAACCACTTGATGGACGTAATTCACTATAAAATGCATAAGGGTCACTTTTATCTTTTACTTGTCCATCAAAAGTATAAATACGATACTTATAACTATAGTTATCTGTAAGCCGAGGCACGAATAACGAATAAATCCCTCGATCAGAAACTTTCTCCATACGATGCTGATAACCATTCCAATCATTAAAGGAACCGATTACTTCTATTGCACTTGCATTAGGTGCCCACACCGTAAAACGTACACCTGAAACATTTTCATGAACTATGTGTGCTCCAAAAATTTTATAAGCATCTGTACAATGTCCATAGTGAAAACTATCTAATAATTCTTGATTCATTGCTTACCTCCGATTACCTATACATTATACAAAAAAAACACTTCAATGAGTAGAAGTGTTTTTCATTTTGTATAAATTAAACAAGTTCAATTGTCGCCATTGGTGCATTATCACCACGACGATTGCGAGTCTTCACTACTCTTGTATATCCACCATTACGGTCTTGATATTTAGGAGCTACTTCACTAAATAATTTTTGAAGTACAGTTTGACCTTTTTCTTCATCCGCAACTACATCTCTGATGTATGAAGCAGCTAAACGACGAGCATGTAAATCACCACGTTTACCTAATGTTACTAAACCATCTACAACCGAACGTAACTCTTTCGCTTTCATTTCTGTTGTTTCAATTTTACCATGAAGGATAACATCGGTAGCCATGTTTCTTAACATTGCTTTACGGTGATCAGCAGTACGTCCTAACTTACGATTCCACATAAATCAATCTCTCCTTACTTTCTATTCAAATGATCTAAAACTTAAGCCAAGTTCATAGACTTTTTCTTTCACTTCTTTTAAAGACTTCTTACCTAGATTACGAACTCTCATCATTTCGTCTTCTGTTTTTTGTAATAATTCTTCTACGGTTTGAATTCCTGCACGCTTTAAGCAGTTATATGAACGAACTGACAAATCTAAATCCTCAATCATCATATTTGATGACTTACTATTTACTTCACCAGAAGCATCTTTCATAAGTGAATCCATACCAGCTACTAATTGATCTACATTTGTTAAAATATCCAAATGGTCAATTAAAATTTTTGAACCAAGAGCCAAAGACATTTGCGGTGTGATTGAACCATTAGTCCATATTTCAAATACTAAACGATCATACTTTGCATCTTGACCAACACGAGTTGGCTCTACATTATATGAAATACGTTCAATTGGTGTATAAATAGAGTCTGTGTAAACAGTTCCAATACCTTGAGATGAACCTTGGTATAGTGCTTTGTTTCCATCAGCACTGATATATCCACGACCATTTTTCGCTTTTAGCTCCATTTCAAGAACGCCACCTTTTTCAAGATGAGCAATTTCTAGATCTGTATTTAAAATTTCAACACCTGTTGGACAAATAATATCCCCAGCTGTTACAGTCATAGGTCCTTTGCAAGAAATTCGTAAAGTATAAGTTTCATCATCATCAATTTTCATTACAAGTTTCTTTAAATTAAGAATCATCATTGTAACATCTTCTTCAACACCTTTAATTGAAGTAAACTCATGATACACACCATCAACTTTAATCGAATAAACTGCAGCCCCTGGTAAAGAGGATAAAAGTACACGACGCAATGCATTACCAATAGTTGTTCCAAAGCCTCTTTCAAGTGGTTCTAAAACAAATTTACCATAGTTATCTGATTCAACATACTCTTTGATTTCAAATTTAGCACGTTCAAATTTTTGCATACGCTTATTTCCTCCTTAGTTATATTAATTATCCACGAGGTCTCTTTGGTGGACGGCATCCATTATGTGGAATTGGTGTTACATCATTGATCACTGTGATTTCTAAACCAGCAGTTTGTAATGATCTAACAGCAGCTTCACGTCCAGGACCAGGTCCTTTTACATTAACTTCAACAGTTTTCATACCATGATCAACTGCAGCCTTTGCAGCAGCTTCACTACACATCTGTGCAGCATAAGGTGTAGATTTACGAGAACCCTTAAACCCTAATGCCCCTGCACTTGACCAAGCGATTGCATTACCAGCTTCATCAGTAATTGTCACGATAGTGTTATTAAATGTTGAATGAATGTGTGCAACGCCTTTGGCGATATTCTTTTTAACACGTTTTTTACGTGCACCAGCTTTTACATTTGCCATTTCTTATCTCCTCCTATCGTTATTTCTTCTTATTAGCTACAGTACGACGAGGTCCTTTACGTGTACGAGCATTTGTTTTTGTACGTTGTCCACGTACTGGAAGTCCCTTACGATGTCTTAAACCGCGATAGCATCCAATTTCCATTAAACGCTTAATGTTTAATTGCACTTCACGACGTAAGTCTCCTTCTAATTTGATTCCATCTAATTTTTGACGGATAGCGTTAATTTGATCATCAGTTAAATCTTTAACACGAATATCTTCACTAATGTTACATTCTGCTAAAACTTTTTTTGCAACTGATGGACCAACTCCATAGATATAAGTTAATGATATTACAACACGTTTGTCACGTGGAATATCGACACCAGCAATACGAGCCATTTTTCGTTTTCCTCCTAATTAACCTTGACGTTGTTTGTGTTTAGGGTTTTCACAAATAACCATTACGCGGCCTTTGCGCTTAATGATACGGCACTTATCGCATATTGGTTTGACAGATGGTCTTACTTTCATGCGTTTTCCCTCCTAAGACTTATTTATGTCTAAATGTTATACGCCCACGTGTTAAATCATAAGGTGAGATTTCCACAGTTACACGATCCCCTGGTAAAATGCGAATGTAATGCATACGGATTTTACCAGAAACGTGAGCTAGAATTTCGTGACCGTTACTTAACTTCACCTTAAATTGTGCATTGGGAAGTGTATCCTCAATGACACCATCAATTTCAATTACATCTTGTTTGCCCATAGATTTTAAAAACTAATCCTCCTTAGTTAAAATTTCATATCCATCTTCTGTAATATAGATAGTATGTTCGAAATGTACTGATAAACTTTTGTCTTTTGTTACTACTGACCAGCCATCAGCAAGAACTTTGGTAAAAGGTTTGCCTTTGATTACCATGGGTTCGATCGCAACCGTCATGCCTTTTTTTAAAGTCATACCTGTATTGCAATACCCAAAATTAGGGATAGCCGGTTCTTCATGTAGAGAACGACCAATACCATGACCAGTATACTCCAGTGGAACGCTATATCCGGCGTTTCTTACATAGTTTCCTATCGCACTGGAAATATCACCTACACGTACACCGTCTTTTACTTGTTTTAAACCTTCATATAAAGCAAGCTCACCAATCTTCAATAGCTCCTGTGCTTCTTGGCTAACATTACCAACTTTATAGCTCCAAGCACTATCTCCGTGATAACCTTTAAAACAAGCCCCAATATCAATTGAAATGATATCTCCATCGTTTAAGATTACATCATCACTAGGTACTCCATGGACCACACAATCATTAACCGATGTACAAATAGATGCCTTAAATCCTCCATAACCTAAAAAAGACGGAGTCGCACCCATAGAAATTATAAACTTTTTTGCTATAAAATCCAAGTGTTTTGTTGAAATACCTGGACGAATTTCACTTTTTAAGCGCTTGTGTGTCAAAGCGACAATTCGTCCAGCTTCTTTCATATAACTTACTTCTTCTAAATTCTTAATTGAAACCATTAAATTTGTTTGATTGCTCTTTCAATATCTTTAAAGATTTCATCTACAGGTTTCCCTGCTTGAATATCAACAACTAAACCTTGTTTACGATAATACTCTAAAACAGGCTCTGTATTCTTTTTGTGCTCCTGTAAGCGAATTTCAAGTTGCTCTACCGTATCATCACTACGTTGTACTAAGTTGTTGCCACACATATCACATACACCTTCCACCTTGCTAGGCTTATTCTTAATATGATAGATAGAACCACAATTTTTACATAAACGACGACCTGTAATACGATCAGCCAACACTTCAAAATCCACTACTAAATTAATTACACAATCAATGTTCTTATTGTTTGTGTGTAAGATTTCATCAAACGCTTCGGCTTGAACCAACGTTCTTGGAAACCCATCCATTAGGAAACCAACCTTGGTATCATCTTGCTTAATGCGTTCATCAACCATGGAATTAATCAATGTATCCGGAACAAGCTTTCCGGCATTCATGTAGTTTAATGCTTCAAGACCAAGAGAAGTTTGCTTTTTCACCGCTTCACGAAGCATATCACCAGTAGAAATATGTGCAAGTTGATACTTTTGTTTGATTTTTTCAGACATTGTCCCTTTGCCACTTCCAGCTGGACCCATAATTAATAAATTCATCGTATACACCTCTATTTATTTAAGAAACCACGATATTGTTTTTGAGTCATTTGACCCTTCAATTGACTCATTGTTTCCATTGCAACCCCAACAACGATAATAATACCAGTTCCACCTACAGCAGTTGATGCACTAAGTGAAGTAAACATTGGTAGTAAATGCGGAATTAATGCAACAACCAGTAAGAATATAGCCCCCAAAACCGTAATACGATTTAAGACTTTTGTAACATATTCTTTTGTTTCATTTCCCGGACGAATACCCGGAATATACGTTCCAGATTTTCCTAAGTTTTCCGCAATTTTTGCTGGATCAACTTGCAAGTTTGTATAGAAGAATGTAAATAAAACAATTAATACTCCATAAATTGTTAAACCTACAGGCTTTTGTAAACTTAAAAAACTAGCAACTGCTTGATACTTTGCAGTATCAATAAAGCTTAACACAATCTGTGGTGCTGTCATAATTGCAGAAGCAAAGATAACAGGAATAACAGATGCAGAGTTAATCTTCAACGGTAAGAACGTAATATCATTTTTACCCTTTTGAAGAGAACTCGATGTATATTGAATTGGAATCTTACGAACAGCAAGTTGCATAAAGATAACCAACACAATAATTAATAAATACATTAGGATATATGCTCCAAATGTAAAAATACCATTCATCATAGCACTACGACTAGATGTATCTACTAAAATACTAAATACTTGGATGAAGGTAAATGGAATTGAAGAAACAATCCCTGCAAAGATAATAATCGAAACACCATTACCAATACCTTTTGTACTGATTTGATCTCCAATCCACAGTAAGAACATGGTTCCCGCTGTAAAGACAATCGAAACATAGAAATACGTAGCTAAACTGCTATTCACTAAAATTGGAGTCGATTGATGATTGAACGCATAAATCATTGTATATGCTTGAACAAAAGATAATACTACGGCTAAATAGCGTGTAATACGATCTAACTGTTGACGTCCTTGTTGACCAGATTTTGCCATTTCTGTTAATGATGGAATAACATCCATACTCAATAACTGAATAACAATACTAGCTGTAATATAAGGACCAACTCCCATTGCAAATATTGATAACTGCTGCAAAGAACCACCACCAAGTAAATTCATCATACTTAGTACAGAATTATTTTCAATGCTTTCACGAATGGAAGAAGCATCAATACCCGGAACCGGAATCGCAGCCCCTAATCTAAAAATAAACAACATAGCAAGGGTAAATAAAATTTTACCCCTGATTTCTTTATTCTTAAATAGGCCTGTAAACGTTTTGATCATACTAGATCACCTCAACGTTTCCGCCTGCTTTTTCGATTGACTCTTGTGCTGTCTTAGAACATTTATGAACTTTAACAGTTAATTTCTTTTCTACTACACCATTACCTAAAACTTTAACACCATTTAATAATTTCTTTACTAAACCGGCATTCATTAAAGCTTCAACCGTAACAACTGCTCCATCTTCAAATTTATTTAAAGATTCCACATTAACAATTGCGTATTCTTTACGAGTAAAATTTGTAAAACCTCTCTTTGGTATACGTTTGAAAATTGGTGTTTGTCCACCTTCAAACCCGATTGCTACACCGCCACCAGATCTTGCATTTTGACCTTTATGCCCTTTACCGGCAGTTTTACCAGTACCTGACCCTTGGCCACGACCTAAACGTTTTCTTTCGCGGCGAGCACCTTCGTTATATTGTAACTCATGTAATTTCATATCAGTACTCTCCTATCGAATTTCTTGCGGTTTCTTTTCACGCAATTTTGCAACTCCGTTAACTGTCTTTAATTCACTTAAAGCTTTAACAGTCGCATGAACCATATTTATTGGTGTACGAGAACCGATACATTTAGATAGAACATCACTTACTCCAGCAAGTTCAAGCACGGCACGTACAGCACCACCAGCGATAACTCCGGTACCTTCTGCAGCAGGTTTTAAGAATACTTCACCAGCTCCATAAACACCAGTAATATCATGTGGTATTGTTTTACCACCATTTACTAATGGTACACGAATAACATTTTTCTTAGCAGCTTCGATGGCTTTTTTAATTGCATCAGGTACTTCATTCGCTTTACCTAAGCCATAGCCAACACGACCCTTTTTATCACCAACTACTACTAAAGCGGAGAAACGCATACGGCGTCCACCCTTAACAGTCTTACTAACACGGTTAATAACAACGACGCGTTCTTCAAATTCTTTTTCGCGTTCAACTCTTCTTGGTTTACGTTCCATAGTGCCCTCCTAAAATTTCAATCCAGCTTCTCTTGCAGCATCTGCTAAAGCTTGGATACGACCATGGTATACATAACCTCCACGATCAAATACTACATTATCGATATTAGCAGCTAGTGCTAATTCAGCAACTTTTTTACCTACTACTTTTGCGGCCTCAATATTACCACCATTTTCAAGTTTTAATGCAACAGAGCTGCAAGAAACTAATGTTTTCCCATTTACATCATCAATAACTTGTACATGGATATGACTATTTGAACGGAAAACATTTAAACGTGGGCATTCAGGAGTACCAGTAACTTTTCTTCTAACACGTGCATGACGACGAAGTCTTTCAGAATTCTTAGAAACTTTCTTAAACATTTTTTATACCCCTTTCCACTATTTCTTACCAGCCGTTTTACCTTCTTTACGGCGGATTTTTTCACCTTTGTAACGAATACCTTTACCTTTATATGGTTCTGGTTTTCTTGTAGCACGAATATTAGCAGCTAATTCACCAACACGTTGTTTGTCAATACCGCTAACGCGAACTTCTGTTGCAGAAGGCACTTCAATTTTTACACCCTCTTCAGCAACAAACTCAACTGGGTGTGAATACCCAACATTTAACACTAATTTATTACCACTTAACGCAGCTTTAAATCCAATCCCTACGATTTCAAGAACTTTTGTAAATCCAGTATGAACACCTTCGATCATATTGTTTAATAAAGCGCGTGTAGTACCATGAAGCTGTTTCGTATGTTTTTCTTCGTTTGCACGAGTACATGTAACTACTCCATCTTCAACTTTAATCCCAATTAAAGGACTAAACTGACGAGTTAAAGTTCCTTTAGGTCCTTTAACTGTCACCTCATTACTGCCAGTAATTGTAATTTCAACACCAGCAGGAACGGTAATCGTTTTATTCCCGATACGTGACATTATATTTTTCCTTTCAGTTTAATTACCATACGTAAGCGACAACTTCGCCACCGGCATGATTTTTTCTTGCATTTTTATCAGTCATTAGTCCAGAAGAAGTTGAAATAATCGCAACTCCTAAACCATTAAGTACTCGAGGTACTGAACCAGCCTTCGCATAAACGCGTAACCCTGGTTTTGAAATTCTCTTAATACCACTAATAACACGTTCATTGTTTGCTCCATATTTTAATGTAACAACAATTTTCTTGTCACTAGCTGTTTCACCTACAACGTTATAATTTAAGATGAAGCCTTCATCCTTAAGGATTTTAGCAATTTCAATCTTCATTTTACTTGCAGGGATTTCCACAGATTCGTGATGTGCACTAACCGCATTACGAATTCTTGTAAGCATATCCGCGATTGGATCTGTCATATTCATCATATTTGCTTCCTCCTTAATTACCAGCTAGCCTTCTTAACTCCAGGAATTTGACCTTTATAAGCCAATTCTCTAAAGCAAATACGGCAAATTTTATATTTACGTAAAACAGAATGTGGACGTCCACAACGCTCACATCTTGTATATTCACGAGATGAGAATTTTGCAGGACGTGAAGATTTTACTACCATTGATTTCTTAGCCATCTAAATTCTCCTCCCTACTTCGCAAAAGGCATTCCAAGTTCACTTAACAATGCCTTAGCTTCATCATTAGTATTAGCTGTAGTAACAATAACAATATCCATACCTCTTACTTTATTCACTTTATCAAAGTTAATTTCAGGGAAGATAATTTGTTCCTTAATACCTAATGTATAGTTACCACGACCATCAAATGCCGTTTCACTTACACCTCTAAAATCTCTTACACGCGGTAATGATACATTGATTAATTTATCTAAAAATTCATACATTCTTTCACCACGTAAAGTAACCTTACATCCAATTGGCATACCTTCTCTTAGTTTGAAGTTTGCAATTGATTTTTTCGCTTTTGTAATCACCGGTTTTTGACCAACGATTTGTGTTAATTCCGCAACTGCTTCGTCTAACAATTTTGGATTACTAATCGCATCTCCAACTCCAATATTTACAACTACTTTTTCAACCTTTGGCACTTGCATAATTGAAGTGTAACCAAATTTATTTTTTAGATTGTTTTTTGCTTCTTCATTGTATTTCTTTAAAAGGCGGTTCATTATTTTTTACCTCCTTTAATAACATTTCCTGTCTTTTTATAGACACGTACTTTCTTACCTTTTTCTTCAGTGTAGCCTACTCTTGAAGCCTTTTTAGCCTTTGAGTCATACGCCATTACATTAGAAACATGAATAGGAGCTTCTTTTTCAACAATACCGCCATCTGGATTAGCTTGTGTTGGTTTAAGTGCTTTTTTCACTAAATTAACTCCAGCTACAAGAACCTTTTCTTCCTTAGGGAATACTTTGATTACTTCTGCAATCGTTCCTTTGTAATGTCCAGTAATGACTTTAACTTTATCACCTGTTTTAATTTTCATCTAAAGTCATCCTCCTATAATACTTCCGGTGCTAAAGACACAATTTTCATGAAGTCTTTCTCACGTAATTCTCTTGCTACAGGACCAAAAATACGAGTCCCTTTTGGTGAATTATCATCTTTAATAATTACAGCTGCATTATCATCAAACTTGATATAAGAACCGTTTTCACGTGCAATACCATATTTTGTGCGAACAACAACCGCCTTAACAACATCACCCTTTTTAACACTTCCACCTGGAGAAGCTTGTTTTACTGAACAAACAATAATATCTCCGATGTTTGCATTTCTGCGTTTAGAGCCACCTAAACATCTAATAACTAATAGTTCCTTAGCACCAGTGTTATCAGCGACTTTTAGTCTAGTTTCATTTTGAATCATATTATCACTTCCTCCTTGGCCTAAAGAATAACAGCTTTTTCAACGATACGAACAAGACGGAAATTCTTATCTCTAGATAATGGACGTGTTTCCATAATTTCTACGATATCTCCAATTTTTGCCTCATTGTTTTCGTCATGAGCTTTAAATTTTTTTGAATATTTTACGCGTTTTGAATATAATGGATGGCTCTTATTTGTTGAGATCTCAACAGTGATAGTTTTGTCCATTTTATCAGAAACGACTTTACCACGTAATACTTTACGACTAGATCTTTCCATATAGGGCCTCCTTATTTCATTTCACTAAGCTCACGCTCAGTGATTACAGTTTTAATTCTAGCAATCGTCTTTTTAATTTGCTTCATACGACTTGGGTTTTCTAATTGCCCTGTTGCTTGTTGGAAACGTAAGTTGAATAGTTCTTCTTTTAAAGTATCAATACTTTGAAGTAATTCAGCATTACTCTTATCTCTGATTTCTTTAACCTTCATCTATTTGCACTCACCTTTCTTATAAAACTTTGTCTTAACAGGAAGCTTATGAGAAGCTAAACGGAATGCTTCACGAGCAACTTCTTCACTAACTCCAGCAATTTCAAACATAACACGTCCCGGTTGAACAACTGCTACCCATCCTTCAGGAGCACCTTTCCCAGAACCCATACGTACTTCTAACGGTTTTTTTGTAATAGCTAAATGCGGGAAAATTTTAATCCATACTTGACCACCACGATTCATATAACGAGTCATCGCAATACGAGCAGCTTCAATTTGTCTATTACTTACATATGCACCAGATTGTGCCACTAAACCAAATTCACCAAACGTAATTTCACGTCCAGCTTTTGATCTACCTTCATAACTCAATCTATGAGGTCTTCTAAATTTTGTTCTATTTGGCATTAACATAAGTTAGTTACCTCCTTTTTCATCTTCAGCAACTGCTGGTTCAGCTTTTGCTGTAGCATTAACTTTCTCTTTTCTTACTCGATCATTACGACGATTTCTACGATCTGGTTTTTGTGGAAGTTTTGCAGCTTCCGGTTCTTTCACCATTTGACCAGGAAGAACTTCTCCTCTACAAATCCAAACTTTAACACCTAATTTACCATACGTAGTAAATGCTTCAACCCAAGCATAATCGATATCAGAACGAAGCGTATGTAAAGGAACAACTCCTTCAGAATATCCTTCACCTCTAGCGATTTCCGCTCCACCTAAACGACCTGAAACAATTGTTTTAATTCCTTTTGCACCAGATCTCATTGTTTGTTGAATTGCTTTCTTTTGCACCGTTCTAAAAGATTGACGATTTTCTAATTGTTCAGCAATTCTTCTAGCAACTAAATATGCATCTAAATCAGGATTTGCAACTTCAACAACTGTTAAATTTACTGTTTTACCACCAGTCATTTTAATTAAAGCCTTCTTTAAAGCTTCAATACGTTCACCATTTGTTCCAACTAACGCACCAGGACGAGCTGTACGGATGATGATTTCAACACGATTTTTTGAACGTTCAATTTCCACACGAGATACGTAAGCATCTTTACATTCTTTATCAATGTATTTGCGGATCTTAACGTCTTCCATCAATAATGTCCCATAATCTTTTTCTGCGTACCATCTAGATTCCCAATCACGGATAATCCCTACGCGCATTCCAATTGGACTTACTTTTTGACCCATCTTTTACGACCCCTTTCCTATCTTTCTGCCACAACAACTGTGATGTGGCTTGTGCGTTTTAAAATTTGTGATGCATTCCCTTTTGCACGAGGCATAAAGCGTTTCATTGTTACACCTTCATCCGCATAACAAGCTTTTACGTATAATTTTGATGCATCTAAACTATGATTATTTGTAGCATTTGCTACAGCTGATTTAAGTACTTTACCAACTTCTACAGCAGCATGATTTGGAGTGAACTTAAGAATTGCAGACGCTTGTGCAGCATCTTTCCCTCTAATTAAGTCCAATACAAGTCTTACTTTTCTAGGAGCGATACGCACTGTTTTAGCAGTTGACTTTACTTCCATGTTTATATCCTCCTATCCTTTCTTATCATCGCCATGCCCACCATTTTTACGTGTAGGCACGAATTCTCCAAGTTTATGACCAACCATATCTTCTGTTACATAAACCGGAACATGTTCTTTACCGTTATAAACTGCAAATGTGTGTTCAACGAAATCAGGGAAAATTGTTGAACGACGAGACCATGTCTTAATTACTTCTTTTTTACCAGATTCATTTAACTTTTCCACTTTTTTCATTAAGTGGTCATCGCAAAATGGACCTTTTTTCAAACTACGTGTCATCTATATTTCCTTCCTTTCGTTATTTACTATTACGTCTACGTACGATTAATTGCGTAGAAGCTTTCTTTGTCTTACGAGTCTTAACACCCATAGCCTTTTTACCCCAAGGTGTCATTGGAGACTTACGTCCGATTGGTGTACGACCTTCACCACCACCATGAGGGTGATCATTAGGGTTCATTACCGAACCTCTAACTGTAGGACGGATGCCTAACCAACGAGATCTACCAGCTTTACCTAAGTTTACTAAGCTATGGTCTTCATTACCAACTGTACCGATTGTTGCACGGCAATTAGCTAAGATTTTTCTAACTTCACCTGAAGCTAAACGAATAATTACATATTTATTTTCAATCCCTAAAATCTGAGCAGAAACACCAGCTGATCTAGCAAGTTGTCCACCCTTACCAGGTTTTAACTCAACATTATGAATGAATGTACCTTCAGGCATATTCTTCATTTCTAAAGCATTACCAACCTTAATGTCAGCACTTTCTCCAGAAATAACTGTTTGTCCAACAGTTAAACCCTTTGGAGCTAAAATGTATCTCTTTTCACCATCTGCATAGTTTAACAATGCAATGTTTGCTGAACGATTTGGATCGTATTCAATTGTCGCAACTTTAGCAGGAATATTATCCTTATTACGCTTAAAGTCAATGATACGATATAGTTGTTTGTGTCCGCCACCGTGATGACGTGTTGTAATTTTACCAGTATTATTACGACCACCTGATTTAGAGAATGAAACAGTTAAACTTTTTTCTGGCTTTACAGCTGTGATTTCACTAAAAGTTAATCCTGACATCCCACGACGACCAGGTGTCGTTGGTTTATATTTCTTAATCGCCACTGATTAATTCCTCCTTATGCATTTTTCCGGAAATAGCATATTTCTTCCGATAATTCACTAATTAATCTTTAAATAGATTAATATCTTGTCCTTCAGGCAATTTAACAACTGCTTTTCTAACCGCACTTGTTTTACCAACATATTTACCTACACGTTTTGTCTTAGGACGAATATTTAAAATGTTTACTTTTTCAACTTTAACATTGAAAATCTCTTCAATAGCTTGACGAACTTGCGTTTTATTTGTTCCCTTCGCTACTTCAAATGTAATTTTATTATCTGCATCCATTAGTTTCATTGTCTTTTCAGTAATGATTGGACGAATAATAATATCTCTAGCGTTACTCATTATGCAAATACCTCCCCAGCTTTTGTAGCTGCAGCTTCCGTTAATACTAACTTATCTGCATTTGCAACATCGTAAACATTTAATGATTCCACTGTTACCATCAATACATTTGGTAAGTTTCTCATTGATAAGTATGCATTTTCAAAATCTTCTTGCACATCTACTACAAATAATGTTTTACGATCAAACTTAAATGCATTCATAACCTTAACAAACTCTTTTGTTTTAACTGCATCCATTTTTAGTGAATTAATCACTACTGTTTCATTGTTTAACACTTTTTCAGATAAGATTGATTTTAATGCTAAACGACGAACTTTACGATTTAATTTATAAGCATAGCTTCTAGGTGTAGGACCAAATGCAATCCCACCTCCACGCCATTGAGTAGCACGGATTGACCCTTGTCTTGCTCTACCTGTACCTTTTTGGCGGAATGGCTTTTTACCACCACCGCTTACTTCACTACGAGTTTTTGTTTTATGTGTACCTTGACGAAGGCTTGCTTGTTGCATCAGCACCGCATCGAAGATCGCTTGTTGGTTTGGTTCAATCCCAAACACTGCATCTGAAAGTTCAATCGTACCAACTTCCTTAGCTTCTAAATTATAAACATTTAACTTAGCCATCGATTAAGCCTCCTTACTATGTGAAAGTAAAACTTTAGGTTCTACATGTTTTACTTTTTTAACTGTTGTCTTAATTACAAGTAATCCACGTTTAGGTCCCGGAACATTACCTTTAATTAACATATAGTTCTTTTCAGCATCCACTTTAATAATTTCTAAATTTTGATTTGTCACTTTTAAGAAACCTTCATGACCAGCCATCGCAGTCCCTTTGTTGATTACACCATTGTTACGCCCAATTGTCGCTAATGAACCAATGTGTCTGTGATGTCCTGAACCATGTGATTTAGGTCCAATTGTCGCATTGTTGCGATAAACGGTACCCATGTAGCCCTTACCTTTACTTACGCCTGTAACATCTACAATGTCACCAGCGGAAAAGATATCAACATTTACTAAGCTACCTACTTCAAGATCACTCATACCATTTCCACGAATTTCTCTAATAAAGCGTTTTGCAACAGTATTTGCTTTCTTTGCATGTCCAACTTCCGGTTTGTTTGCAGCCTTTTCACTTAAATCTTCATAACCTAATTGAACAGCCTCATAACCATCGTTTTCGATTGTTTTCTTTTGCATAACAACATTTGGTTCTACTTCAACAACAGTAACCGGAATTAATTTCCCTTCTGCCGTAAACACTTGTGTCATGCCAAGCTTTCTTCCTAATAATCCTTTCATGATGTCACCTTTCTAACTACAGCTTAATTTCGATATCAACACCACTTGCAAGTTCAAGACGGCTTAATGCTTCAATTGTCTCTGCACTTGGTCCGATAATCTCAATTAAACGTTTGTGAGTTCTCATTTCAAATTGTTCACGTGAATCTTTGTACTTGTGTACCGCACGTAAGATTGTTACCACTTGTTTTTCAGTTGGAAGTGGAACCGGTCCAACAACTTTTTTCGCACCGTGATCTTTTGCTGCTTTTACAATTTTCTCACTAGCAGCATCTAATGATCTGTGCTCATAAGCTTTTAAGCGAATTTTTACGCTATTTTTTGCCATGAAATATTTCCTCCTTCATTTCACTTAACCTTACGGTTAACTCGCTCCGTCGAAATTCCCCGGTTATCACACTTATGACAACGCATTCTAGCGTGCCGGCAACCTCCCACATCAACGCGATGCTGTAACATTATAATAAATATAAAACATAAATGCAATAGTTTTTTTAAAATAATTTCATAAAAATGCGATATTTATACATATTTTCAGCTTGATTAAGACAACGCTTATTTGTGTTTCGTTTTTAGCGGTTCTTTTCTCAAAAAAAATATCTGTTGTTTTTTCCTTCTTCCTTTCTTTAAAAAAGAAAAAAGAACTTTTATACCTAGTATATTAAAGTTCTTCTATACGATATTCTTCAAAATCGTCATATTCAACCTTTTCAAGATACAATCCATAAGCCTTTGCATTCCATCGACAAGCCTCTTTGTCCCTAGATTCTAACATATATTGGATAAATTCCTTATCAATGCGACCTCTTGCAGCCTCAATGAGTGTTCCTACAATCATACGAATCATATATCTTAAAAATCCCTTACCAACAAATGCAATCTTTACAAAATGCCCATCTTTTATAAATGTGATCGAATCAATTCTACGCACCTGATTGGGATGCGTCGTATAACTGTTACCACAAAAAGCACCAAAGTCATGGCGCCCTAAAAATAACTTGGCACACTCTTGCATATACGCAAGATCTAAAGGATAACGACATTGAAACGCTAAATCCTTACTAAAAACATCATAGGGTCCCACATTTATTAAATAATAATAATGCTTACGACTTACACAGAAACGTGCATGAAAATCATCTTTCACTTTACAAATATCTAAGACATAGATATCATCGGGAAGGTTTCCATTGATTGCCTTCATTAAATAATTAGAGCTATATGTAGTTTGACAATCAAAGTGAAAACACTGTCCCTTGGCATGGACCAAGGCATCTGTGCGTCCGCTAGATACAACGATAATCGTTTGATTTAAAATGGACGATAACGTATCTTCAATGACTTCCTGCACGGAAATGCCATTGGATTGTCTTTGCCAACCTACGTAGTTGATACCTAAATAACTAACAGTAACACAATATCTCATAGCACTTGACCAACTACAATCAATACTACAATCATAAATGCACAAACACCTAACAGACTATAATCCATTGCTTTCATCTTTAATTGTTTATAACGACTACGCTTTGCCCCGGGAATATATCCCTTTGCCTCCATGGCATTTGCTAAATCTCCAGCACGTTGTATCGCTGTGACAAACAAAGGAACAATCAAAGATAAAATCGCAATAATCTTCTCTTTTAATTTTCCTTCTTCTAAATCTACTCCACGACTTGCCTGTGCCTTCATAATGCGCTGTGTTTCTTCAATTAAAGTTGGAATAAAACGCAATGCAATCGAAATCATCATCGCAATCTCATGTGCCGGAACTTTAATGACTTTAAAAGGTGTTAACAAATCTTCAATCGCTAAGGTTAAATCCAACGGCTTTGTTGTTGCGGTTAAGATAGTTGTAACAGTAATCATCAACAACAAACGCACCATAATATATAACGTTTGAAAAAGTGCATCATCATAAATTGTAAGCCATTTAAACTCAACTAAGACCTTACCTGTTTTAATTTCTAATACATTAATTACAAACAAGAACATCATCATAAACCACATAGGCTTAAATGCCTTGATGATGGACTTTATTTTAATCTTAGAAAGCATTAAACCGGTAAAAGCAAATATTGCAATGAGCAAATATCCCAAAAATCCTGCAGGAATAAAAATCGCAACCATAATCATTAACATCATTAAAATCTTAGCTCTGGGATCTAAACGATGAACAATTGTATTATAGGGAAGATATTTACCTAAAATTAAACTATCCATTTTATAAAACCACCTTTACTATGGCATTTGCTAACGATTGAATATCTTCTACCTTTTCATCAATTGAAAATCCGCAAGCATTTAATTCCTCTTTAAATCGAATAACACTTGGAGGTAAAATATTTAACTCTTTTAAGAAAGAAGTATCTTTAAAAAAATCTGATACGAGATACTTACCACGAACTCTACCTTTGTCCATGACAACCACTTCATCGCAATAATTTAATACATGCTCCATATCATGTGTAACAATGATAATTGTCTTCTTCATTGTTTGATTAATGGATTGAAATAAATTCATCATATCTTTAGCACCTTTAGGATCAAGACCCGCAGTTGGCTCATCCAGCACCAATACATCCGGATCCATAGCTAAAATACCGGCAATAGCCACACGACGTTTTTGTCCACCAGATAAATCCAACGGACTTTTCTGTTTAATGTTTGGGTCTAAAGATACCAACTTTAAACAATCCAATGCACGTTTTTCAGCATCTTCCATATTAAAATTCTTAGGTCCGAAACAAATATCTTTCTCTACTGTTTCTTCAAATAATTGATACTCCGGAAATTGAAAAACTAACCCTACCTTTTTTCTTAAATCCTTTAGTTTCTTAGGTTTTTCCAGGCTGGAGATCATACGTTCAAATACGGTAACTGTTCCACCGGTAGGAATCAACAAGGCATTTAAATGTTGCACCAAAGTGCTTTTTCCACTCCCTGTTGCACCAATAATAGCTGTTATTTTATTTGGTGTAATATCTAAATCAATTTCCTTTAAAGCAACATATTTAAAAGGTGTATTCAATGAATATGTATAATTTACTTTTTCAAATTTAATCGACATAATTCTTCTTTCAACCTTTCTGTATCTATTGTCACAGGAATTTCAACACCCTTTTTCTTTAATAAGTAACATAACTTCACCGCAAAAGGAACATCTAACTGCATACTTGTTAAAAATTCTTCATCCAATAATATTTCACTGGGTTTGCCCACCTTAGCTACTTTACCTTGATTCATAACAATGACATAATCACTCTTTGTAACCTCTTCAATATCATGAGTAATAGATATAATCGTTAAATTTTGATCCTTATGTAGTTGACGAATAACTTTATTAATATCCTCTTTCCCTTGTGGATCTAACATACTTGTACTTTCATCAAAAATAATAATTTCCGGTTGCATTGCTAAAACACCTGCAATAGCTACACGTTGCTTTTGCCCTCCGGATAACTTTGTTGGTTCACTATCTAAATATGCTTCCATATTCACCTTTGATGCATAATTAACAATGATTTCTTCCATATCTTGTGGATTTACACAGCGATTTTCTAAACCAAAAGCAATATCATCTCTTACCGTAGATCCTATGAATTGATTATCCGGATTTTGAAATACAATTCCAACTTTATTTCTGATTGCATTTATCGTTTCCAAACTTAACAATAAATCATCAATATAAATCTCTCCAGATTCCAATTCCAATAAACCCACTAATAGCTTTGCAATTGTACTTTTACCAGATCCATTATGCCCAATAATAGTTGTATAACTTCCTTTTGGTATACCAAAAGAAACATCATTTACCGCATGACTTTCACTATCATAATGAAAATGTAAATTTTTCACTTCAATAAATTCCATATAACACCTTTTCTAAGCCAATTCATTATACAACAACATTAAGACACTGACAAATATAAAACAATATGCCCTGATTTATAAACCATTTTTATATGACATATTTATTCGTAAGACAATAATAGAATTCATGTATTTGTACACTCCTATATTTATAATCAAACCTTTATCTTTTATAATTTAGCATCTCTTTCTACATAAAAACATGTCTATTCCTACGAATCTACTTTATTCATTAATTCATAAGATACGACATGTTTGACATACAACGATTTGTTAAAACAACTAATTAATATGAAATAACCTTCTGTTTAATATATTATTTTACAACAACTCTATCTTCAATAACTTCCTTGTTTTTAGCAGCAGGTTCACTACCAATTCCACCAAAAGGCATTTGTGCAATCAGTTTGTAATGTTCAGGAACGTTAAATAACTCTTTTACTTTTTTATCAATTATCGGATTATAGTGTTGAAGTGAAGCTCCAATTCCAAGCTCTCTCAATGCAGACCAAATACTAATTTGTAGCATGCCGTTAGCTTGATTTGCCCATACCGGAAAATTATCTGCATACAAAGCAAATTGCTCTTGAAGAGATTTTACAACCTGTTCATCATAAAAATATAATACTGTCCCGGCACCAGCTTTGAAAGAATCAATTTTCTCTCTTGGCACTTGTCCTTCAAATACATTATAAATTTCATCCCAGAGTAAATCATGTTGTTCTTCCAAAGCAACAACAACTCTTGCACTCTTCATATCAAATGCATCTGGAACTAATTCAGTAACTTTTTTAATTGTATCTACTACTTGTTCTGTAGAAACAGGTAACTGTTTGTTGATGTTATAATATGTTCTTCTTTTTTCTAGTGATTTAATAATATTCATTTCTATTCTCCTTTAATTAATTTATTTAATAAATGTTCCTTCTTGAAGCTCCATAAATGCTTGTCTTAATTCTTTCTCTGTATTCATTACAATTGGTCCACCCCAAGAAATGTCTTCACTTAGCTTTTTTGAACCGATAAACAGTATTTTAGCTTTCTTTTCTTTTGATTCCAGTGTTACAGAAGTACCGCTGGTTAATTTAACAGCTGTTTTTTCTGCAATATGTTCCTGATTGATATTGATATCAGATTCAAGTGTAAACAGCATAACGGAATCATCAAAATCGGTTTCTAGTTCAAACTTTGTATTTGGTTCTAATTCAATATCATAGTAATTTAATGGTAAATATTTACCTTGAAATCCTTTATGATCTTTATAACTACCGGCAAGAACTCGAAGTTTTCCACCCTCCAGTGCCACTTCCGGAATTTGATTATTTTTTATACAATGATATTCCGGTGCAACCATTTTTTTATCTGACGGTAAGTTTAACCAAAGTTGTACTCCTAATAAGCGATCACTTGCAGGAAGCTGTTCTTCGTGTAAAATTCCAGAACCTGCTGTCATCCATTGTACTTCTCCATCAGATACCGTATCTTCAAATCCTAAATTATCCTTATGTTTCATTTTTCCTTTATAAACATAACTTATCGTTTCAATTCCACGATGAGGATGCATAGGAAAGCCCGCAATATAATCTGATGGATTTGTGCTATCAAAGGAATCCAACATTAATATGGGATCAAACTCATGCATTGTACTACGCCCTAATACACGAACCAGTTTTACGCCGGCACCATCTGTAGTACGAAAACCAACAACTTTATTTTGTATTTGTCTCTTCATTTATTTTTCCACCAACTTTCTTCATAAGAAATAATAAGGTACTCTTCTCTTCTTCTGTTAATACACCAAGATATTTTTTAATCATTGCTTTATTTTTTGGAACAATTTCTTGTATAATTTTTTTTCCTTCGTTTGTCAAACTCATTCTACATATTCTTCGATCATGCATATCTGAACAACGTTGTACATATTTCATTTTAACAAGATTATTGATAATGACTGGTATAGTTCCCATACTACTTAAAATATGTTCCCTAATTTCTCCAACTGACATATCACCTTTACTATATAAAGCTTCTAAAACAGCAAATTGACTAAACGTCAAACCATGTTCTGAAGCTATTTTTGATGTCTGTTTATCAATACGATTAATATTTCGATGCATTCCTACAAGAATTCTAAGTTCAATATCATTCATATTTGTACTCTCTTTCATGTATGTTGTAGATATATCTAATTAGATAATATCTAATTAGATATTATCATGTGGATATTTCTTTGTCAACATATTTTTTCAATTTTTTTATATTAGAATCTCCTAAAAAGAATAGCCCCTGTTCATAGGGGCTATTTATTGTATTATTAACTAGATAAGTTCTAAAGAGTAACCTAAGTATTCACCATTTAAAATTTTTGTATGATTTGCAACATCCAAAATATTATGAATAATAGTTCCTTCGTTTACAAATAAACCTTTTGTAATCTTAAGTGTCAAGTTATACTCATCAACATCACAACTATAACCGTCTCCCTTTGCATCTTCTACAAAATGGTATAATTCATTTGTATTTTTAAACTTCATATGATGATAAACATTGATATGACTACCAATTGGATATTCATAATCATAAGCTTCTTTTTGATTTGAAATTAAAGATTTAAAATCGTCATCTAAGTTTGTATAAGTTTCGTGTTGTTGAAATTGATAAGGTGCTTCATTCTGATGAAGTGCCGGATCTTCTTGTACTTCTGATTGAGCAAATGAAAGTGGCTCCTCTTTATGATGACACTCACATTGACAATTTTCATCCTCTCCATCACAACATTCACAAGATTCCTTTAAATCTTGTTGAATTTCGCTTTCTCCATCTTCATTGTGATAAATACTACTCTCTTCAGTTAAAGAACTCTGTTGTTCTTCTTCATCTTCTTGTGAATCTTCAATCGTATGAAGAATTTTTTCTTCACTATCTTCCTTGTTTACCTCTACCTTCACAAACTTCTTTACTAAATAAACTGTTGCAGATGCGATAGCTGCCAAACCTACTAATGTTTTAAATTTCATAATGTATTCTCCTTTATTTTCAATATCATTATACCATCTCCAATATCTGGATAATAGCTACAACTATAATTTGGATTCTCTAATGTTTCTTCTATAAATTTTTTAATTTTTTTTACTAGCTGTTTAGTATTTCTACTTTTACACAATTCCGGATGTTCTACTAACCCATGAAAAGCTAAATTATCAAAAAAGAAAACACCATGATTTGCTAAATTCTTTTTAAATTTTTTCAGATACTTTCCATATTGAGCTTTAGCTGCATCTACAAAAATTAAATCAAAAAGTTCATTTGTCTCAAAATCATCAATATTCATATTATGAATAACAATTCGATTTTCTAAACCCTCATATTTGATGTTTTTTTGAGCTTCTTTATAAAGTTCTTCTTTCTTTTCTATGGTAACAATTTGAATAGCTTTATCTAACTTTGCCATTTGAATTGCCGAGTAACCAATAGCGCTTCCTAACTCTAAAATCTTTTTACAACGATAATCATTAATTGTTTTTAACAAAAAAATTAATCCTTCATCCTGAATAATTGGTACATGATGCTCTTTAGCATATTCTTTCAACGACACCATTATAATGCTTGATAATCCTCTTGTTTATAGCCTACAAGAACTTTGTTTTCTTTTACAAAAATTGGACGTTTCACCAACATACCATCTTGTGACAACAATTCAAGTTTTTCATCAAACGACATTTCTTTTTTTCTTTGAGATAAGTTTAATTCTTTATACTTTAAACCTGATGTATTAAAAAACTTATCAATTGCCAAGCCACTTTTAGAAATCCACTCCCTTAATTCTTCTTTACTAGGGTTATCTTCTTTTATATCTCTTAGTGTGTACTTTATCTTTTTTTCATCAAGATGGTTCTGTGCTTTTTTACAAGTAGAACATTTTGAATAACATAGAAATAACATCTAAAATCCTCCTTATGACTAATAAAAATTATACCACATAAAATAAAAAAGATATCAAAAGATATCTTTAAAGAAAACTTGGCAACGTGCTAGTTTCACTATCGCAAGGGATAGCTATAA